>NZ_JBQYLH010000003.1:0-332541 GCF_052677165.1 Sunxiuqinia sp. sy24
CTTCTATCGCCTCGGTAAAGCCTTTGAGGTTATCCATACAAGCAATCAGCACATCGTGTACTCCCCGGTTTTGAAGATCAGTCAGCACGCTAAGCCAGAATCGCGCACTTTCGCTCTCCGAAATATACATCCCTAACAAATCTTTCTGCCCCTCCATGGTATGCCCCAGAATGATATAAACTGCTTTGCTGATCATCTGCCCATTTACCCGAACTTTAAAGTGCATAGCATCAAGCCAGATAATGGCGTAAACAGCTTCTAAACGACGTCCCTGCCATTGCTGGATCAAAGGAATAACCTTGTCGGTAATGGCACTTAACTTTCCCACCAAAACATCCATCCCATACAGATCAAGTAAATGCCCCTGAATGTCGGCATAACTCAGCCCCTTGGCATACAGCGAAAGGATGCGGTTTTCGAAAGCTTCTCCAATAACAGTCTGGCGTTTGCGAACCAATTCCGGTTCAAAATCACCATTCCGGTCGCGCGGAGTTTCCAACTCAAAACTCCCTTGATCGGTTTTGATGGTCTTGCGGTTATGCCCGTTACGACGATTCGAATCTTCTGAATCCTTTAAATGATTATCCAGCTCGCCATCTAAGGCTCCTTCCAGAAAATCCTTAAACAAGGGCAACAATACGTTATCCGGACCACTCATCCCTTTGCCCGAGCGTAACCCTTCAAGCGCCTCCTTTTTGAACTTCTCGTAATCAAACTTTTCTTTTCCCATATCATGTAAATTTTAAAACATTCATTTTTGTTTACATGACACAGTTAGTTGAACACTCTCAAATCGTTTGATTAAGTCTTAACGATTATACACCACGCATCGACCTTTAAATTCTCCCACGGAGCAACCCAACACCCCACACTAAGCTGAAAGCAACCAGAGCCCCCTACTCTTATCTTGCTACTTAAAATCTCTTGAACGAAAAAGCTCTCCCTGCACAGCTTTTCCTTTAAAAGCCTTTTCATTTCCTGCTGCCTCCTCTTGAGCTGATTTCCGTACCGCCCCAATAGTGCGGGCATCAGTATTAAAACTCATCAATTCATTCAGGTTGACACAACGATTAACAACCACATGAATCACTTCACCCTCAATTTGTAGCTTTCCTGACACCAAAAGCAATCGGGATTGCAAAATAACCTTACGATATTCCTCAAAAGTTTTTGCCCAAACGACCAGGTTTGCAAAACCTGTTTCATCTTCAATAGTAATAAACAAGACCCCTTTTGCTGTTCCCGGACGTTGTCGAACAGTTATTAGTCCGCATACATTAACAAGCATACCGTTTTCCATCTTGCTCAAATCGGCCGTAGGTGTTACCCGCAATTGATTTAACTTCTGCCTGATAAAACTTACCGGATGGGCTTTTAATGAAAGTGAAGTACTTGCATAATCCTGAATTACATGCTCTCCTGCTGTCATCGTCGGCAACTCAACAGCCCCTTCGCCCCCACTTTGCGAAGACGTTCCGGCGAACACTCCTATAGGATGATCGTGCAAAGCTGACACTTCCCATAATGCCCGGCGCCGATCTAACCCCATAGTACGAAAGGCATCGGCATCAGCCAGCCGCCCCAATACCGATGGAGATATCCCCGAGATAAGAAGATCATTCATACTCCGATACGGAGCAGCTCTTTTTAATACCAGGAGCTGCATATCTTCTTGCCGAAGCCCTTTCACCTGTCTGAATCCCAATCGAACAGCACAATAACGACCATCCTTTTCTTCCAAAATATTATCCCATTCTGAAAGATTGATATCCACCGGAAGGACTTTTACCCCATGTTTACGGGCATCAATAACAAGCTGGGCTGGCTGGTAAAATCCCATGGGCTGACTGTTGAGCAAAGCCGCTGCAAAAACATCAGGATAATAACACTTAATCCAGGAAGAAACATAAACCAGCAAAGCAAAGCTTGCAGCATGGCTTTCCGGAAAGCCATAACTACCAAAACCTTCGAGTTGTTTAAACACCCGTTCTGCAAAATCCTGGGCATAACCATTTCTCACCATGCCTGTCACCAGTTTCTCTCGATATCGACTCACCTCACCTTTAGCCTTAAAGGTTGCCATGCTACGACGTAATCCATCGGCCTCAGCAGGCGTAAAGCCTGCGGCAACAATGGCAATCTCCATGGCCTGCTCCTGAAACAAAGGTACTCCCAACGTCCGCCCTAAAATCGCTTCCAGCTCTTTCGACGGATACTCGACAGGCTCTTCTCCATTTCGTCGCTTTAAATATGGATGAACCATATCGCCTTGAATGGGACCAGGCCTGACAATCGCCACCTCAATCACCAAGTCGTAAAAACGACTGGGCTTTAAACGTGGAAGCATAGACATTTGCGCCCGACTTTCAATCTGAAATACCCCCAACGTATCAGCATGACTAATCATCTCATAAACTTTCGGATCATCCTGCGGAATATTGGCCAGTGTAAAATCCAGCTTGTAGTGGTGCCTGGCAAGCTCGAAGGCCTTTCGAATACAAGTCAGCATTCCCAAGGCCAAAACATCTACTTTCATAAAACCCAAGGCCTCAATGTCGTCTTTATTCCACTCAATACATGTACGATCTTCCATTCTGGCATTCAGGATAGGACACAATTCATGCAGCTTCCCCCGGGTTATCACAAACCCTCCGGTGTGCTGTCCCAACTGTCGGGGAAAGCCGATGTACTGCCGGGTTAGCTCCAGCACTTTTCGTAAATATGGGTCATTGGCATTAAAACTCCCTGGTGAGGACGATTTCCCTTCAAGCCACTCATCCGTAAACTCGTAGGCCGACTTGGAAAGCATATTGATTATATCGGAGGACAGCCCCATCGCCTTTCCCACATCGCGCACGGCCCCTTTCCAATGCACTTGCGTTACCGTTGCCACAATGCCAGCCCGGTCTCTACCGTATTTCTTGTAAATATATTGTATGATTTCTTCGCGACGCTCATGCTCAAAATCCACATCAATATCTGGCGGCTCATTGCGCTCATCGCTCATAAATCGAGCAAATAGCAGTTTAAATTTTGAAGGATCGACGGAAGTAACACCAAGACAATAGCAAACGACTGAATTAGCCGCTGACCCCCGCCCCTGAGAAAGAATCCCCCGGGAGCGGGCTTCCCGAACATAATCATACACCGTCAAAAAATAAGAAGCATAGTCTTTTCGCTTAATAAAATCAAGCTCCATCTGAATCGTTGCTTTAATCTTTTCAGGAACTTCCCTTCCAAAACGCTCGTGAGCACCTTTCCAAGTAAGGAATAGCAACTCCTCCATAGGCGTGCGCCCCTCACTGGTAATCTCTTCCGGATAAAGGTATTTCAATTCATCCAGTGAAAATTGGCAGGCATCTGCAATTTCCACGGCACAACGAACGGCCTCTGGGTATTGCCTAAAAAGACGTTGTATTTCAGCAACTGTTTTCAAGTGTCGTTCTGCATTCTGATGTAATCTAAAACCTGCAGTACTAATCGTGCATTTCTCTCGAATACAGGTTAAGATATCCTGTAATTCCCTACGCTCCCCCATGTGGTAATGCACATCATTCGTCGCCACCAACTGGACACCCAACTTGTCCGCTAAGCCGGAAAGTCGGAACAACTTTTTATGGTCGTATCCCTGATACGAAAAACTTGCTGCAAGGTACAGATTGCTACCCAGCGCTTCTTTGTATTCCTCTAAAGCATTTGTAAAATCAGCTTGAAAATCAAAATCAGCATTAAGCGATGTTGGTGCCACAACAATAAATTTCATCCCAGCAGCACACCTAAACACATCAGCCCGATACAAGTGGCATTCCCCCTTTTCAGCCCGCAAGTTACCTTCCGTAAGTAATGCTGACAAATTAGCGTAAGCAGTTTTATTGGTTGGATAAGCCAACAAACTAGGTCCATCCAGCAGATCGAGACGACAAGCAGGAATGAAACGAATGCCTCTCTCCCGAGCTGCCACATGCGCCCGAACAATCCCCGCCAGCGTATTCCGGTCTGCAATAGCAATGGCTCGATAGCCTAATTCTGCTGCTCGCTCTACAATTTCTTCCGGATGCGAACCTCCCCGACGAAAGGAGAAATTTGATGTCACCTGTAATTCTGCGTAATCCATGATAAGCCTACACTTTAATCAAACAAAAAATCCATGCAGAAACCACTGCGTTTTTTCAGCGCCATACAATCCCAACCGAAACAACCAATAACGAGCTCCATGACTATCTTCAACCCGATAATAATCACGCGGGGGGCCAGACTGAAGCCACCACTCCTGCTCAATACGCTCGGGACCATCAGCCCGAACAATGCGAACAATTTCGCCATGATAATAAAAATGTAAGGGCGGATAGTCTGGCAATGCCACCATCACCTCAATTGGTTCAGGATTCGGTAAAAGATGAAGAGGACGTGGACGGTCGGTAGGCCAAGTCGTTTCCGGTTGTCCTTCCAACGAACTAATTTCCTTTACTGAACTTTCAGGCCAATGATGTTCCTGCGGCAGATACCGGCGAATAGCTTGCTCGCCTACCTTACCAGCAATATTATCCAGCAATTCAGCAATAACGGTTTGATCATCATTCCCAATGCTCCACAAAGATTCCTGGGACTCACTAACATCTTCAACCAAGATAGCTTCCAGCGTGAACAGCTCAATACCAAGTGCCGGCTCCAACTCTGGTATTTTCAATTCAAATAGCTTGAAAAGGTGAGCTGCATTGCGCGATGCCCGGTTAGTCCCGATGCTGATCTGTACCGTCTCCCCATCAATACGGTAGCCTTTTAAAATACCCGTTCGCATACCTTTTCCTTCACTAAAAAAACGCGCACACAGCAGATCAAGTAAGCGATTCAGTGCAATTCCAATTCCTTTGGCAGTCCGAATAGGCTCCAGACAAGGCAAGCGTTCCAGGTAAACCGGAGCGGGACGAATGGGACTCAATGCTTCTTGCTCAGTGCCCAATGCCTGCCCCAACCGAAGAAGCACCTCATCACCAAAACGCCGACGCAAATTTGTCCTTGGAATTTTTAAAAGTTGACCGATTTGCCGAAACCCAAGCTTTCCCATTAACTGCAACGCAGCCTCATTTAGTCGCAAAGCAGCAGGTGACAAAGGAGCAAGAGCCTCCTCCTGCTTTTCGGGTTCAACAATAAACCGATCTCTATTATGAGCCACAGCCCAGGCAGCACCAATGGTATCGGCTATAGCTGTCGACACAAGGTAGCCTCCATTACGAAGCCTGGCGGTGATCGCCTCAATATACGAGCTTTCACCGCCCCACAAATGAGGACAACCCGAGATATCCAACAATAAGCCATCAGGCGAGTCAAGGGCAACCACAGGACTATAACGAAAACACCATTCGCCCAACCTGTTTAATACCTTTTTATCCAATTCCGGCTCATCAAGAAACACATCAACTTCGGGTATAATCGCTCGCACATCGGCGACCACCATGCCAGAAGCTATCCCTTCCTTTGTCAACCTCGGACTTACAGCACGTACCACCATGCGTCCTCGCTCTGGAGCGTAAAACAAAAAAGGCTTACCTCGAAGCTCTGGACGAGCCTTAGACAGCCGATCGACAGACAAGTAACGAAACCAGATGTACAGATAACGCTTAAGCATAATTCCTTTCTGTTTGTGCAAAATCAGCAGCCGGGGCAGTCTTTCGAGGCTCTTTTAGAGATGCAAATGTTCCGTTTCTCCACTCAAGTTGCCAAATACCCGGCTTACCGTTGCGAACCTTCTCCAGATTTATCTCCACCCGGGAAAATCCGACACCGGGAAGCCCTTCATTGATTCGGCCAGGCAAGGGCCTGACTTTCCATCGCGAAACACAAGCCAACGCATTTTCAACAAGCGGACGATAACGATGTATAAAGCCTGTTACCCGACTGCTTTCCACCGCCAACTGCAGACGACGGGATTCTGCAAAATTGACATTTTGCAATTCAGCTACGACAGCCGCCAGCGCATCACATTTCAATCCTTGCTCCATCACCCAAAGCACATCCCTCTCCTGCCTCACATCAATAAAAATAACTCGATGCGGCTCAACTCCGAAGAATTTCAGAGTCGGAGGAAATAACCTCCGATCAGCTCCTATCCACAGGCAAAGACCTCCTTTTTCCATAAGGGAACTCAGCAAGCCTGCAAGAACGCCATTGGCAGCCGCAGCACAGGTTTCCGTAGGACTAATAAACTCATGTATTGCCCCCACAGGGAAAACACCTCCAGGGAAAGCTGCCGTCATTGGTCCCAGCCCAAAATCAAGCTTCTGACTTCCTTCCCCCATACCGGGTCTCTCCATTGCAAGTATCTTCTCCTTCAACTGCTTGATGATTTCTTTTTTTTCGGCAATCGCTTTCATAATAAAAAAAATACGCCTAACTTTGTTACGAATAATAACAATTTAATGTTTCTAAATATAACAAGTGAGCAAGGAAAAACAAAAAATCTTTTTCGCCGGAAATATTAAATTTCTTCGGGGACGAAAAAAAATGAGCCAAGAAGCTCTTGCTTCAGCATTAGGCTTAACCCGCGCAAAAATTGCTGCGATTGAAGCAGGTAACACCAAATCACCACAACCAGAGGATTACCTTAATTTCTCAGACTTCTTCAAAATAAGTATTGATACACTGTTGAGAATTGACCTCTCGAAATTGGGAGAACTAAAAATGCGGGAACTAGAGGGTGGAAACGATGTATACCTCCGGGGTGGAAACCTTCGGGTACTCGCTATTTCGGTAGATAAATCGAATAATGAAAATGTAGAATACGTACCTATAAAGGCAAAAGCAGGTTACATGACAGGCTACAGCGATCCAGAATATATTGCCACCTTGCCCAAATATTCAATCCCCAACCTCCCCACACAAGGCACATTCCGGATTTTCCCATCAACCGGAGATTCCATGCTTCCCATTCCTGAAGGCAGCGATATTGTTGCTCAATATGTGGCCGACTGGACCTACCTAAAACCTGACACCCCTTGCATTGTCATTCTCAAAGGACAACAAGATTTCGTATTTAAAATGGTGACGGTTAATCCAGACGGCATTATCCGGTTAAAATCACTCAATCCAATCTATACACCTTATTCCGTTGAAGCCAGCGATGTAATGGAAATCTGGCGCTTTTATGCTTACACCAGCCTCGAATTTCCAGAAACCCAACCAGAAATGACGACAGTCCTTGCTGCCATCAAAGAACTGGAAGAAAGAATTAGCCGAATTTCAAAAATGAAATAATAACAAGTCCATAGAAATAATTTCGGATCATTTAAACAAGGTAAGTGGAGTAAACACAACGCATCTTTCTGTACTTATTTTAATACAGCGACGAATTCCAAACAAATATTAGCTAGCACTTTTCAAAGCCTTTCTTGCCTAAAATCTATTTGACTGGTTATAATCGAAAATAATTTAATTGATCTCTTTCTGAATAAGCAAACCTTCCACTGGTATCTGACAACGACTTCAAGTTAACGGGTAAAGGGTTTCAAACCACACATCCACTGCTTCGAATCTTACAAGCTGCGCTTCTAATGTGTCTATTTAAAAGAGATACAGAAAAGCGACAGGTATGAGTTCCAGAAATCAGCACCACTAACAATTCTTGCTGGGAGAAACAAAAACTCAAACGACAATCAAAACGGAAATAACATTAACTAACGGATACTACCAACCTGAATGTTAAAAATCACGATCAGTTACAGGAACACGAATCTTAATTAATTACTAAAAGATTCTCACGAAAGCATAAAAAAAATGCCTTTAAGGTCAGGTTATTCTCTAGCAGAAGATCGAACACCCCAAACAAGCAAGTATAAAAACATCAGCAGAATCACAGACAAAAAAAACAATTAACACAAAAACACACACGACTCCAACAAAACGAAAGCAAAGTAGCCATTCAACTTCCTTTTGCATTTAATGTTAAAATCATTTAGAATTTAATTTTCTTTTTCTAGATTCGTTCCGTAATTTTTTTCTAAAGTATCTATTCTTTCAGATATATTTTAATAATGAAAATTAACTAACACGACATGGTCTTACATAAAAAAGAAGACACCGACAGAATGGCCATACGAGAACTGAAGCGCTATAAACTTCGCATGCAGGTTATTACTCGCTTATATAAAAAATCGCCACAATCGGCTTTATCATTATGTAATCAGACACATGTGAGCCTCCCAACTGTGCGCTCAGTCTTGGATCAGTTAATTTCAGAAAAAAAAGTTTGTATCTCCGGCACGGGAACCTCCAAAGGAGGTCGCCGCCCACTGCTATACAGTCACTCACAGGACGCCTATTATATTGTAGCCGTCGAGTTGGGGCATCACAAAGCCAAGGCCCTGCTTCTGAATAGCCTCAATCAAGAAGTTACAAGAATACACGAATATCCAACAAACATCAATGATCATATGCTGGAAGAGCATATGGAAGAAGCACTTAGCCATCTTCTAAAAGAGTCGGGATTAGCACGAGACCGAATCAGTGCTATTGGAGTTAGCATGCCAGGGCTCATTGATTCAGAAAGCGGTATTAACCAAACCATAAAGATAGCTGGAGACAGAAACATCAAGGAGCGTTTGACAAATCGCTTTAATATTCCCGTTCACATTGAAAATGATGCCCGCATGCAGGCCTTGGGCGAATTCATTTTTGGCAAGGCTAAAAACACCAAGAACACCTTGGTATTAAATTGGACTTGGGGCCTGGGACTCGGTATCATTTTGAATGGTCAGATCTACCAAGGCTCCAACGGCTGTGCCGGAGAATTTAGTCACATCCGGATTTTGCCAGAAGGTGAGTTGTGCGAATGTGGGAAACAAGGCTGCCTGCAAACTATTGCCTCCACACAAAAACTTTTGAAAATGGCAATGGAAGCAATAAAGCAAGGAACAGTATCACAACTGACCAAACGTTTTTCCACCACCCCCACAAAAATGAAAGTTGATGATATTATTAATTGCGCCCAAAATGGGGATGAGCTTTCCATTTCCCTACTCAACAAAATAAGCACAAAACTTGCCTGGGGACTGTCAATCCTTATTCAACTATACAATCCCGAATTGATTGTTTTGAATGGACCACTAACAAAGGCCGGCAAATACATTTTGATGCCCATACAACAAGCACTGAATAAATACTGCCTCGAGAATATCTCAAACAATGTAAAAATTGAAATATCGGAAATGGGAGAACACTCTGGATTAAAAGGAGCAAGTGCCATGATCTTTCAAAAAATATTCCGGGACAAATCAATGGATAAACAAGTTCTCTAATAAACATCTATTATATATTACAAACTATGTAAAAATAAATCTTTATGAATCAAAAATTAAAATGGTTTACTAAGTACCTGCTTGCATTAGCAGTACTATTTATTGGAGTTGGTGCCGCATATGCTCAAGAAGTGAGTATTACCGGTAATGTTACCAGCTCAGAAGACGGTCTCCCTTTGCCTGGTGTAACAGTCATCCAGCAAGGAACTACCAATGGTACAATTACCGACCTGGATGGTAATTACACCATTGCTGTACCACAGGGATCTGTGGTTGTATTTTCGTTTATCGGCATGGAAGCTGCTGAAATGACAGCCGATGGATCAAAAACTCACAATGTTGTATTAAATCCGGAAACAACAGGTCTGGATGAAGTTGTCGTTACCGCTCTGGGGATTAAAAGGGAACAAAAAACCCTGGGATACTCGATGCAGGAGCTTAAAGGTGAAGCTTTATTGGAATCAAGAGAGCCAAACCTGACCAACGCACTGAGCGGAAAAGTTACCGGATTACAAGTTATTAAATCCAGTAACGGACCTGCAGGATCATCAAAAATCGTGTTGCGGGGTTACAGCTCTTTAACTGGAGATAACCAACCCTTGATTGTTGTTGACGGAGTGCCTATTGACAACTTTACAGGAGCTTCAAACAACGACTACTGGAACCCATCAACAGACATGGGGAATGGACTTGGGGATATCAACCCTGAGGACATTGCAAGTATGTCTGTCCTGAAAGGAGCTTCAGCAGCTGCACTCTACGGTTCGCGCGCTGGAAACGGTGTGATTCTGATCACAACCAAAACAGGAAAGAAAAGAGACGGATTAGGAATTACTGTTTCTTCTTCTGTAGGTTTCCAATCTACCTTCCTTACTCCTGATATGCAAAAGTCTTTCGGTCAGGGATCAGATAACTCATTTGATAACCGGTCAAACATCAGCTGGGGACCTGCTATCACCGGGCAGACTGTTGAAAAGTGGGATGGAACTAACGCTCCTCTTTTTGCCTATGACAATGTGGATAATTTTTTCGACACTGGCATAAACCTGAACAACAATGTGTCGTTCCAGCAGCAAATAAACAAAACATCTCTTTATACCTCTATTACTCAAACAAATGACCAAAGTATGATTCCGGGAGCTAAACTCAACCGGACCAACATGATGACTCGTTCGTTGTCAACTTTCGGAGAAAATGACAACTGGGTATTAGACACAAAGATTCAATATGTTCGTTCAACTGCTAACAACCGTCCGTTATCCGGAAACAATTCTTCCAACAGTTTCAGAACAATGTACCTACTTCCCGTCTCAATGGACATCACCGATTTCCAAAACGCTTCGGATGAACTAGGTAACATGGTATGGTACGGAGGCGGTAACGCTGTAAACCCATACTGGGGAGAGAAAAACAACTTGAATGAGGACACCCGCGATCGTTTCATTTTTCACGGATCGTTAAAATACAAGTTCACCGACTGGTTAAGTATGGAGATGAAAGGTGGAGCTGACATGTACACCAACAACACGGAAACAAAGCTATACGGTGGAAGTCCATTAAGTACAACCGGACGTTATAGCCTTGGAAAATCCACGCATACCGAAACCAACTATTCAACTTTGCTAACAGCACAAAAAGACGGAGTTTTTGGTAAGTTTGGAGGAATGGTCACTATTGGAAGCAACCTCATGAAGCAAGAGTCTGCAGGTATCCGAGGAAGCTCTGGCGAATTGGAAGTTCCAAATCTTTTTGCCCTTAACAATGGGATAGATAAACCATCGATTAATGAAACATTTTCTTCGAAGAAGATTAACTCGCTTTATGGATTATTCCAAGTAAACTATGATGGCTATCTGTTTTTAGAAGGAACATTCAGAAACGATTGGTCTTCTTCATTGCATACGGATAATCGTTCATTCTTCTATCCTTCTGTTAATGCCTCTTGGGTTATAACAGACATGATCAATAAAAATGATGGTTCAGTGCCAGAATGGTTAACGTTTACCAAAGTAAGAGCTTCTTATGCCGAAGTTGGTAACGACCTTCCTCCTTACCAGTTATACAACACATACTGGATTGGCAAAGACCCTATTGGAAACACAACTGCTGGCTTGGGAAATACATTATATGATCCTAGCGTTAAAAGTGAGCTGATCAAATCATACGAAGTTGGTGTTGATGGTCGCTTTTTTAATAACCGTTTAGGATTTGACTTTGCCTGGTATAAGTCGAATGCTACCCGCCAGTTGATCAACTTGCCAATGGACCCATTAAGTGGTTTCTCAAGCAAAAAAATCAACGCTGGTGACATTCAAAACACAGGAGTTGAATTAATGGTTAATGGACGCATTATCGACAATGCCAACAACGGCCTTAACTGGGATGTACAGTTAAACTACTCTTTCAATAAAAACACGATAGAAGATCTTTATGAAGATATTGCAATCTATAATTTAGGTGGTTTTGATAACGTACAAATCTTAGCTCAAGTAGGTGGTGAATATGGAGAGATCCACGGAACAAAGTTCATGCGTGTTGAAGATGTTGACAGCCCTCACTATGGCAAACTGTTACTAACTGAAGACGGACTTCCACAAGGCACAACAGAAAAAGAAAAAATCGGAAGCCAGCAGCCAGATGCGTTGGTTGGACTAACAAACACATTCTCGTACAAAGGATTATCGCTTAGCTTTCTGATTGATGGTCGCTTTGGTGGAGAGATGTTCTCAACAACCAACCAGGCCATGCAGGCAGCAGGTACTGCACTTGTAACTGCTCCTGGAGGCTCCAGAGAAGACATGGTATTGGACGGAGTTATTGCTAGTGGTGACGGATTTGTTGCTAACGACAAAAGCATTACTGCACAGCAATACTGGACAACTGTAACAAGCAGCACAGGTAACCTTGGAGTTGGAGAAGCAAACATTTACGATGCGACCAATATCAGACTACGGACACTGCAATTGAATTACTCGCTTCCTAAATCGTTGCTATCTCAAACGGTTTTTCAACGTGCAAGTGTAGGATTCTCCTGCAACAATGTATTAATGATCAAAAGTCACATGAATGGAGTTGATCCTGAATCAACTTTTGCGACAGGAACGAATGCAGTTGGATTTGAGAACACGGCTCCTCCTACATCAAGAAACTTTCTATTCAACATTACATTGGGATTTTAAAAAATTTATAATATGAAGACACTAAAAATATTTTTCACTTTAGTACTCGGCAGTACCTTACTATTTTCCTGCTCTGACTTCGATGAGGTGAATGTTGACCCCAAAGCAGCCAGCGCAGACCAAGCTCAGGTCGAATACATCATCAATAACTCCATCATTGGAACGCAACAAAACCCGCACGTAGCTGAAAGAGCTTTTATCCTGTATTGGAAAACGGCAGCAAGACAACATCGGGTAAACGGTGCTCTTGCTCTTGGACAATACAACGACGGATGGAGCAGCGATTACTATAGCTCCCTTTCAGGTTGGTTAAAATCAGCTAGCTTAGCAATTACTGCAGCTCAAGAAAAAATAGACAACGGCTCAGCTTTGCCTTATACCGAAAACCTGATGCACATTGCCAGAATATGGCGAGTTTACCTGATGAGCGAGTTTGCTGATAATTTCGGTCCTATGCCTATTGATGCCTTCAACGGAGACAACCCAAAATTTGTTGATCTTCAAGAAGTATATTATCATATGCTGGCTGAACTTGCTGATGCAACAGCCCAGATCAATACGGAAGAAGTATTACCTGCTTCAATTACCAAGTATGACCAAGCTTACGGATTTGATTACAACAAATGGATTAAGTACGGTAACTCAATGAGACTTCGTTTGGCTATGCGCTTATCAGAAGTTGATCCATCAAAAGCTCAAGCAGAATTTGAGGCTGCTGCAGCACAGCAATTAATTTTGGATGCTGAAGATAACTTCAAAGTTGCTGAAAAGTCGGGCTGGGACGACCTGACAGGCGTGATGAGTAGAGAATGGAATAGCCAGCCTTTGTCATCAACGCTCAACAACCTATACATTGGTTTAGGTGGTATCAACTCCGAAGATGTTCTTCCTGCAGAAATGCATGAGCAAATTAAGCCCGCGGACTACATGGGACAAAAGTTTTCGGACCACCTGACAACCATGACCAATGATCCTTCAGCCGGATTTTGGTTTGATGGTCTTCACAAGGTAATGGATCCAAGAGCTTACAAAGCTTTTAGCATTCCTGGAGATTTTGATAATTCAAATTTCAGTTTCTATCCTTCCTGGACCAATGACGCCAAAACAGTTGTTCGTGATCTTGTTGATGATGAAGACAACGTCATTAAAGAAATTGATGCGACTTACACCTGGAACGCTGCACCACTCGGAAACTGGGGAACAAGATCTGCAAAAAACCAAGTTTCTTTCTTTGCAGGAACGAATCCAAGGTTAAGCCAGGATTTCAGAGGTAGCGCGTCTGAACGTATCTTCTTTGCCAGCTGGGAAACCTACTTTCTAATGGCCGAAGCTGCTGTTAAAGGTTGGAATACGCCTATCGATGCGAAAGCTGCTTATGAAAATGGCGTCAAAGCAAGTTTTGCTTACTGGGAATTATCAGCCTTTGTAGACGACTACCTGGCATCTGAATCATACAACCGTGTTGGAACTTCGGTGAATTTTGATCACACAACAGAACCAACCGGAGGTTTCACGATGAACTTCGTTAATGGCTATACCGGTGAAGCTGGTTCAGTAACTTTTGACTATCCAGATAATACGATTTATAAAAATGGACAAGTTAAAAATGATGCATTAACAAAAATCATCAGTCAAAAATACCTGGCCCAATTACCATGGTTGCCTTTAGAGGCATGGAACGATCATCGTCGCTTAGGACTGCCATTCTTTGAGAATCCAGCAGTAGACCTACCGCTTACTGATCTTCCTGAGCTTAACAGTTCAAACTACACGACGAACAATGTTAAATTTTTCCCTCAGCGTTTAAAATATCCATCTAGCTTGGAAAATAGCAACCCTGAAGGCTACCAGCAAGCAGTAGGCTTCTTAGGTGGAGCTGATGCTGTACTGACACCTTTATGGTGGGCAAAAAAACAGTAGCACAGCTACAAATTAATTGATGAAGGCCGCCTCAAATTCATTTTGAGGCGGCTTTTTTTTGAGAAATCGATACACATCGAGCAAAATAACACGTATTTTAGTTATCGATTAATAAAAACACACTGGAATGAAAAAGAAATTTAAACTCATTATCTTATCCCTGTTCGCTATTACTTTCGGCTGTAGTCATTCGGGCCACAAGGATAGGAAACCGCACATTGCCATTGCTGGATTAGGGATCGAGTCAAGTACGTTCTCTCCTGCAAGAACCCATGAAGATGCCTTTCATACCTGGGAAGGCAACGAAATTTTTTCCTACTACCCATTCTTTTCAGATTCATCGCTTTTGCAACAGGCTGAATGGTCGCCAACGAAGTTGAGCCGTTCACTTCCCGGAGGAACCGTTACCCGCGAAACCTATGAATCATTGGTTGGAAAAACCCTTGAACTACTGGAAAAAAACAAGCCTTACGATGGTCTGTTTTTAGATATACACGGAGCCATGAGCGTCGTTGGCTTAGATGATCCGGAGGGTGATTTCATCCAGCGTATTCGCAAGGTTATCGGTTATGAGACACTTATTTCCACCTCAATGGACCTGCATGGGAATGTATCCTTACGTTTGGCTGAAAATTCCGACCTGATTACCTGCTACCGCATGGCGCCACACGAAGATGCCTGGGAATCGCGACAACGAGCATTGGTAAATCTGATCGATCGGGTGGAAAGCGGAAAAGGTAAACCGGCTTACAAAGCCTGGGTACCCGTCCCTATTTTATTGCCCGGAGAAAAAACCAGCACGCGCATTGAACCAGCCAAAAGCTTGTACCAGGAAGTAGCTCCGGCAACTGAGCTGGATGGTGTAATTGACGCAGCCATCTGGGTTGGTTACGCCTGGGCCGATGAGCCCCGCAATCACGCTGTAGTCATGGCTTATGGCGACGACCAGGGAAAAGTAGGCCAGGTGGCAGAACAGCTGGCTCAACACTTTTGGGATGTACGCAAAGAATTTTCGTTTGTAGCTCCCACGGGCAACCTGAAAGAATGTCTGGATCAAGCCATCAAAAGTTCAAAAAAACCATTTTTCATTAGTGACTCGGGGGATAACCCCACGGCCGGAGGTGCCGGCGACGTCAGCTGGACCTTAACCGAAGTATTGAAACGACCTGAATTTAAAAGCGCAAATGGCCCTTCGCTTATTTATGCATCTATTCCAGGCCCAGAGCTTATTGAAAAAGCCGTGAACGCAGGAGTTGGATCAAAGATTGAAGCCAATGTTGGAGCCCTTGTTGATGACCGTGATGCTCCACCTTTAAAAATAGCTGGAACAATTAAGTCCATCGTTCAAGGTGATAAAAATGCTGAAACAGAAGTGGTCGTGCGTGTTGGGAGCGTAGATATTATTGTGACCAAAAAGCGTAAGCCGTACCATACTGAAGCTGACTTCACACGTCTTGGCCTTAATCCAAGAGAAGCCGACATTGTGATGGTTAAAATAGGCTACCTCGTTCCCGAATTGTACAACATGCAGGCTGATTGGCTACTTGCTCTTACTCCCGGCGGTGTAGATCAGGACTTGGAACGTTTGGATTATCAACGAATCATTCGTCCCATGTTCCCACTGGATAAGGATATGGAAGACCCCGATCTTTCAGCCCGTTTTATTCCGATTTCTGGAACGCAGCAAGAATAGCGAAAAACATAAGCTAAGCGATAAATTGACCGCTAAAGCACACGGAATAAAAAATAGTTGAAGCACCCAAGCGGTGTAATTTTAAATTTAAAAGACCACGAAAACTGTCATTTGCAGACAGGCACCGTGGTCTTCTTTTTTATGATTTCGCTCTTCTCAGGAGAAGCAAATTAACTCAACAAATCCTCTTTCCCTTCATTCACCAACTTCAGGATTAACTCGCCAAACAAGGTATTAGCCCAGGCAAACCAAGAGCGGGTAAAATTTGCCGGATCATCCTTATGGAAGGTTTCGTGCATAAAACCGGTATCGGCATCGGTATTGCGCAGGGTTTTAACACACCAGGCAATTTCCTTTTCATTCGAACTGGTCATGGCCCGCATAATAATACTCATTGGCCAAACCATGTAATAGCCAACATGTGGGCCACCAATTCCTTCCGCAGCTTTTCCTCTAAAAAAATATGGGTTGTCTTCGCTCCAGACCAACTTTCGGGTATTCTGATAGATTTCGTCCGACTGATCGACTAGCCCGAGGTAAGGAAGCGCCAACAAACTAGGAACGTTGGCATCATCCATGAAAGTACGGTTGCCATAACCATCCACTTCAAAAGCATACACCTTACCATATTTAGGGTGTTCCACCACACCATATTGACGAATAGCTTCATCCACTTCCACTGCTAATTTCAGGCACTCCTTGGCAAACGATTGATCGCCTGTAACCTCTTCACTGATCTCAGCCATTTGTTGGAGAGAAACGACAGCAAATAAATTCGACGGAATCAGAAAACCATAGGTAGCGGCATCATCCGAAGGACGGAAAGAAGAGTTAATCAGCCCAACGGCTTTTAACGGACGACCATAGCCCCGGTTTGACACGGTATCCAACTGGCGAGCTGTTTCACGCTCGAACTTATAAGGTCCCAAACCATCCTTTCGTTGTTGTTCAATGAAAGTTTTCACGATCAACTTCGCAGCTTTCTGCCAGTCAGCATCGAAAACGGAGGTATCACCCGTTGTTTTCCAGTAATTGTATGCCAAACGAACCGTATAACACAACGAGTCAATTTCCCACTTCCGTTCGTGCAAACCAGGCTTCATATCGGTATTGTCACTCATCCAGTGAACTTTTTCCTCTTTTGTTTTATTGAAGGCATTGGCATACGGATCGAGCAACACACACTGCGTTTGGCGATTTACGACTCCGGCAAGCAACGACTGTAGTTCCTTGTCTTCTTTTGCCAGCGACATGTAAGGCCACACTTGCGCCGTTGAGTCGCGTAACCACATGGCATGAATATCACCTGTGATGACAAAAGTGTCGGGCTTGCCGTTTCTCATTCCATATTCAACCGTTGTATCCAGTGTGTTGGGAAAACAATTTTCGAACATCCAGGCCAATTTCGGATCTTTTAGTTTGGCTTTGGTCGCTGCAATTGTTTTCTCCACTGCCTTAGACGTAAAATTCCTTTTTCCGGGAGCTGGCCTGTTTGTTACATAACTAGCCTGCTTTGTTGACGCCAGCAAACCGCTCGATCCGGCAACTGCAAGCCCACTGACGGTTAATGTTCCTTTTTTCAGAAAATCTCTTCTCGTTGTCATTTTTCGTATTTTTTTTTTATTCTTTTGAAATAACCAGTTTTTTATAAGCGCTTAAATTATCAATAGCTTCAATTTTATCAGACTACAAAATTAAAGTTTTTACAGCTATTGTAATACGTTTTTAAGAAGCAAAACACTCACATGCCAAAACAAATTATATCCCTGAAAATTATACGAAACGACCTCTTTCCAATTAATATCAGGAAGCAAGAAAAAAGCAAGCGACTCCCTATGCTGAAGAGAGGAACACCAAAAAGAATGAATTCCATATTATTTCTCTTTCTAACAGCATTTTAGGCAAAAACAATTGCTTGACTCAATTTTGCGTTTTAATATTGCTTTTTGTATTACTTGAACAACTATATTTGAGGCCCAAAATAAATAACAGTTAAAGAACAATTCCAGGATAGAAAAATATGAGAAAATGGCGCATTGAAGATACAGAAGAGCTTTACAACATTAATGGTTGGGGAATCAATTATTTTTCAGTGAATGAAAAAGGGAATGTCGTAGTTACCCCTCAAAAAAATGGTGTTCAGATTGATTTAAAAGAACTGATAGATGAACTCCAGGTAAGAGATGTAGCTGCTCCAATGTTGATCCGCTTTCCGGACATTTTGGATAGTCGGATTGAAAAAATGTCAAATTGCTTTAAGTTGGCCGCCAAAGAGTACAATTACAAAGCCCAGAACTTCATCATCTATCCCATTAAAGTCAACCAAATGAGACCGGTTGTAGAGGAAATTGTCAGCCATGGCCGGAAATTCAACATTGGACTTGAAGCTGGTTCAAAACCGGAATTACATGCAGTGATTGCCACCAACACCAACAACGACTCGCTGATTATCTGCAACGGCTACAAAGATGAAGATTACATTGAACTGGCCTTGCTGGCTCAGAAAATGGGACGTAGAATCTTCATCGTTGTCGAGAAGCTGAATGAGTTGAAGTTGATTGCGCGCATCGCTCGCCGACTAAAAATAAAACCGAACCTGGGCATCCGCATCAAATTAGCCAGCTCGGGTAGTGGAAAGTGGGAAAACTCCGGGGGCGATGGCAGCAAATTTGGACTCACTTCGAGCGAATTGCTTGATGCCATGGATTATTTGAAAGAAAACGAATTGGAAAATTGCTTGAAACTGGTTCACTTTCATATTGGTAGTCAAGTGAATAAAATCCGCCGGATCAAGATTGCCTTGCGCGAAGCATCCCAGTTTTATGCCCAGATGTGCTTAAATGGCTTCAACATTGAATTTGTAGATATTGGCGGCGGCTTGGGAGTTGACTACGACGGAACCCGATCAGCCAACAACGAAAGCAGTGTCAACTATAGCATTCAAGAATACGTGAATGATGCCATTTCAACAATGGTTGACGTCAGTGAAAAAAACAATATTCCACATCCCAATATCATCACCGAATCTGGTCGCTCACTCACAGCCCATCACTCAGTACTTGTTTTTGAAGTATTGGAATCAGCTTCGCTACCCGCCTGGGACGATGACATAGAACTACACGCAGACGATCATGAATTGGTGAAAGAATTGCATTCACTGTGGGATTCGATTAACCAACCCCGGATGCTTGAAACCTGGCATGATGCCCAACAAATCCGGGAAGAAGCACTGGATCGGTTTAGCCTCGGACTGCTGGACCTGAAAACACGTGCCCAAGTGGAACGTTTATTTTGGTCCATCGCTCGCGAAATACAGCAAATGGTTAGCAAAATCAGGCACGTACCCCACGAATTACACCTATTAGACAAATTGCTGGCTGACAAATATTTTTGTAATTTCTCGCTATTTCAATCGCTACCCGATTCCTGGGCAATTGATCAGATTTTCCCAATCATGCCACTTCATCGACTGGATGAAAAGCCAGATCGCGCAGCAACCCTGCAAGATATTACTTGCGATTCGGATGGTAAAATTGATAACTTCATTTCAACCCGAAACCTTTCACACTATCTGCCGGTGCACAAACTAAAAGCGAAAGAGCCTTATTACATCGGTGTATTTTTAGTGGGTGCCTACCAGGAAATTCTGGGCGACCTGCACAACCTGTTTGGCGACACAAATGCGGTACACGTTTCGGTTGACGGAGACAGCTATTCCATCGACCAGATCATTGATGGGGAAACCGTTGCAGAGGTATTAGACTACGTTCAGTATAACCCAAAAAAAATGGTGCGCACGGTAGAGACCTGGGTGACTTCATCGGTTAAGGCAGGTACTATTTCGGCTACAGAAGGTAAGGAATTCCTGTCCAACTACCGCTCCGGATTGTATGGCTACACTTATCTCGAGTAAACAAAATTACCCTATAACGACGAAGGTCTTTCAGAAATGGGAGACCTTTTTTATGCTCCAAAAAAACATAACAGATTCACCCCAAGAATGCTACTAGCTGATGGAAATTCCGTTAAAAAAAGCAACGGTTCAAAATTAATTCGAATTACTAAAAAAACATAAGCACTCAAAGTTTATTTAAAACCGTAATTTAGCGTGGAAAGAAGAATAAAAAATACCTTCGAAAGGTCGCTGTCTTTGCGAAGGTAAAATGTGTTTACATATGCCTTTTATGAAAGATTTACGCCTTCCCGCTTTCGTTTCAATGCTCATTTCTATCCTCTTCTCCTGCCAACAACCCAACGGACAGGAACTTTACAAAATGCATTGCGCCGGATGTCACGGACTAAACCTTGAAGGCACCAGCTCAGGCGTTAAACTGATTAATCCGCTTTGGAAAAACAAAGCAGGAAGAGATTATATTAGAAATACGGTCAAGTTTGGAGTCCCGGGCACAACCATGATCAGCTGGGAAAAAGCGATGACCAACAAGGAGGTCGATGCCATTGCAGATTACCTGGTGGAAATACAAAGACATCAGCAGGCCCATGAGGTCAACACCGATCCTGAAACGGTTAAAACCAAGAACTACACGCTAAGAATTGAAAAAATAGTTATTGATCAGCTAACAACTCCCTGGGGAATCGAATTTATAAATTCCGATAGCGCGTTAATTTCAGAAAAGAATGGCAAAATGAAATGGCTAATTCAGGGGCAACTGGATACAAGTACTATTTCGGGTCTTCCAAAACCGCATATAGCGAGCACCACAGGAGGCTTCATGGACCTTGCACTGGATCCGAACTTCGAAAAAAACCGATGGATTTATTTAGCTTTTAGCCATACCCACGGCAATCCGGAAGATAGAGATGCACCGGGCATGACCAAAATCGTACGCGGAAAAATTAAAGCAAATCATTGGCAGCAAGAGCAAACCCTTTTTGAAGTGGCCGACTCTTTAAGGGTGGTGCATGGAGACCGCTGGGGCTGTCGCCTGCTTTTCGACCGGGATGGATATTTGTATTTTACCATCGGCGATATGGGGCGGGCCGAAGACTCGCAGAAACTGAACAAACCTTCGGGTAAAGTTTTTCGCATTCATCCGGAAGGATCAATCCCAAAAGACAATCCCTTTGTTGACACTCCCGGCGCCCTGTCTGCTATCTACACTATCGGTAACCGCAACACGCAGGGGCTGGCCTTAAATCCCACAAACGGAGCCATTTGGTCAACGGATCATGGGCCACAAGGCGGCGATGAGCTGAACATCATGCAGAAAGGAGCCAATTATGGCTGGCCTGTTGTTACTTTTGGTATTGATTACAGCGGTGAAATCATTTCAGAAAAAACCTTCCAGGAAGGTATGAAGCCTCCTGTTGTTCAATGGACACCTTCCATCGCTGTTTGTCCGATTGAATTTATCGCTAGTCCTTTGTTTCCAGAATGGAATAACGACCTGCTGCTTGGTGCATTGGCTTTTCAGGAACTCCGCCGACTTGAAATCAGAAATGACAAGGTCAGAAGGCAAGAAATTCTGCTGAAGGGAATGGGACGAATCCGCGATTTAAAATTTGGACCGGACGGCGCACTCTATGTGCTTACCAATAGTCCGGACCGGGTACTTAAGATTGTTCCGGAATAATCCATCACAACTGATGAGCACCAGTCATTTCTGAAAAAAAAATGTAATATCTTCGGAATAAACAGACTAACACATTGAAAAGAAAAAGTAATGAAATTTAGTCCACTGTTTTTCATCCTGTTACTCCTGCTCTGCTCTTGTTCGAAAGAGAAAGGTCAATTAGTTTATGTCGAAGCTAATCAACAACAGGGATTCAATTTCCCATATTTCATATTCCTTCCCAATGAAATGCCAGCGGACAAGGAACGATACCTGATTGTAGAGCCCAATAACTCCGGATTTGCAAGCGACAAGTTTGAGGAACATCTGGAGCAAGCCCAAAGGCTGGCTTCCAACTCATATTATTTGGGGAATTACATCGCTCAGCAACTTCAACACCCGCTGCTGGTTCCGGTGTTTCCAAGGCCCAAAACCGATTGGCAAATTTATACGCACGCCCTTGATCGCGATGCCATGAACCAGCACGACAATGAGCTGAAGCGCCTGGACCTGCAACTCCTCGCAATGATTGATGATGCCCAAAAACGCTTACACAACCTGGGATATACTACGAAGGAAAAAATTTTAATGACCGGTTTTTCGGCTTCAGGAACGTTTGGCAACCGATTTTCCCTTCTGCATCCTGAACAGATTTTGGCGGTTGCTGCCGGTGGACTGAATGGTCTGCTGATGCTTCCTACAGACAGTCTCCAGGGAAAAGTCCTGAACTATCCGTTGGGAACCCATGATTTTGAGAGCCGCTTTGAAAAATCATTTAACAGCCAAGCATTTCAATCGCTACCTCAATTTTTGTTTATGGGTGAGCTGGACGACAATGATGCCATTCCCTTTGCCGATGGCTATGATGCGGATGAGCGCGATTTAATTCACCTGTTGCTGGGAGAAGAGATGCAGCCTCAACGATGGAACAGTTGCCGCGAAATTTATCGCAATCACGAAATAAACGCCACCGTAAAAACATATCCTGAAATTGGTCATAAACATCCCCAGATCGTCAAAGAAGAAGTGTTGGAGTTTTTCCGATCTGCAATTGAAAAAGCAGAAGTCAGAAAGTAAATTAAGTTGATCGTTCTGACTCGTCCATGCGCTCACATCAGGCATTTGACAAAAAGAGAAATACGCTCTTTGTTATAGGCAAACAAAAAACAGCAGGGTCCTCCATTTCTTACCCAGACACCCCCTTCCCTCTTACTAACGGCAATAAAAATGGCTTTACAAGTTCCTGATAATTAATCGGCTCCTTTTTTATCTTTTCCAACATCAAACAGAAAGTCCTTTTAGGTGTTCAAGGAGTAAAATTAATTGTTAAAAAAAATCGCACTATGGATGAGTTTTTGGCTGCACGTTTGCAGATGGCCGTCTCTCTTGGGTTTCATATTGTTTTTGCCTGTATAGGCATGGTGATGCCGTGGTTTATGTTTGTGGCTGAATGGAAGTGGCTTCGGACCAACAATCCTGTTTACCTTGATTTAGCCAAAGCCTGGGCAAAGGGTGTCGCCATCTTTTTTGCTGTTGGTGCCGTATCCGGAACAGTTCTTTCGTTTGAACTCGGAATGTTATGGCCCACGTTTATGGAACATGCAGGCCCCATTTTCGGAATGCCTTTTTCGTATGAAGGAACGGCCTTTTTTGTTGAAGCCATCGCCTTGGGTTTGTGGCTTTATGGCTGGAACCGCCTCAACAAAAAGGTTCACTTGTATATCGGCATGGTTGTCGGCATTGCCGGGGTTATGTCGGGTGTCTTTGTTATTTCAGCTAATGCCTGGATGAACGCACCCGCTGGCTTCGACTGGATTGGCGGGCAAGCGTACAATATTGACCCGGTGGCTGCCATGTTTAATAAAGCTTGGTTTGCGCAAACCCACCACATGATCATCGCCGCTTTTTCGGCCACAGGTTTTGCTGTTGCCGGGGTTCATGCGATGCTCTACCTTAAAAACAAACTGGAGATTCATGCCAAAGCGCTTACCATTGCGCTGGCTTTTGCTTCAGTAGCAGCCTTGCTACAACCACTCAGTGGAGACCATGCCGCCAAGAATGTTGCCGAACTACAACCAGCCAAGCTAGCAGCTTTTGAAGCACACTTTGAAACACAAAAATCAGCTCCACTTATTATCGGAGGAATTCCGGATGTCGAAAATCGCGAGGTTAACTATGCCATCAAACTCCCCGGTTTTCTGAGCTTCCTGGCTCATGGTGACTTCAATGCCGAAGTAAAAGGACTGGAAGAGTTTCCGGAGGACGAATGGCCTCCGGTACCTATTGTCCATTATTCCTTTCAACTAATGGTGGGCATTGGCATGTTTCTGATTTTACTGGCGGTCATCTTTTTAGCCGGAACCTACAAATGGAAACACTGGCTCGAAAAACGCTGGTGGCTCAAGTTGTTAATGATCGCCACTCCCCTGGGGTTTATTGCCATTCAAGCCGGATGGGTAGTCACCGAAGTTGGTCGCCAACCCTGGATCATTTACGGCATCATGAAAACCAAAGATGCCCTGACCCCCATGCCGGGAATTCAGTATACCTTTTACACCATTACGGCCGTGTACCTGCTCTTAACTTTTGTTGTTGCCTGGCTTATGAGCCGCCAAATAAAAATGCTTCAAAATAAATATCGCTCTCATGACTGAAACAATTTTAATCATACTCGGAATTGCTCTCTTGCTCTATGTTTTGCTTGGAGGTGCTGACTTTGGAGGTGGCATCCTGGAACTGCTGTCGCGCGGAAAAGCGTCCAGCATTGTATCTCGAGCCATTGCGCCAGTTTGGGAAGCCAACCATGTCTGGCTCATTCTGGTGGTGGTCATCTTATTCGTTGGTTTTCCAACGGTTTACTCCACCATTTTAACGGCTTTACACATTCCGGTTTTGCTGGCACTTATCGGCATTATTATGCGAGGCTCGGCTTTCACTTTCCGGCATTACGATCTGGAGGCTGATCGGTCAAAAGCCATCTACTCCTCCATTTTCCGTTACTCAAGCCTGTTCACCACCTTTTTCCTAGGCGTAACGGTGGGTGGAATCATCCTGGGCGACATCTCCATGGACTATTCGAAAGGATTTTTTGCCATCTACGTTCATCCCTGGCTCAACTGGTTTTCATTTGCCATGGGCATTTTTCTGGTCGTGCTTTTTGCCTTTCTAGCTACTATTTTCACCTTGGGCGAAACGAAAGAAAAAGAGCACGTTGAGCGCTTCACTAAAATGGCTAAACACCTGATTGTAACATTAGTTATTACAGGTGCAGTGGTTTTTGCAACCGCCCAACTCGAAGGACATCCGCTGTTTCTTGAGTTCTACCAATCGGTGCCCAGTTTAATCAGCATCATCCTGGCTACCCTGGCGCTGCCCCTGCTGTGGATCAACCTAAACCGGAACAAACGCAATTGGCTTCGACTGATTGCCGGCTTTCAAACAACCATGATTATTGTGGGTTGGTTTGCCATTCAATTTCCGGTGCTGGTTAAAATTAACGATGCCGTAGATATAACGGTTGAAAGTTCCAGTGCTCCGCACCAGGTGCAACTCCAATTGCTGATTGCACTGATCTTTGGTGTACTGATCATCCTGCCATTCACCGGCTATTTATACAAAACATTCAAATTTAACAAAGAAGAATAAACCAAAGCATAAAGGGAAAAAGCCTGCCACAACGCTCTTTCCCTTTTTTTCTTCATTTGAACATTGGCAGGACCAATCGCATTCAACTGTCTCCAATTGTATTCTAGCGTTTTCATGTTCGCCGAATAAAAAGCCTGACGAAATCGTCGTCCGCTTAGGTCTTTTGAGAAAAGCCTGCCACAGCATAAGCCACTGCAGCTCCCACCATCACCCAAATAAATCCGGCTTCAACAGAAATTAACACAGCCAGACTAGTGCTCACCACCGATGCACATCCATTGACCGCCCAAGCCCAGGGAACAGCCGTCGGCTGCTGACTGCTGACTTTGCTTAAGCCCAAGGGGAAAGGCAAGCCCATTAACAAGCCCGGGATGCAAACAAGCAAAACCATCATACCAACTTTCATCGGCATAGAGAGTGAGTTTAGTCCTCGCAACACCGGAGCTAACAAAAGCGCATAGCCCAAAATCAGGATCGCAATACAAAAGCTGATGATCATCAAATGTCGGGATTTACTCACGATTCGGCTGGAAAAATAGCTACCGATACCCGATGACAACAGCAGCAGGCTGATAACACCTGAAGCAGCATAAATTGGAAGTCCTAAAAAAAGCTTGAACTGCTGTATAAAAACCATTTCAACAAAGAGATAGCCTAAGCCAATGCCCGCAAAATAAAAAAAAAGCTTGCCCTTCCCTTGCAGCTTGAAGGAAGATGGCACCAACGGCAATAAGATAAAAATCAGCGAAGCTGCCACCAGCAAAACAAAAGTCAGCCAGAGAACCACATAGCCCAACTCCATGAAAGGAATCGTTTGATTTCCAAACAATGTTTTGAGCCTGGGCAGGCTGGACAAGCGCAGAAACTGAAAAAAATGGGGGAGGTTATCGGTGGCGGGTCGAATGCGAAAAGCATATTGCCGGTAGAGCGACTCAACCGAATCGGTCATCAGTTGATCAACAGCCTGAAAAAACCAAGGGTCATCCAGCTGGTTGTAATCATCTCGCTTAAAATTCCCATCTCCCGGCAAAATCAATGGATCGTAATACTGTTCCGCACAAAACGTTCGGATTCTGTCAAGCTCTTGAGAAGTAAATGGCGATTTTTTAGCCACCAATGTGAGGGTGCTCCAGCTGCGAATAACCACCAAATGATCCTTCTTTTGCAGCCCCTCCCCTTCAAGCAAATCAGAAAAAGTAGCCAGCATTCTTAGTGGACTTCGGATCGGATAATCCATCCAGCAACTTACACTGAGAAGTCCGTCAGGAGTTAGTCGCAACCAAAGCTCATCCATTGCTTCGCGAGTCAGGTCGTAGCGTTGCTCCAGCGCATTGAGCCCCGAAGAACCCCAAAAGGAGCCAATTTCGGGCAACTGAATCAGATCGTAAAATACACGGCTGCTGCGCAAAAACGAACGAGGTTCCAACGGCATAATCCGGATGGTTGAATCGTGCTGGAAATTCCCTGTCGAATCTTCTTCCAGCAAAGCAATCAGCCCCCGGTTGGGCTCTACCGCATCAATCTGCTGAACACCAAACGACAAGGCCAGGCTTATTTGCTCCCCTGTGCCGCTGCGCAAAATTAAGGCTCTTTCAAGCGACTGTATCTGATAAGGCAATGCCTGCGTGGTATACCGTAAAATTGAATCCGTGCGGGGAAGCAACACACCCACTCCATCTCCATTATTAAAAACTCCCGGGCGTGCAGGAATATTCCCGCGGTAGCTCAGGCTCAAACCAGGAGCATAACGTAAAGCCGGCGAACCCACCACTTCCAGCAAACCATAAGGGCTTTGGTGCTCACGAATTACCCGGGCATCGGGAAGCAGCAAGGTCTTTTCAATGCTTTTATATTCCGATCGGACCAAGGGAGGAGCATCCGCATTCATCACAAGCAAAACAAGCAAACTCACCCAAAAGACGATGCGCAAGCGGCTGGAAGCAGGCAGCCAAAAACCGCCAAAGAACGGAAGGATTGCCAGTAAGGCCGGTATTCCTGCTGTAGGAGAAAGCCACATAAGCGCCAGCGCCAGCCCTCCTCCCAAGCCCGAGCCCAGCAAGTTGGCAAAATAGAGCCGCCCAATCCCGGTACCATATTGCACAAAGCTCAAGCCGATAGCCAAGGCTCCCAGAAAAAAAGGTAGCAGCAAAAACAAGCATGTTAAAGCCAGGCGAACCAGATGGCGACTGTCCTTAAACAGCAGGTAAGTGTCGAAACGAAAAGCTTCGGACTGAATAACCAGGGGGCTAACAGCCATTGTAAGGGAGCAGAGCAGCAGCAAAACCGGATAAACCGTAGTAAAGTTCCGGACAAGACCTTTTCTGAAAAACGCCAGAAATGTGCCGGAAGCCCCAAAGCCCAGTAAGGCCAACGATATAATTAAATGGGCAAAATGATACCATTGGGTAATGGAAAACAATTGCATCAAAGCCAGCTGAAAAGCAATGAGTGCGACCGACATCAAACCAATGCCCAACCCAACCCGGTTGATATGCGGCGTGGTGGTCCTAATCATCTTGTCGGGTAAAAGGAACAAACCGCACCGGAAGCAAGTTTTTTGTCCGGACTTTGTCCTGCTTTTTCTCAATCAATTTCAGCATTTGAACCTGAAAAGGAGAACCTACCGGAATAATCATCCGTCCACCGTCCTTGAGCTGTTCAATTAAAAGAGGCGGAATGTAGTTGGCCGCTGCCGTCACCACAATGGCATCAAAAGGTCCAGCTTCAGCCCAGCCATAATACCCATCGGCAATCTTTACCCGGACGTTGTTGTAGTTCAAATCGCGCAAGCATTGTCTGGCCGCCTGCCCCAGCGCCTCCACAATTTCAATGGTATAAACCGAATCAACAATTTCGGCTAGCACAGCAGCCTGATAGCCCGAACCTGTGCCAATCTCCAACACTTTAAAGTCAGACTTCGGACGAACCTGTTCGGTCATATAGGCAACAATGTAAGGCTGCGATATGGTTTGTCCGTAGCCAATTGGCAACGGCCCGTCGCGGTAGGCTTCTGCCAGATAGTCCAGCGGAACAAACTGATGACGGGGTACGGTTCGCATGGCCTCCAACACCTCCTGATCGTGGATGCCGCGGGCTTGAATTTGCATGCGTACCATTTGTTTACGCGCTTGCACGAAGGCTTCGGGCTGAGCGCCAGCCAACGGAATGGTGAAGCTTAAAACAACCCACAAAAAAGGGACAAGTGAAAGAGCCATGGCTTCAAACGTTTACAATCGGTTTCCTGTTGCCATCTACGCAACAGGTGAGAAGAGGTTATCGTCCAAAGACCTGCCAGTCGATCTTCCCCGCAACGGTAAACTTTGCTGCATCAGAAACGTAAGCCCCTGAAAACGCGCAACCCATGTTACTGCAATTTATCGTATTGGCCCTGTTCGGAATGGCCATGGCACATGTTGAAGGAGTGGTAGTGGTTTATCTTCGAAAAGCCATTGGCTTACTCGACCCGGAAGTAGACAACCGGCAAGCACTGGAGCAAGTTCCACGCCGCTATGTGCAAATTGAAATGACGCGTGAAGCAGCCACCATTGTCATGCTGGTCAGTCTGGCCTGGCTGGTGGGTGAAAACCTGCTCCATCAGATCATGGTGTTTCTGTGGACCTTCGCCTTTTGGGATTTGTTCTATTACGTATCGCTTTACCTGCTCATCGGCTGGCCCCCCAAACTCACCACCACCGACGTACTTTTCCTCATTCCACGGCCCTGGATTGCCCCGGTCTGGTTTCCGCTAGGCGTTTCCTCACTTACCATCATTCTTATTTTTCTGTTGTATCTGCTTCCCTATTGCTGAATACCCATAATCGCAGACTTTAGCCTAAAACCAAAAAAAAAAGCGGTTGTATACAACGGACTTTCAGAATTTCCTGTTGCATGCAACCGCCTTCAGCCCGCATATATTTATATGGTTCTGAATTAAACTTGAAAAGCCTATTCCTGCTTTTTATCCGGGCCTTTCGCAGGTTTCTGCTCCCGCGGGCCACGCTTGTAAATAATCAGTCCATTCAGGAAATTTCGTAAAATCTGATCCTGAAGTGGCTTGTAATTCGGATGTTCAACACTTCGGAAGAAAGCTCCCAACTCACTCTTGGTCACCTTGTAATCCACCAGATTTAGAATCTCCACAATATCTTCATCGCGCAATTTCAGGGCTACGCGTAGCTTTTTCAGAATGTCATTATTGGTAAGGGGCATCGTTTTATTTTTTTTGAAATGAAAATTAATTCTCTTACTACGGCTTGCTCTTTCCGAATTGATAAACAGCAAACCTTTGCACAAAAGTAGCAGATTAAATCGGATTGCGGGCGTATTCAATCACCTTGTCAAAATATGAAAACGGAATACTCATGCGTGGGCAACAAAACCTCAAGGCCGGAAACCCTCGCCATGGCATGGGCGGAAGAACTCCGGAGCGGGACTCCCTCCGCACAATGAACCTAATGACTTTCCGTGAAATGAAGAACTTGCAAATCGCTTCAGTACAAAAAAACAGCACAAATTACTCGTCCGCCTTCCATGAAATGGTTACTTGCTGCGCGCCCCAATCCAGTGCTGCGTTCCTATCGTTTCCCATATAAATATCGATTCGCCGGGTCCAGCGCCTATTCATTTTATCGAGTACCCGGTAAGTTCCCGGCAGTCCTTCTATTTTCACCTTGGTGTCGTAGCTTAGGCCTTCGGGAATCAGGTCGCGCGAAACCGCAATGCACTTCATGCCAGGCTCGAGCGTATCGCCCCAAGCTGCAATTGCTTCGTGATCGGGGTGTGTTTGTGAGCCAATAGAGTTGTAAGCTGTAGCGGTGACCTCCATCACTTTCACCGTTCTACCCGCGCAACCACTGGCAACAAAACCGAGTCCCATCGCACCAACGATGAGCCACTTCAACCACGAAAAATCTGTTTTCAGCATCCAATTTTAAAACTTGTTCTGTTAATAGTAAGTCTTCCGGGTACATCATTGTTCAATTGGTGTGCTTATAGCAATCGTTGAATAAAATCCGGCGGACGGCGGAAATTTGTCCCCAAAGTTTCTATATGCTTCAAAAAGCTGGACGTTAAGTAATGCAGTCTATTTTAAATTACTGAAGAAGAATTAGCTCAGGGACAAGCTCTTATCAGTACCATTGAAGGCGCCCGCTCTGAGTTCCTGCGCGAAGTGGGGGAATCGGAAGATACAACAAAACAGAAAGACACCGCCTTTGCCAACCTGGATGAGTGGATGAGCAATTTTTATGCAGTCGCTGCAATTGCTTTGAAAGATCATCCTCAACTGCTGGAAGCGCTGGGAAAATCGGTAAGAAGCTAATCGATATACGATGAACCAATAAACAAAGGATCCAATCTATTGAAAGATCGGATCCTTTGTTCGCATACGAGTCAGCGCATTAAAAAGCCTTTTATTCACCTACTAGCAGGGTTCCCCCATTTTGCAGGCCTTCGATGTTGGTGATTCGGATCTGGCTCACGCCTTTTTGAATGGCATTGAAGCTGTTATCCAGCTTGGGAATCATACCGGCATGAATAGCTCCCGAAGCCTGCAAGTCCTTAAACTGACTGTGATTCAGCGAGGCAATCACCGAGCGATTGTCTTCAGCATCTTCCAACACACCAGGTTTTTCGAAACAAAAGACCAGCTCAACATCAAAGTACTTACTAAAGCCTATGGCAGCTTCAGCAGCAATGGTATCGGCATTGGTGTTCAGCAGTTGTCCGTTTTTATCATGCGTTAAAGGCGCCAATACCGGCACCACCTGGTTTTCCACCAACAACTTCAGCTGATCCACATGCACCGAAACAACATCGCCCACAAAGCCATAGTCGATCGTTGCCACCGGACGCTTCACCGCCTGCATGTAATTCAGGTCGGCGCCGGTCAGGCCGATGGCATTGATGTCATTTGCCTGCAACCGGGCCACAATATTTTTGTTGACCAGACCGCCATACACCATGGTTACCACTTCCAGCATGTTGGCATCGGTAATACGTCGGCCATCCACCATTTGGGTTTCAACGCCCATGCGTTCGGCCATGGCTGTTGCCGATCGGCCTCCGCCATGCACCAACACTTTCAAACCTTCCAATTGCGCAAAACGCGCCAGCAAGTCCTGCAGCGATTCGTTTTCTTCAACCACCTTGCCCCCCACTTTTACGAGGGTGAGTTTTTGCTTCTTCATAAAATGTCTTTCAATTTGTCCTTGTATGCCCCTTTGTCCTCCTGAACGTATTTAAGGAGCTCTTCATGTACGATCCCCAAACAGGTTCGGGATGACTATTTATTTCATCTGATCCAACAACATTTTCAATACTGCTTGAGCGGAAAACAAACGATTTTCTGCTTCGGGCACAACAATGGAGTTTGGTCCGTCAATTACCGAGTCGCTCACAATCATGTTTCGCCGCACGGGCAAGCAGTGCATAAATTTGGCCTTGTTGGTTACCGTCATCTGCCGGTCCGAAACCGTCCAGTCCCGATCCTGCGACAATACCCTGCCATAATCGCCATAGGCTGCCCAGCTTTTCGCGTAGATAAAGTCAGCCCCTTCAAAAGCCTTCATTTGGTCGTATTCCGGCTTCAGGTCTCCCATAAACTCAGGTGCCAATTCATACCCTTCGGGATGGGTAACCACGAGTTCATAATCTGTTTCGCGCATCCATTCCACAAACGAGTTAGGCACAGCCTGGGGCAAAGCGCGCGGATGGGGCGCCCAAGTCATCACTACTTTGGGACGTTCTTTGGTTTTATGCTCCTCGATGGTCACCAAGTCGGCAAACGACTGCAACGGGTGGCGGGTTGCCGCCTCCATGCTCACCACCGGTACGCCGGCATAATCGATAAACTGCTGAATAATTTTTTCCTGGTAATCATCCTCGCGGTTTTCAAATTTGGCAAAGGAGCGAACACCAATGATGTCGCAATACTTGCCAATAACAGGTACTGCTTCGCGAATATGCTCAGGTTTGTCGCTATCCATAACAACCCCCAGCTCTGTTTCCAGCTTCCAGCCACCTTCATTTATATCGAAGACAATTACGTTCATCCCCAGGTTTAAACCAGCCTTCTGGGTGCTTAGGCGGGTGCGTAGGCTGGAATTAAAGAAAACCAGCAACAGGGTTTTATTTTTTCCTAAGGATTGGTATTGGTAGGGATCTTTTTTAAGTTCTAATGCTAATTTCAGGGCCTCATCGAGGTTATCCAAGTCGTGTACTGATGTAAAGTGTTTCATAATTAGATTAAATTCCAAGTTTTAAATTCCAAATTCCGTGTATTGAATCCCCCAAACGAGATCCTCATCCTGAATCTATTTCAGAGTCCTTCTGTGTAACCATTTCAAGTCAAAAGATTCCGAAAACGGGTTCAGAATAACTTTCCTTACGCTAGTCTACTTCGGTCTGACCTGCCCGTCACCTACAATGATATACTTGTAGCTGGTTAGCTCTTCTAAAGCCATCGGGCCGCGGGCGTGCAATTTCTGGGTCGAAATACCAATCTCGGCTCCCAAACCAAACTGCGCCCCATCGGTAAAAGCGGTCGACACATTGCAATAAACCGATGAAGCATCGACCATTTTACGGAATAAATCCAGCCGTTCTTCATTTTCTGAAACAATAGCTTCGCTATGTTTCGAGCTATAGGCAGCGATGTGATCCAAGGCATCAAGAAAAGTCGGAACCGTTTTGACCGACATTTTATAATCTAAAAACTCAGTTCCAAAAGACTCTTCCGTGGCTTTTTCCAACAGGTCGGCCGGATAATTTCCTTCGAGTGCAGCATAGGCTTTTTCGTCGGCATAAACCACGACATGGCTTTTTGGTAAGTCGGCACAAAGCTGAGGTAAATCAGCCAGCCGGCTTTCATGCACCAGCAGGCAGTCCAGCGCGTTGCAAACACTTGGTCGACGGGTTTTCGCATTCTCTACAATGGCTTGACCTTTATCAGTATCGCCATATTCATCAAAATAGGTATGGCAAATACCGGCACCGGTTTCAATCACCGGGATGGTAGCATTCTCGCGCACATAGTTGATCAAGCCCTGCGAACCGCGAGGAATAATCAGATCAACATAGCCTTGTGCATTCAAAATCTCAGCCGTTGCAGCGCGGTCGGCCGGCAAAAGCGCCAGCACATGTTCATCCACTCCATGCATATCCAGCACCGCATGAATGACCTTCACAATAGCAGTGTTGGAGTCAATCGCATCGCTTCCGCCTTTCAAAACGCAGGCATTTCCTGATTTCAAACAAAGCGAAAATACGTCAAAGGTAACATTGGGCCGGGCTTCGTAAATTATGCCAATCACCCCAAAAGCAACCGATACTTTTGTAATCTGCATCCCGTTTGGACGAGTTGTTTCGCTTAAAATACGCCCTAAAGGCGAAGGCAGGGAAGCCACATTCCGAATGTCATCAGCAATGCCCTGAATCCGTTCAGGCGTAAGCTTCAACCGGTCGAATTTAGAATCAGCCGGATCCATCCGGCTCAAATCTTTTTGGTTTTCCACAAGAATAGCCTCCGTATTTTCAACGGCTGCTTCAGCAAGATCAAGCAAAATCTCATTGATCTTATCTCCGCCCAGCAAGGCTAAGCTCCTGCTGGCTTTCAGTGTTAATTCCAATTGTTTTTTTACCTCCATGGTTCCTCCTGTTTCTATTAAAAGTCCCCTTCCCTGGGGGAGGAAGGGGACAACTCAGAATATCTTGTTGAAGTCAACAAAAAAGGGGATTCTTAAGATAAGGGTATAACTAATTATCCTGAGCCTTTTTATTGTTCTATTATTAATCTTCACTTAAATACAAATAATCGTAATGAACAACCGGTTTTTGTTTGGGGCTTTCGCCTTCGGCTTTCACTTTATCCGCCGAATATTGCGATTTCCCCCAGCCAACCAGCTGACCTTTTTCATCTATAATCTTGACAATGTCGCCCCGCTTAAAGAGCCCTTTCACTTCGATCACCCCAATGGGCAACAAGCTCGTGGCTTTAGCCGAATTCAACGCATCTTTAGCGCCTTGGTTAATCACCAGCTCGCCTTTGGCAAAGCTGTGCGAATAAGCGATCCACTTTTTCACATTTGATGACTTGCGTTTATCAGCTGTGAACCAGGTATGCTTTACCATCCGGTCCTTGCTCAAAATATCGGTCAGAATATGGTCTCGCGTTCCGTTGGCAATGTGAACAGCAATTCCTTCTTTAGCCGTCTTACGGGCAATGGAACTTTTCGTTAACATACCTCCGCGTCCAAAGCCCGACTTCTGGGTTAAAATATTCTTCATCCAATCCCGGTCTTTCGAGCTAATCTCCTCAATAATATTGGATTCAGGTGACTTAGGATCCCCATCATAAATGCCATCAATATTACTAAGAATAATCAGTGCTTCCGAGTTCTGCATTGCGGCAATCAAGCCCGACAACTCATCATTATCGGTAAACATTAACTCGGTAACCGAAATGGTATCATTTTCATTGACCACCGGCACCACCCCATTCTCGAGCAAAGTGGTAAAGCAGTTTTTCATGTTCAGGTAATGATTCCGATCGCCAAAATTATCTTTGGTAGTCAACACCTGCGCACAAGTAATATCATGCTTATTGAAAAAAGCGGCGTATTGATTAATCATCTTCACCTGTCCAATAGCCGACCACAACTGACGCGATGAAACCGTGTCCAATTTCTTAGTCAGCTTCATTTCATTGCGGCCTGCAGCGACAGCACCGGAAGAAACCAAAATCACTTCGACTCCTTTTTTGTGAAGCAAAGCAATCTGATCAACCAAATGCTCCATTCGGGCAACATTCAATGTTCCATCAGACTTCGTTAGAACGTTACTACCTACTTTTATGGTAATTTTCTTATAGTTGAAACTCATGCTCTCCGGTCTCTATCCGCGTTCAACTTTATTAAATGAAGCGATAAGCCCCTGGATCACCGAGGAGCTAAACCCTTGATGTTCCATCTCGTTAATTCCAGTAATGGTAATTCCTCTTGGCGTGGTCACTTTATCAATTTCCCGTTCTGGATGATGACCAGTATTCATAATCAACTGAACAGCACCTTTTACCGTTTGAGCCGTGATAAACTGAGCCATTTCAGCGTTAAATCCCATTTCGATGCCCCCTTGCATGGCTGCACGCACATAGCGTAAAGCGAAAGCAGTACCACAGGAAGCCAACACCGTTGCCGCAGCCATCATCTCTTCGTTGATCACCACAGTAGAACCTAACTGGTCGAACAACTCCTTGACAGTATCGAGATCACCTTCTGAATTTCCATTGCCTGAAATACAAGTCATCGATTCTTGCAAGGAAATAGCCGTATTGGGCATTACGCGAAAAATCTTGGACTCGGTTCCAATCATCTCGCCCAGTTCAGCCAAGCTTACGCCCGCTGCAATTGACACAATTATTTTATCGAGTGTTAAAGCTGGTTTTACCCCGTTGATCACTTTCTCAATATGATACGGTTTGACAGCAAAAATAACCACATCGGCTGTTTTTACGGCTTCCAGATTATCCTGAAACGTATTCACTCCACGAGCTACAAAGCCCTCTAAAACGCCTTTTCGGGGATCGGCGATGGTAATCGCAGAGGGTTCAACATAGCCCGACTTCAGCAAGCCATTAGCTATTGCTCCACCCATATTTCCAGCGCCAATTATGGTAATTTTTCCAACTTTCATTTTGTTCTCTTTTTAGTTTGAATGAACTGCCAGCTCATTCAATACTTTTTCAAATTTCTCGATAAAATAAGCCGCTTGTTCCATTGTTAAACTTAACGGCGGTAGCAATCGAATAATATGTGCTCCGGATACGCCGGTAAATATTTTCTCTTCGAACAACAACTTCTGACGGATCGGTTTCACTTCTTGATCAAACTCAATACCAATCATCAGGCCTTCTCCCCGTACTTCTTTAATTCCGGAAATAGCTGCTAGCTTTTCAAGCAAGAAGTTTCCAACTTGCTCCGCATTAGCTACCAGCTGTTCTTCTTCCATAATATCCAGCACCGCTATACCGGCAGCACAGGCCAAGTAGTTGCCACCGAAGGTTGTTCCCAACATGCCATGCCAAGGCTTCAGTTCGGGACTGATAAGCACTCCGCCAATTGGAAATCCATTACCCATGCCTTTGGCCATCGTAATGATGTCAGGCTGAACAGAGGTGTATTGAAAAGCAAAGAACTTTCCACTTCGACCATAGCCTGACTGGATTTCATCCAGAACAAGCAAGGTATCGTACTGTTTACACAACTTGCTTAATTCTTCAAGGAAAGCTGAATCCGGAATATGAATGCCTCCAATTCCCTGAATTCCTTCCACAATAACCGCAGCAACATCTTCTGCTTTCAAATGCTGCTCAACAGCTGCAATTTCATTTAGCGGTAAAATTACAGCATGTTCTGTTTCATTTATTGGAGCAATAATTTTCGGATTATCAGTAATGGCCACTGCAGCCGAAGTTCGCCCGTGAAAGCCCTTTTTAAAGCTAATCACTTTTTTGCGCCCGGTTGTAAACGACGCCAGTTTCAAGGCATTTTCATTGGCCTCAGCTCCCGAATTACACAAAAACAGCTGGTAGTCAACGTATCCGGAAAGCTGCCCTAGTTTGGAAGCCAAATCCTGTTGCTGAGGAATCTTCACCGAGTTACTGTAAAATCCAATTTGTTGCAACTGCTCACTAATCTGAGCAACATATTTGGGATGGCTGTGTCCCACCGAAATAACAGCATGTCCACCATATAAATCCAGATACCGGTTGCCGGCATCGTCCCACACGTAGCATCCTTCGGCTTTCACCGGAGTAATGTCAAACAAGGGATATACGTCGAATAAACTCATACTAAATCAATTAAAATGACACCGGTTTTAAATGCAAGCCTGCTTTTTCTTCTAAGCCAAACATCAGGTTCATATTCTGAACAGCTTGTCCGGAAGCCCCTTTCAATAGGTTATCCGTCACACTTAAAATCAATAATTTCCGGCCATGTTTCTCCAAATGAAGTACCGCCTTATTGGTATTCACCACCTGTTTTACGTCCGGATTTTCGCCCGTAACAAAAACAAAAGGATGTTCTGCATAATAATCTTCATAAAGTTTGATTGCCTCTTCAAGGCTTCCGTCAAAATCGGTATATACCGACGCAAAAATACCACGCGTATGATTTCCACGAACAGGTACAAAGTTGATGTCAAAATCGAAAGCCCCTTGCAACTGCTTAAAGCTTTGGCGAATCTCGCCCAGGTGCTGGTGCTGAAAAGCTTTATACACCGAAACATTGCTGTTGCGCCAGCTAAAATGCGAAGTGCCGCTTGGTGCCTGCCCTGCCCCGGTTGATCCGGTTATAGCATGTACATGGATTTCATCTTTTACTAAACCTGCCGCCGTCAGTGGCAATACCGCCAGCTGAATGCCAGTGGCAAAACAGCCTGGATTGGCAATGTGATTAGAGCTACGAATAGCTTCCCGGTTGATTTCGGGTAAACCATAAACGAAGTCATTTCCCTCGGCTTTTAAGCGGTAGTCGTGACTCAGATCAATGACCTTAAGCGATTCCGGCAACGAATTAGCTTCAACAAATGCTTTTGATTTTCCATGACCCATGCACAGAAAGATAACGTCAACCTTATCGAAATCGGGTTCAGTAACAAACTGCAAGTCTGTTTCGCCCAACAAGTCGCGGTGAACATTAGTTACCGGGTTTCCGGCATTGCTACTACTTTGTACAAAAGCGATTTTCGCTTCCGGATGGTTCAACAAGATCCGGATCAACTCTCCTGCAGTATATCCTGCTCCTCCTATTATTCCTACGTGAATCATGTTTCGCTCCTGCTTAGTATTTTTTATTAACTGAATTGTATATTTTCAGTGAAGTGCCTAAAATTTTGGTGAACCCTTTAACATCTTCACTGGTCCAGGCTTTATTCATCTCACCGTACTCGCCGAAGTCTGATTTCATCAAATCGTTTTCCGACTCAATTCCAACCAAAACGAAGTGATAAGGCTTCAATTTCACAATCACTTTTCCGGTAACTGTTTCTTGTGTATTCTCCAGGAATTTCTCGATATCGCGCATCACCGGATCCAGGTAAAGCGATTCGTGTAAAAACATGCCATACCAGTTCGACAACTGCTCTTTCCAGTACATTTGCCATTTGGTGAGTGTATGCTTTTCAAGCATTTGGTGAGCCTTAATAATCAGCATGGGGGCAGCCGCCTCGAAACCAACACGTCCTTTGATACCAATAATGGTATCTCCAATATGCATGTCGCGACCGATGGCATAAGGAGCAGCCAAGGCTTCCAAGGCACGGATAGCATCGACTGTGTTAAAATATTTTTTACCATCAACGCCTTTCAGCTCGCCTTCCACAAATTCAAGTGAAATATCTTTCTCATCCTTCGCTGTCAACGGAGACGGATAAGCTTCCTCAGGCAAGGTTTTATCTGAAGTCAGTGTTTCTTTTCCACCGATACTGGTTCCCCACAAGCCTTTATTAATGGAATAAGCCATTTTAGACCAATCAGCTTCTACACCGTGTTTTTTCAGGTAGTCAATCTCTTCCTGACGACTGAGTTGCAGGTCGCGCGTGGGAGTCAGAATCTCAATATCTGGGGCCAATACTTCGAAGGTAAGATCGAAGCGTACCTGGTCGTTTCCGGCGCCGGTGCTACCGTGTGCTACGTATTTAGCTCCAATTTTCTTGGCATATTCAATGATGGCAATCGCCTGAAAAACCCGCTCAGAACTAACAGAAATCGGATAAGTATTATTCCGGAGGACATTGCCGTAAACCATGTAACGGATACACTTATCGTAATAGGTATCGGTTACATCCAGCGCTACGTGCTTAGCAGAGCCCAACTCGTAAGCTTTCCTTTCAATATCATCCAGCTCTTCGTTGCCAAAACCACCGGTATTAGCAAGCGCTGTATAAACTTCAAGATTTTTCTCCACTGATAAATACTTCGCGCAGAATGAAGTATCCAAACCTCCGCTGTATGCTAATACTACTTTTTCTTTCATTTGATTTGTTTTTTATAAAAGTGACGACACCAACTCAGCATTTTTACTGAAAACGTACAACTTTATTAAGCTTATCTCCCTAAACGGTCATGCTATTCTTAGTATTTAACTCCTTCCAAGCTCCGGGATCATTTAACGAAAATTGATCTTAAAATGATTGCCGAACAGTACGATCACTTATGTTTTGTATTATTTTTTTAAATAGATTAACTCCTGAATCTTTACCCTTTGAATGGGCTTTGGGTTTCAATTTACCAATGATTTCCATCAAAGATAATTTTTTTGACTTTTCTACCTTCATCATCTTCTTCTCTTCCCATATCGGATCGAAAAGCATTCCAGTACACAAACATTTTGACCGCCCGGTGCGCGAAAGAATGTCATAATTCACACAACTCTGGCATCCTTTCCAGAAATCCTCATCATCAGTCAGTTCCGAAAAGGTAACCGGACGATAGCCCAACTCATGGTTAATTTTCATAACGGCCAAGCCCGTGGTCAAACCAAATATTTTAGCCTTTGGAAATTTGATCCGCGACAATTCAAACGCTTTCCGCTTAATCTCCCTTGCCAACCCAATTCCCCGGTAATCGCGAACCACAATCAAGCCCGAGTTGGCCACAAAACGATTGTGTCCCCACGATTCTATATAACAAAAACCGGCAAAAGTTGTGCCTTCTAAAGCAATAATAGCTTTGCCCTCCACAATCTTCTTGGTAATATACTCGTCTGAGCGACGGGCAATTCCGGTTCCTCTCTCCTTGGATGCCAAATCAATGCTATCATTAATCTGAACAACATAGTCCAAGTGTGCAACATTCGCTGCAAAAACTTTAATATCCTTAATGTTTTTCATTTAGTCAAATCCTATCCATCTATCCAATTTTGTCTTCTAATTTTGGCATTACCAAAATCAAGCTATTGATTAAATCACTGGAAGTCACCCCTTCTCTCATTACCAGTAAAATCGTGTCATCTCCAGCAATACTTCCTATAATTTCATACGGATCAGCCGTATCCAATACAGCAGCTAAACTGCTGGCATAGCCCGGACGTGTTCTTAACACCGCCAGATTGCCCGAAAACCGCAAATCACGAAAACCATCAGCCAAAAAGTTCTCCCGGGTATTTTCATATGGGGCTTCTACATTCACTCCTTCCGGAATAACATAGACATATCCCTTATTGGAATGAGGAACCTTGGCTACCTTCAAAATTTTCAAATCGCGTGACAAGGTCGCCTGGGTCAATTCAAATCCTTCTTCCTTCAAATGCCCCAACAACTCCTCTTGACTACTAATTTCTATTGCTGTAATTATTTTCTTGATAGCCAATTGTCTTTTCGTACGAGTTTTCATTTCCGTATATATATTCAATTACATTGCAAAATTATGCATTTTTTACGAAAATCAAATTTTAATTCCAGAATTATTTCTATTTTTGTAGCCGAAACGTTCACCTAAAAACATTTTGTCACGATGAACGTATTCGAAGTATTACGATATGACGGTGAAGAAAAAAACAATATTTAAAGAAAATAAGCACAATGCGTTTGCCCTACCTTTGGTAGTCAGACGCATTTTTTTTAATCTATAAGCGATTATTATAATGACAAAGGCAAAGAAAGTCAGTTTGGTTTTAGAAGATGGGACCAGGTTTGAAGGAAAATCTTTCGGATATGATCAATCCATTGCCGGCGAAGTGGTTTTTTATACCGCTATGACCGGATACCCGGAAAGTTTAACAGATCCTTCATATACCGGTCAGATTTTGGTTTCGACCTATCCGATGATTGGAAATTACGGTGTTCCAACGGATCTTTCGGACGAGGGAGTGCATGCTCACTACGAGTCACACAAAATGCATATCAGCGGATTGATTATTTCGGATTACTCTTCCGAATATAGTCACTGGAATGCCACCAAAAGCCTCGGAGATTGGTTAAAAGAATCAAAAGTTCCCGGCTTGTATGGTATTGATACACGAGCACTAACGAAAGTGTTACGAGTGAAAGGATCGATGTTAGGAAAAATTGAGTTTGAAGATGAGCCAATTGATTTTTACGATCCAAACAAAGAAAATCTGGTGGCTGTTGCCAGTATTAAGGAAAAGGAAGTTTACGGCAATGGAGAACACAAAGTTGTTTTAATTGACTGCGGCGTTAAGAACAACATTATCCGCTGCCTGCTTAAACGCAATACAACCGTCATTCGTGTTCCCTGGGATTACGATTTCTCGGATGAAGAATACGACGGAGTTTTCATGTCGAATGGTCCGGGCGATCCTGCCCGCTGTGACAAAACAGTTAAAATTATTAAAAAAGTGATGGCGACAGAAAAACCCATCATGGGTATTTGCCTTGGGAACCAACTACTGGCTCGTGCTGCCGGAGCTGATACCTTCAAACTAAAATTCGGTCATCGCAGTCACAACCAACCAGTTTTGCTGACAGGAACTGACCGCTGTTTCATCACATCGCAAAACCACGGTTATGTCATTGACCCCACCACCCTTCCTGCTGACTGGGAGGCCTTGTTTGTCAATGTGAATGATAAGACCAACGAAGGCATCCGTCACAAAACAAAGCCATTCTTCTCAACTCAATTCCACCCGGAAGCTTCCAGTGGTCCGGTTGATACAGAATATTTGTTTGATGAGTTCATTCAAAATATTGTTGAATTTAAGCAGAAAGCCTAATTTTTATAACACAGCTTCAAATGAGTAACCAAATAAATAAAAATATAAAAAAAGCAATCGTCCTGGGTTCAGGTGCACTGAAAATTGGCGAAGCCGGCGAGTTTGACTACTCCGGTTCACAAGCACTGAAAGCCCTGAAAGAAGAAGGCGTTGAAACCGTATTGATCAACCCGAACATTGCTACGATCCAGACTTCACAGGAAATAGCCGATAAAATCTATTTTTTGCCGGTCACTGCTTTCTTTGTCGAGCAAGTAATCAAAAAAGAAAATCCGGATGGCATCCTGCTGGCCTTTGGAGGTCAGACTGCCCTGAACTGTGGCGTGGAATTGTTTGAAAAAGGAATTCTTGAAAAATACAACATCCAAGTCGTCGGAACTCCTGTTCAATCGATTATTGATACCGAAGACCGACAAATCTTTTCGGGGAAACTGGCCGAAATTGATGTGTTTACTCCACGCAGTATCGCCTGTACCAACATGGCTGAAACGCAGGAAGCAGCCAACAAACTAGGCTACCCAATTATTATCCGGGCGGCTTACACCTTGGGTGGTTTGGGAAGCGGATTCTGCAAAAATGACCAGGAGCTCAAAGACCTGGCTTCAAGTGCCTTCTCGTACTCGCCACAAGTTTTGGTTGAAGAATCGCTGAAAGGATGGAAAGAAGTTGAGTATGAAGTGGTGCGTGACCAATACGACAACTGTATTACGGTGTGTAACATGGAAAACTTCGATCCGCTGGGTATTCATACCGGCGAGAGTATTGTTGTTGCTCCATCGCAAACATTATCCAACCGAGAATACCACAAGCTGCGCGCCATCTCCATCAAGATTATTCGCCACATCGGCGTTATTGGTGAATGTAACGTTCAGTTTGCCCTCGACCCTTATTCCGAAGATTATCGGGTAATTGAAGTTAACGCTCGACTTTCCCGTTCATCGGCACTCGCATCAAAAGCAACAGGCTATCCGCTAGCCTTTGTAGCCGCCAAACTAGGGCTGGGCTATGGCTTGCACGAACTAAGCAACTCAGTAACCAAAGTTACCACAGCTTGCTTTGAGCCAGCATTAGACTACGTTGTATGTAAAATTCCACGCTGGGATTTGAACAAGTTTAGCGGTGTTTCCAAAAACCTGGGTAGCTCTATGAAATCTGTTGGTGAAATCATGTCCATCGGACGAAGCTTTGAAGAAGCCATTCAGAAAGGAATCCGGATGGTTGGCATCGGCATGCACGGCTTTGTTGCCAACAAAGACGAAATCACCATTGAGCAGATTGACGAAGAGTTGACTAACCCAACTGATCGACGGATTTTTGCCATCGCTGCGGCCTTTGCTCAAGGATATACCATTGAAGCTATTCACGAGAAAACGAAAATCGATCGCTGGTTTTTACAGAAGCTACACAAGATTCATAAACTGAATGAAGAACTCAAAATAGTCAACAGCTTACAAGAGCTTGACAATGAACTCTTACTTCAAGTAAAACAATCCGGCTTCTCCGATTTTCAGATTGCGCGTTTGGTGCTGGATGCTCCAAACAATGAGATGAATGCCAAGCTGATTGAAGTCCGGGAACATCGTAAAGCCAATAACATTTTGCCGGTTGTGAAGCAGATTGACACACTGGCTGGAGAATATCCGGCACAGACCAACTATCTGTACATGACTTACAATGGTACGGAACACGACATTGATTTCCCAAAAGATAACAACTCGGTGATCGTTCTGGGATCAGGCGCTTATCGTATTGGTAGTTCGGTAGAGTTTGACTGGTGTTCGGTGAATGCCATTAACACGATCCGCAAGGAAGGCTACCGCTCCATCATGATCAACTACAACCCGGAAACGGTGAGTACCGATTACGACACCTGTGATCGCTTGTTCTTTGACGAACTAACATTTGAGCGTGTAATGGATGTGATCGACCTGGAAAGTCCTAAGGGAGTGATTCTTTCCGTAGGCGGACAGATTCCTAACAACTTGGCCATGAAACTGGCAGGGCAAGAGGTCCCAATTTTGGGAACTTCAGCTGTAAAGATTGACAATGCCGAAGACCGCAAGAAATTCAGCTCACTGCTCGATGATCTGGGAGTCGACCAGCCTCGCTGGAACGAGTTGACTAGCATTGACGACATCTATAAGTTTGTGGAAGAAGTGGGTTATCCGCTGCTTATCCGTCCTTCTTATGTCCTTTCAGGTGCTGCTATGAATGTGGTTTCAAACCAAGAGCAATTGGAGCATTTCCTGCAACTGGCAGCCGATGTATCGAAAGAACACCCCGTGGTTGTTTCTGAATTTATTGAACTGGCCAAGGAGATTGAGATTGACGCTGTTGCCGACAAAGGTGAAATGGTTGCCTATGCGATTTCGGAACACGTTGAGTTTGCCGGGGTCCACTCCGGTGATGCCACCATCGTTTTCCCTCCGCAAAAATTGTATGTGGAAACTATTCGCCGGGTGAAGAAAATTTCGCGCGAGATTGCTAAAGCACTGGATATTTCAGGGCCTTTCAACATGCAGTTTCTGGCTAAAGACAACGATATAAAAGTAATCGAATGTAACTTGCGGGCTTCCCGTAGTTTCCCATTCGTATCGAAAGTCATGAAAATCAACCTGATTGAAATCGCAACTCAGGTCATGTTGGGAGTTCCTTATCAGAAACCCGATAAATCGCTGTTTGAACTGGAATACGTTGGTGTGAAAGCACCACAATTCTCGTTTGCCCGCTTGTTGAATGCCGACCCGGTTTTGGGTGTCGACATGTCTTCGACTGGAGAAGTAGCCTGCATTGGCGAAAACTTCTACGAAGCGATTCTAAAATCAATGCTGTCGGTTGGATACAATTTCCCGAAAAAGAATATCCTGATTTCTTCCGGACCGGCCCGCTCGAAGCTGGAAATGCTGAACAGCGCCCGTATGTTAGTTGAACATGGCTACAATGTTTTTGCCACCGAAGGGACACACCGTTTCCTACGCGAAAACAAAGTGGAATCAACCATGCTACACTGGCCCGATGAGGAAGATCAACAACCCAACACCATTGAATATCTTCGGGAGAAGAAAATTGACTTGGTGGTCAATATCCCCAAGAACTATACGAAACGTGAATTGAGCAACGGCTACAAGATCCGCCGGAACTCCATTGACTACAACGTGCCGTTGATTACCAACGCTCGTGTTGCCAGTGCTTTCATTTATGCCTTTTGCAAGCATAATCCGGAAGATATCACCATCAAACACTGGGGAGAATACAAATAGATAATCCTTAATTTCGATAAAAAGCCGGTTCAAATTGTATTGAACCGGCTTTTCTTATTCATTATCGGCTGGCTAATTCCTTCCTCTTCCGATCCGTTAATTTCGCGTTATTCCTTCAAATCAATTACGACGAAACAAAAGCTACCTCTAAAAATTACAAAGAAGAATAAAAAAATCCCCACACCTCGAGGGCTGCAGGGATCTGTATCGTTTTAAAACAATCTTTAATCCAATTTATGAATAACCAATCCGGAACGCAACTTAGGCTCAAACCAAGTCGTTTTGGGAGGCATAATATTGCCACTATCCGCAATATCAATCAACTGCTGCATAGATACCGGATACAAAGCAAAAGCGACCTTCATTTCTCCACCATCAACCCGCTTTTTAAGCTCACCCAATCCTCGAATTCCTCCAACAAAGTCAATACGTTTGGATGTACGTAGGTCCTGAATATCCAAAATGGGTTCCAACACCTGGCTCGACAAGATCGTTACATCCAGTACACCAATCGGATCTGAATCATCATAAGTCCCAGTTTTGGCAGTCAGTTTGTACCAATTTTCATTCAAGTACATACTCATCTCGTGCAAAGCCGATGGTTTATAAATTTCAGTACCCATTTTTTCCAGGTCAAAACCGACACTCAATTTCTCCAACAGCTGTTCCTCTGTCAAACCGTTCAAGTCTTTCACTACCCGGTTGTAGTCAATAATCTGCAATTGATTATCCGGAAAATGAACCGCCATAAAGAAATTGTACGATTCGTCACCGGTATGCGATGGGTTTTGCGCTTTTTTCTCCAGACCAATACGTGCTGCCGCAGCCGTGCGGTGGTGTCCATCGGCCACATAAGTAGCCGGAACTTGCGTGGCAAACAGCTCTTCAATCTGCTGGTTGACGCCGCTTTCCTGAATAACCCAAAACTGATGTCCAAAACCATCTTCAGCCACAAACTCGTAATCGGCCTCTTTGTTTTTAACAATCGAATCAACAATGGCATCAATCTCAGGAACTGCCTTGTATGAAAAGAAAACCGGCTCAATATTCGCATTGAGGTATCGGGTCAGAATCATCCGATCCTCTTCTTTATCCGGACGGGTGAGTTCATGTTTTTTGATGATGCCATTATGGTAATCATCGCAGGCTGCCGCACCAACAATTCCGTATTGGGTACGTCCATTCATGGTTTGAGCATAAATGTAGTACTTGTCGTTCTCATCCTGTTGCAACCATCCTTTTTGCTGAAACTTCACGAAATTTTCAACCGATTTATTATACACTTCATCCGAGTGAATATCAGTTCCGGCGGGGCAATCTATTTCAGCACGTGTAATGTGCAATAACGAATTTTCTTTGCCCTCAGCCATCCGTGCAGCTTCTTCCGAATTCATGACATCGTAAGGCAAACATGCCAATTCTTCAGCAATCTCACGGGGAGGGCGAAGTCCTTTAAAAGGTTTTATTATAGCCATCTTTAAAAATTTTCAAATTAATTTCGAAGAATATCAATTGACAGCGAATTTACAATTGATATTCCAGTTAGACATAGATAAACCCGAAAAAATCGGGTTCCTTTACTTATTGGTAAGCCAGACCTCAATCATTTTCACAGTCCAAAAAGGTCTGCACCCTCCTTCTTTTATTTCTTATTAACCTGGAACGTATTGTCACCTTTCTCCAGGTAAGCCACAATTTGTTCGGCAGCTGCTACCCCTGCATTCAGATTCGCTTCGGCAGTTTGAGCTCCCATCTTTTTAGGGCTGAAAAAATAACGCCCTTCAAATTCAGCGTTGAACTTGTCGGCACAATCCGGCGCAATGTCCGAAAGGTATTTCACATCCTTCCGACTGGCCATAAACTCACAAAGATCATCTTCATTTATCACTTCTTTCCGGGCCGTATTGATGATCAGCGCATTGGATTTCAGATGTTGCAACACGTCTTTACTCACAGACTTAATGTGCTCACCACGAGCAGGAACATGAATGGAAACAATATCGGAAGCAGCATACAATTCCTCCAATGAGCTGGTTACTTCCAGTCCTTCGGACGAAGCCTGAGCCTTGCTGTAACGCGTAAATACTTTCACAGTCATTCCCAGTCCACGGGCAATGCGGTGAACATTACGGGCAACGTAACCATAGCCATGCAAGCCTAGCGTACGACCACGTAACTCACCACCCGATGTACCATTAAAAAAATTACGGATTCCATAGATGGCCAGGCCAATGGCCAATTCGGCTACGGCATTGGAGTTCTGCCCAGGAGTGTTCATCACACAAATGCCCTTCTCTTTAGCATAGGCTGTATCCACATTGTCATAGCCAGCACCAGCACGAACGACGATTTTCAACTCAGGGGCGGCATCCAACACTTGCTGGTCAACTTTATCACTTCGTACAATCAACGCTTGCGCATCACGAACTGCGCCCAGAAGGGCTTGCTTGCCGGTGTAGTTTTCCAACAATTGAACCTGATAACCTACCTGTTGACAGACTTCACTGATCTGCGCAACCGCTGCCGGGGCAAACGGTTTTTCGGTTGCAATTAATACTTTTGTCATTTTATTCAATTTTTAAGGTTAAAATAAAATGTCATTGCAAGCCAAATCGAAGCAATCCAATGATTGCTTTAGCCGTACCTCATGCTTTAAATGACTTTGAAAAGATGGAAGGCAAACGACTGTTCACCTTCCTATTTTTTAAAGAACTATTTTACATGTTTTTTTTCGAATGCCTGCATTGCATCGATTAATGCCTGGATGCTTTCTGTTGGCATGGCATTGTAGATTGAAGCCCGGAAACCACCTACTGAACGGTGTCCTTTAATTCCAGACATACCCAGCGAAGTGGCAAAGTCGAAGAATTCCTTTTCCAACGCTTCGTAACCATCATTCATGATGAAACAAACATTCATTAACGAGCGATCTTCTTTATTCAACACGGTTCCTTTAAATACCGGGTTGCGGTCAATCTCATCATAAAGAAGTGCCGCTTTTTCTTCATTAATTTTCTCCATTGCAGCAATGCCACCATTTTCCTTCAACCATTTCAGGGTTTGCAAAGCGGCATAAACAGGCACTACTGGTGGTGTATTAAACATAGAGCCACCATCAATATGTGTTTGGTAGTTCAGCATGGTTGGAATCGGGCGGTCCACTTTTCCGAGTAAGTCATTTTTAATAATGACAAAAGCGACACCTGCCGGAGCCAGGTTCTTCTGGGCACCACCGTAAATGATTCCATATTTTGAAACGTCGATCTGGCGAGAAAAAATGTCTGAAGACATATCGCATACAACCGGAATATCCAAATCAAAGTCCTTGCGAATTTGAGTTCCGTAGATCGTATTGTTTGATGTGAAGTGGAAGTAATCTGCATCAGCAGGAATTTCAAAGTCCTTAGGGATGTAATTGTAAACCGTGTCTTTTGAAGAAGCCACTTCAACCACCTCACCAAAGAATTTTGCCTCTTTGATTGCTTTGGCTGACCAAGCACCTGTATTCAAATAAGCTGACTTGCTATTCATCAGGTTGTAAGGCACCATGCAAAACTGCAATGAAGCACCACCTCCAAGGAACAATACTGAATAGTCTTCAGGAATATTCAGTAGTTCACGAAACAAAGACTGAGCTTCATCCATAACGGCAACAAACTCTTTTCCACGATGTGATACTTCCATCACAGAAAGGCCAGTGCCCGCAAAATCTTTAATGGCTTCAGCTGTCTTCTCAATAGTAAATTGTGGTAAAATTGAAGGTCCGGCTGAAAAATTATGCTTCTTCATATTGGGTATATTTTTAAAAGGGTTAAAATTATTTCTGAGTCAAAATTAAGTATTCATTCAAATTAACGTAAAAATATTCTGCTGATATCTGAGAAAAATCAGTCAACTTCACTCGCCCATAAGTTATAAAACAGCAATTTACAGGCGACTCACTCATGGCTGAAATTACACAAAAAATTGCTTACTCGCCGTTTATCACCTTGCTTTTAGCCTGCAACACGCCATCCGCGTAATACGGAATCAGTTCGGTAAAATCAAGCTGGTGGCAAAAACCAATACAATCGTCGAGGCCTTTGGAGGCTAAACGCCCTTTCTGCGCAGCTTTCTGACTGTATTTATCCAAATTAGTTTTTGCCAGCGACCACAGATCCAAAGAAGCGGTCACGGCATCACAAATCGTTTCGTACTTATCTGAAGCTAACAGAAGCTCGGCCAAAGCGCCGGCACAAACGGTGTCTTCCAGGCTAAAGCGGTCTTTCCACGAAGCACAAAAAATGAGCACCGGTGCGTCCTGCCCAATCAGGTATTCAGCTAAGGCCGAAAGGTTCAAAAAAGAGCCGATCACCACTTCGCGCGAATGACTGGCCATATGAATACAGCGGGTGCCATTGGTTGTGGAATACACAATTTCTTTGCCTGCCACCTTTTCGGCAGTGAAGTTAAAGGGAGAATTGCCAAAGTCAGCAAAATCCAACACATAACCATCACGCTCCGAAGCCACCGTATAGCCCGCTTCCTTCTTTTGACGGGCTTCTTCTACTGTTGCCACCGGAATCAAACACTTGACACCATTCGCAAAGGCCGTACAGATGGATGAGGTAGCACGCAGCACATCAATCACCACCACGATATTTTCGTCTTTGGCATGTTTATCGTAAATCGCAGGAGTTAAGCAAACTTCCAGCGAGCGTTTTTTCGTATTCATCATGTCAATAAGGGTTCGAAGAGCAAAGATAAAGGTCTATTTATAATAATTCAGAATTAAACTCAACAATTCCATGAAATTGTCTAATTGTTAATTTTCTACTTATTCTACTGTCAATTCAAAAGCTACAGTCCCCTTTTTAATGATTACTGTAGCTTATACGGCTAAGCAGAATTGATTAATAGCTTTGCAGAATAATTCTGCAGACACATTTCAGTATTCTGCATAAATTTTATTATCCACGGGCACAGTGCCTTCGGGAAACAAAAAAACCTACTGGAATTCAGCAGGTTTAAACATTAGCAACATGTAAGTCAATCCCTTTACTGAAGACTCACAAAAGGTACTTTTACCACCTTTGCTTTTAATAATTTAGTCCGAACTTTTACATAAATTTCGGTCCCGAATGCTGAATATTCTTTCGCGACGTAGCCCATTCCAATGCCTTTATTCAGCATCGGTGATTGAGTTCCCGAAGTCACGACACCAATAGATAAACCGTTTTTATCGGTCAATTCATAGCCGTGCCTCGGAATTCCGCGATCAACCATTTCAAAACCTCTTAGTTTGCGTTCAACGCCTTCCGTTTTTTCAACCGACAGTAATTCTTTATCGATAAACTCATTGTCGCTGTTAAATTTGGTAATCCACCCTAAACCGGCTTCAATGGGGGAAGTTGTGTCGTCAATATCATTACCATACAAACAAAATCCCATTTCCAGGCGCAACGTATCGCGCGCACCTAACCCAATAGACTTGATTCCAAACTCCTCACCGGCTTCAAAAATAGCGTTGTAAACGGTTTCCGCGTCTGCATTGTCAACATACAATTCAAAACCACCCGATCCGGTATAGCCGGTTGCCGAGATAATAACTTCTTCTACTCCTGCAAATTCATCCGTTACAAAGGTGTAGAAAGGAATATCGCTCAGGTTTACCTTGGTCAGTTTCTGCAATACGTCAATCGCTTTAGGCCCCTGAATAGCCAGCAGACTGATGCGGTCAGAAGCATTCTCCATTTCGGCTCCCTCCTGATTTTGAGCAACAATCCAATTCCAGTCTTTCTCAATATTGGACGCATTCACAACCAGCAGGTATTTCTCCGGCTCATAATAATAAACCAGCAAATCATCAACAATACCACCCTTCCCGTTAGGGAAACAAGTGTATTGAGCCTGCCCCATCCTAAGTTTTGAAATATCGTTTGTCGTTATTTTCTGAACCAATGCAGCGGCTTTAGGCCCTTTCACCCAAAACTCGCCCATATGAGAAACATCAAATACACCAACACTGTTTCTTACCGTCAAGTGTTCATCCTTAATTCCACTGAACTCAACAGGCATTTCATAGCCTGCAAATTCAACCATCTTACCTCCTGCTTGCTTATGGAGTTGATTAAAGGCTGTTTTTTTCATCTTTTCTTATTTGAATTGGTAAAAATAGAGCTTATGAACTCGCTTTTTCATGAGGAATATCAGAAAAAAACTGCTGTATAGCAACTATTATATGAAATTACTACCAGATGTTGTATATTTCAAGTTCCACTAATAAAAAATAACTATGAAAACCAAAAGATTGACTAACTTGAGGTATTTGGAAAAAGCAACTGGCGGAGAGGCTAAAGTTATGAAAGAATTCATTCAAATGTACTTCGACCAAATTCCAAAATTTCGTAGAGACTTAAGAAAATACCTCAACAACAAACAATGGGATGAACTGGGAAATCTGGCACGAATGGCTAATTCATCGGTCCTCACATTTGGGATGTTTGACCTGTCTGCTAATCTCAGAAAGCTTCATGCCAAGACCTACAAACAAATTGGGCTCGATTCTTATTCGGGCTATATCGATGAATTTGAAACAGCAACGATGGCTGCAGATATTGAATTACGAGAAGCGCTACGCAGATTCTCTTGAGTTTGCATCTGCTCCTTCCTTCATTATAGCCTTTTTATCTTCATTTGAAGACCACGCATCACTGACTCATAACAGTGATGTTTCATCTCTGATTTTACCTTGTAAAACCGCCAGAATACTATTATCAAAAATTGCACGAACAATCGTTTCGCTCTTTCCAAAAAGCAAGGTCCCATCCCGAAAAAAAAATACAATTAACGCTCACCTTTTAATCCCTAAGTTCCGCCTCTCTAGGGACGATTCGCTAAACTACTAGCTCCCCAAAAAAAAGATGACTAAAGCATAAGAAATTACCTCCAATAAAATCGGTTGGCATAATATGCTAATTTTACCTATTATTGCATCCTTAACTCATGCACAGAACTATGTCTGAAAAAAGATATACGAACTTAGACTATTTAAAAGAGATAACAGGAGGCCAAGATGACATTCTAAAAGAATTCATCACCCTGTTTTTTGACCAACTACCCGAGTTTAAAATTGGATTGCACGAGCATTTAAATCACAAAAGATATAAAGAACTTGGAGAGCTAGCGCACAAAGCTAAATCATCGGTTATGACTTTTGGGATGGAAGATCTGGGAAGGAAGTTGAAGGATCTACAACTCAAAACCCAAAAACTGGAAAATATTGAATCCTATCCGGATTATTTAAGTGAATTTGACCTAGTAATTCGGCATGCCGAACAGGAACTTCAAGAGATTATGGATAAACTATCCTAAAAGAAAGGGGCATTTGGTAAAATGCCCTCTTCTTTTTAAATGCCCGTGAACTTCAATTCATCTTCTTCCAGAACAATATGAATGGTTTGATCAAGCTGAACATCACCAGCTAAAATCCGTTTCGAAAGTTCATTCAAAACATATTTTTGCAACAAACGATTCACCGGTCGAGCTCCATATTGCGGATCATAACCTATCGCAGCCAACCAAGCCACAGCCTCGTCTGATATTTCAACCTTTACATCCTGATTACTCAAGCGTTTCACAATACGATTGAATTGAATTCTCACAATTTTTTTCACATCCTCGCGCGACAATGGTGTAAACATGATTGTTTCATCAATCCGATTCAAAAATTCAGGTCGAATGGTTTTTCGCAGCAGGCTAAAAATAGCCTCTCGAGTTTGTTCGTAAACCTCGCCTTTATTCTGTTCGTTCATCCGCTCAAAACCTTCCTGAATAATCTGTGATCCCAGGTTAGAGGTCATGATGATGATCGTATTCTTGAAGTTCACCGTCCGTCCTTTGTTATCCGTCAAGCGCCCATCATCAAGCACTTGCAGCAAGACGTTAAACACATCGGGATGAGCTTTTTCAATTTCGTCAAACAAAACTACCGAGTAGGGTTTCCGGCGCACGGCTTCGCTCAATTGCCCACCTTCGTCGTAGCCCACATAGCCCGGAGGCGAGCCAATAAGCCGGGTAACCGAAAATTTCTCTTGGTACTCCGACATATCAATGCGAGTGATCATGTTTTCATTGTCGAACAAATATTCGGCCAGTGCTTTAGCCAGCTCAGTTTTCCCCACACCAGTTGTTCCCAGGAAAATAAAAGAGCCTATCGGACGTTTTTCATCCTGCAAACCAGCACGACTGCGACGCACGGCATCGGCCACCGCATGAATCGCCTCTTGCTGACCGACCACACGTTTATGCAACTCTTCTTCCAGATGCAGTAGCTTTTCTCGTTCACTTTGCAGCATTTTGGAAACCGGAATGCCAGTCCAACGAGCCACAACATCTGCAATATCTTCAGTATCGACTTCCTCTTTTATTAGCGATTCGCCCTGAATCTTGTGCAACTCTTCCTTTAAATGCACAATGGCTTCTTCGGCCTCTTTAATTTTACCATACCGAATTTCGGCCACTTTGCCATAATCGCCTGCACGCTCAGCCTGCTCTGCTTCAAACTTGAAATTTTCGATATTCGTTTTATTTTGCTGAATCTGGTTGATCAACGATTTCTCCATTTCCCACTGAGCCCGATAACGCGATTGCTCTTCTTTCAAATTGGCAATCTCTTCATTCAACGAGGCCAATTTACTTTCATCTTTCTCACGTTTTATCGCCTCACGCTCAATCTCTAACTGTTTAATCCGGCGTTCAATTTCATCCAGTTCTTCCGGCACCGAATCCATTTCCAGACGCAGCTTGGCAGCAGCCTCATCCATCAAGTCAATGGCTTTATCAGGCAAGAAACGATCAGAAATATAGCGCTGCGACAGTTCAACAGCCGCAATAATGGCATTATCTTTAATACGAACTTTATGGTGCCCCTCATAACGTTCCTTCAATCCACGAAGAATAGAAATGGCACTCAGCGTGTCCGGTTCATTTACCATGACAATCTGAAACCTTCGTTCCAGCGCTTTATCTTTCTCGAAATATTTTTGATATTCGTTTAAAGTCGTTGCGCCAATAGCTCGCAGTTCTCCCCTGGCCAATGCCGGCTTTAAAATATTAGCAGCATCCATTGCACCATCGCTTTTGCCTGCTCCAACCAGCGTGTGAATCTCATCGATAAACAGAATAATTTCCCCATCCGATTTGACCACTTCATTAACCACGGCTTTCAGACGCTCCTCAAACTCCCCTTTGTATTTGGCGCCGGCAATCAAAGCTCCCATATCCAGGGAAAACAACTGTTTCGACTTCAGGTTTTCAGGCACATCACCGCGCACAATACGATGAGCCAAACCTTCGGCAATCGCTGTTTTTCCGGTTCCGGGTTCTCCAATCAACACCGGATTATTCTTTGTTCTTCGAGTTAAAATCTGCAAAATCCGACGGATTTCATCATCCCGACCAATCACCGGGTCCAATTTTCCACCTCGGGCCTTTTCATTCAAATTGACTGCAAATCGGTTCAACGAATTGAATTGATCTTCCGCTGTTTGACTTTCAACCTTCGCTCCTTTTCGCAGTTCAGCAACAGCAGCATTCAACTCTTTCCGGCCAACACCGCTATCTTTCATCAGCGATGAAACAGTGTCGCCAGTCTCCAGCAGAGCCATCAAAATATGCTCAACAGAGACAAACTCATCTCCCATTTTTCGCGAAATATCAATGGACTTCTGTAAGGCTTTATTCGTATTGGCCGACAGGTATTGCTCTCCGCCACTCACTTTTGGGTACGATTCAACGATTTTGCCCAGCGCCTGCTGAAAAATTCCGGTATTCACCCCTAATTTTTTCAGCAAAAAACCAGTTACATTTTCGGCAGCATGCAACAATCCTTTCATCACGTGTCCATTTTCAACGGCTTGCTGATGATTGGCCTGAGCAACCTCAAAAGCATGTTGCAATGCCTCCTGCGATTTGATTGTGAAATTATTAAAATTCATAGGTTCCTCCTTTTTTCATAACTGCAAGGCTACGAACAAGAAACTAACCAAGCTTGAAGAATACGGCTGAAAGAGACATTTTGTCTTGACTGAAGCTCCAGACAGGTAGAAATTGCGGAAAAGAAATGTTAAAGTAAGTATTTTTGACAGTTTTAGGCAAAAAAAAAGGATGGCTGGGACCATCCTTTTTCTAACTTAACCAAACCTATCTCTATGAAAAAAATTACTTGTCTTTTTGCTAAAACTGATATTACAAATGTAGGGTGATTTATAGTTAAGAACCTTCAACCAACGTTAAGAAATGTTAAGAATTCAGATTCAACGAATTCCTTATTTAGAACAGAAACGAAGTAACATTTATTCTGTTTTTCATATATTTACATTCACCCCCGAATATTAAGACTGACAAAGTTGCCCAAAGAGCTAAAAGTGGCTGTAGAACACTCCCTCTGATTGGAAATTAAGAATACATTTTACCATTTTTGTATGATTAGACTTAAAGAAATAAATACGAATTGAATTTTACATTTTTAACTAACCCACAAAAAACGCTTTATGACAAAGTATGTTTATACGTTTGGAAACGGTAAAGCCGAAGGTAAAGCCGGCATGAAGAACCTCCTTGGAGGAAAAGGAGCAAACCTGGCAGAGATGAATCTTATTGGAGTACCTGTTCCTCCTGGCTTTACAATTACGACAGAAGTTTGTACCATTTATACGCAGCAGGGCCATAATGCAGCAGTTTCAACTATCAAAAAAGAAGTTGAAGATGCTGTCGCTCTTATTGAAGAACTCACCAACACCAAATTCGGAGACAAAGACAATCCCTGTCTGGTTTCGGTTCGCTCCGGAGCCCGGGTTTCCATGCCCGGGATGATGGATACCGTACTAAACCTCGGGCTAAACGACTTAGCCGTGCAGGGAATTGCAAAAAAATCGGGCAACGAACGTTTTGCCTGGGATTCTTATCGTCGTTTTGTACAGATGTATGGCGATGTAGTCTTAGGAATGAAACCTGAAAGTAAAGAAGATATAGATCCGTTTGAGGCCATCATGGAGGACCTGAAAGAAGAAAAAGGCATTGAGCTGGATACCCAGTTTTCCACAGCCGACCTGAAACTTCTGGTCATCCGCTTCAAAGAGGCCGTTCTTAAAGTAACTGGGAAAAGTTTCCCCGATGATCCGTGGGAACAACTCTGGGGAGCTGTTTCAGCCGTATTCGATAGCTGGATGAACGAACGGGCTATTTACTACCGTAAAATAAATAACATCCCGGCAGAATGGGGAACAGCCGTTAATGTTCAGGCCATGGTTTATGGAAACATGGGTGAAACTTCGGCAACAGGTGTCGCTTTTACCCGTGATGCTGCTACCGGCGAAGACATTTTCAATGGTGAATACCTAATCAACGCCCAAGGCGAAGATGTGGTTGCCGGAACACGCACACCCCAGCAGATTACCCTTGAGGGAAGTAAGCGATGGGCTGAGCTGGCTGAAGTTAGCGAAGAAGTGCGAAAAAAAGAGTTTCCGTCGCTCGAAGAAACCATGCCTCACCTGTACAATGAATTGATGGACATTCAGGAAAAACTTGAAAACCACTACAAAGACATGCAGGATCTTGAATTTACGATTCAGGATGGTAAACTATGGCTATTGCAGACCCGAAACGGGAAACGTACCGGAGCTGCCATGGTGAAAATTGCTGTCGACATGCTGGAACAAGGTATGATTGATGAAAAAGCCGCTCTGTTGCGCATCGAGCCAAATAAATTGGATGAGCTGCTTCACCCGGTATTTGACACCACCGCTCTTGAAAGTGTCCAGGTTTTGGCTAAAGGTCTGCCCGCCTCTCCCGGAGCGGCAACTGGTCAGGTGGTCTTCTTTGCTGATGAGGCATCCCAATACGAAAATACCATTCTTGTTCGCATTGAAACATCGCCCGAAGATTTGGAAGGTATGAACCTTGCTCGTGGAATTTTAACCGCTCGTGGCGGTATGACTTCTCATGCAGCGGTTGTAGCCCGTGGCATGGGAAAATGTTGTGTTTCGGGAGCTGGAGCCGTCAAAATCAACTACAAGACCCGGGTAATGACTATCGATGGAAAAGAATTCAACGAAGGCGACTGGATTTCACTAAACGGAACAACAGGACAGGTTTACAAAGGAAAAGTAAAAACCATGAATCCGGATTTAGGTGGAGATTTTGGTAAGGTGATGGACTTATCGGATAAATTTGCCCGAATGACCGTTCGCACCAATGCTGACACGCCAAACGATGCCAAAGTAGCCCGCAACTTCGGTGCTCAGGGAATTGGTCTTTGCCGAACGGAGCACATGTTCTTCGAAGGAGCACGAATCAAAGCCATGCGCGAAATGATTCTGTCATCGACAATAGAGGGACGCGAAAAAGCATTGGCCAAACTACTGCCGTATCAGCGTGAAGATTTCGAGGGAATTTTTGAAGCAATGGCAGGTTATGGCGTAACGGTACGTTTACTTGACCCGCCATTACACGAATTTGTACCTCACCAGCAAGCCACACAAAAAGAACTGGCGAAGGAAATGGGCATTTCAATTGAAGCTGTTAGGTCAAAGATTTCAGACCTGGAAGAATTTAATCCGATGCTGGGACACCGTGGTTGCCGTTTAGGAATCACCTATCCGGAGATTACGGCTATGCAGGCCCGCGCCATTATTGAGGCAGCCTTAAACCTGAAAGCCAAAGGAGTTGATCCTCGCCCCGAAATCATGGTACCACTGGTTGGAACAGTTGCTGAGTTTAAAAACCAAGCCGATATTATCCGTTCAACTGCCGAAAAAGTGTTCGAAGAAAAAGGCGATCGGATTGATTACTTGGTGGGCACAATGATTGAAATTCCGCGTGCTGCTTTAACTGCTGACCATATTGCCGCCGAAGCAGACTTCTTCTCCTTCGGAACCAACGACCTGACTCAAATGACATTGGGGTACTCCCGCGATGATGCCGGAAAATTTCTCCCAATCTACCTGGATAATGGTATTTTAAAGCAAGACCCATTCCAGGTACTTGACCAAAATGGTGTAGGGCAATTAGTTCAAATGGGTGTAGACAAGGGCCGTTCGGCTAAACCTCATCTAAAAGTAGGTATTTGCGGTGAGCATGGCGGAGAACCAAGCTCAGTAGAATTCTGCGATAGTGTTAATTTAGACTATGTAAGTTGCTCACCTTACCGGGTGCCAATAGCACGTGTTGCCGCAGCTTTAGCCAATATCAAACACAGCAATTAGTCAACGATTTGACCATAAATCAAAAGCCGTTTCAGAAATTCTGAAACGGCTTTTTTGCAAAAGTCTGTTATGAAAATAATGGAACCGGAAACATACTCCGTTCCCGTGCCTCATGAGCTTTCTATTGTTTCAATTTGGCATCCATTGTAATACGAATCGCTGACAATGCCTGCGATACCGGACAGTTTTCTTTGGCCTTAGTCGCCAATTCCTGAAAAACATTCGCGTCAATATCTGGAACTTCAGCAACAACATCCAGGTGACTTTCGGTAATTTTAAAGCCGCCATCCACCATATCCAATTTAATACTGGCCACCGTTTTTACCTCTATGGGCTTGTATCCTTCACCAGCCAGAATATTAGAAAAAGCCATGGAAAAACAACCAGCATGTGCCGAACCAATCAGCATTTCAGGATTGGCTCCCACGCCATCTTCAAACCTGGATTTAAAACTAAATGGAAATTCCGTATCGCTGTTTTCAAACTGCATCCGACCGTTACCTTCTTTCAAATTCCCTTTCCAAAAGGCATGTGCTTTATTAATTTTCATTACTGTATATTTTAAATGTTTTTAATTACTCCTCCAACAAGATTCAAACACGATGCCGAATAATTAAAAACCCAATACATCTGACTCACCAAGCATCCCAAACACACCGAAAAACAGGGACTAAGCGCTCATCAAAAAAAGAACTTCACACCAAGCCACATTTACTCATAATGTATGAAAAGCTCTACCTGTTGAGGTGAAAAATCCACAGATCAATACAAGCACTCGAATCCTGCTTCCTATTCTATTTTGCACGGATCATTTACGTTCATCTGGCATATAAGCTGTTTTATGCGTAATTTGCAACGTTTTTGCATAACCGATTCGTGAACCAAAATCCGTTGCTTTATGTATTCATTTCCTTCCACCACCGGACTCTATACCGATCATTACGAACTAACCATGGCTCAGGGCTATTTTTTAAGCAAGCGCCATGAGAAGCAGGCAAGTTTTGATTACTTCTTCAGAAAAGCACCTTTCGGAGGAAGCCTTGTTGTTTTTTCCGGCTTGTCGACCGTGTTGCAGATGATTGAAAATTTCCGTTTTCCACCGGATGAAATCGCTTACTTAAAAACCATTGGCTTTGATGAAGAGTTCCTTCAATACCTGAGTCAATTTTCTTTCCAAGGAAACATCTACTCGGTAAAAGAAGGAGAATTGATTTTCCCTAATGAACCTGTTTTGCGGGTAGAAGGAAGCATTATTGAAACCCAACTGGTAGAAACCTTGCTTTTAAATATTCTGAATTTCGAGTCGCTGATTGCCACTAAAGCAAGCCGGATTCGCTTGGCTGCCGGCGACCGCGTGCTTCTGGAGTTTGGTCTCCGACGAGCCCAAGGGCTAGGAGGAATTCATGCCAGCAAGGCAGCCATCAGCGGGGGTTTTGACAAAACATCGAATGTTTACAGCGCGTATCATTTCAATATAGAAAGCAGCGGAACCATGGCTCACTCCTGGATTCAAAGTTTTGATGACGAACTGGAGGCTTTCCAAACCTATGCTCGCTTTTTCCCGGACGAATGCATCTTGCTGGTTGACACCTATGACACCTTGAAAAGCGGCATACCGAATGCCATTAGAGTAGCGCGTGAACTCTGCGAAAAAGGATATCAGCTAGCAGGCATCCGGCTCGACAGTGGCGACCTGACCTACCTCAGCAAAAAAGCGCGCTACATGCTCGATGAAGCCGGCTTGCAGAACGTAAAAATTGTAGCATCGAATCAACTGGATGAAAACATCATTCAAAGCTTGCTGGCACAAGGAGCTCCTATTGATGTTTTTGGCATTGGCACTTCGCTCGCCACCGCAAAACCGGATGCCGCACTGGATGGCGTGTATAAACTTTCGCTCTGCGACAATAAACCCTCCATCAAAGTATCGGAAAACCTGGCAAAGATGACGCTCCCTGGAGTTAAAAGCATTCACCGGTTCATCGATCAGGACAATCTATTTTGTGCCGATGGTATCTCACTTGCTCATGAAACAGCATACGACCAAATCTATCATCCCACCGAAATCGGGAAACATAAAAGTATTGCTGCATGTAAAAAAGAAGCTTTAATCCATCAGGTGATGAACCATGGGAAAACCACTCTTCAGCCGCAAACACCAGTCGAAAGTGCCACCTACACTAAATCGCGATTACTACAACTCCCCGAAGAGCATAAACGTTTTTTAAACCCACACGTTTATAAGGTAGGAATCAGCGAAGAATTACTTGCTACCCGCAACAAATTGGCCAAGCAATACCTAAAAAAGGATCCATTCAACTCATAGAAACCAAGTCACCATGAAAGCATTACTACTCGTTGACCTGCAAAATGATTTTTTACCCGGTGGAGCGCTGCCTGCCCCTGACGGCAACAGCATCATCCCTGTTGTCAATGCACTTATTGATCAGTTTGAACTGGTAATTGCCTCCAAAGATTGGCATCCCAACAATTCTATTCATTTTCAGAAATGGCCCATACACTGCCTCGCCAATTCTGCTGGAGCGGCTTTCCCGGAGGAGTTAAATCAACATAAAATCAAAACCGTACTCTTAAAAGGCACGCGCAACAGCGATGATGGCTACTCAGCCTTTGAAGCCACCAACATTCAACTCACCAATATCCTCAATGAAAACCAAGTAGACCAACTCTACGTTTGTGGGCTAACAACGGAGTACTGTGTAAAAAACACCGTCCTGGACGCCTTAAATGCAGGCTATCAAACCTATGTGGTAAAAGAAGCCGTTGCGGCCGTTAAAGCACAACCAGGTGACGAAGAAAAAGCCTGGGAAGAAATGCAGGATGCCGGAGCAATAATCGTTCATTATGCCTAAATCGAAAAAGCGGGTTCGTTCCTTTCAGCAAACCAGCAGAAAAAAGCCACCCGTCGAGTTGACGAATGGCTTCCAAATTGATTGAGTTTATTGTGCTTAAAAATGAGCCGTAAGTTGAATATCAATGGATGGCACTATGCGGTAGCCGCGATTATACGATTCGAAAAACAAATCGCCATAACGGTAATATACAGAAGATCCTACCCGAACCACCTCACATTGGAAGGGTAAATGGCCAAAAACAAGATGTCTTGGAATTTCAACCCGAACATAGCCTACTCCGCGATGGTGACGATAGTAATGACCTCCATAAAAGTAATAATCACCACGATGGTTGTGATGAACCCGAACTGGATCGGCATAAAATCGTCGGTACACATTGCCGTATTTCGGATGCCGATAAGCGTGTTTATTACTATACTTATGTTGCTTTGCCCAGTATTTTTGTTTCTGATGATGTGATTTTTTATTGGCCGATTTCCAGCTTGAATTACCATGCTTATGCTCATACTTACGGGAGGAATGATCACGATTAAACTTTTGATTCCTGTCTGCTTTTCGAGACTCACGGGCAGTACTTTTCAACTGCCGACTCCCTTCATTACTGCGATAAGCCCGTTGCTCGTTGGAATGCTTACTCTTCTTTAGCTGGCGAACTTCCTTACGGGAGTCATTTCTCTCGTTACCTGTTTCGCGGCGCTGTGCCTCTGCGTTAACTCCTGTCATGACTGCTGCAAGTGTAATCATCAGTGCAATCAGTCTCCTATTTCGTGTTCTCATGGCTTCCAGGTTTTAAAGTTTAACATTGATTATGCTGGTGCCTGTATTTACCGGTAATCAGTTGACTGATTTACACAAAGTGTATGCCAAAGCTGCATCTCACTAACGCACAGCCGCCTATATGCGGCCTGCATTTCGATGTTTTTTCTGCTTCTGCTTTTTTTCTGACAAGAGAATATTAATTTTGCACAAAATTTGACACCAATGGGAAGAATTCTGGCAATAGATTATGGTAAAAAACGAGTTGGACTGGCAGTTACAGATCCACTGCAAATTATTGCCACAAAGCTAACCACGGTTCGGAGTCATCTGCTTTTTGATTTTCTGAAGACTTATTTTCAACAAGAGGACGTTGAAAAAGTCATTATCGGTTATCCTCTTCAGATGAACAATGAACCCTCCGAAGCCGTTCTGTATATCAATCCATTTTTAAAGCGATTTCAGAAGCTTTATCCGGATATGCCCATTGAACAAGTTGACGAACGGTTTACCTCAAAAATGGCTTTTCAAACCATGATTGATGCAGGGGTGAAAAAGAAAGACAGACAGGACAAAGGAACTATTGATGCCGTAAGTGCAACAATCATCCTTCAATCATATATGGAACAACAAAAATACAGATCATGATTTACCCGGTAACAGTGTACGGCGATCCACTTTTACGAAAAGTAGCCGAACCAATTGATTCTAATTTCGAAGGATTGAAAGATCTGGTTGACAATATGTTTGCAACCATGTATCATTCAGATGGTGTTGGCTTGGCCGCTCCGCAGATTGGCAAATCGCTGCGAATTTTTGTCGTTGACGCCAGCTCGGCTGCTGACGAGGATGAACCGGAATTGGAAGGTTTCAAGAAAGCCTTTATCAATCCCGAAATTCTGGAACGAACAGGTGACACGTGGGTAATGAATGAAGGCTGCTTAAGCTTACCTGAAATCCGAGAGGATATTAGTCGTCCCGAGCATGTAAAAATAAAATACCTGGACGAAAATAGGGAAGAACACATCGAAGAATATGGTGGTTTTGCAGCCCGGGTTATTCAACACGAATACGATCACTTGGATGGTGTAATGCTGATTGACTACCTTACCCCTTTGAAAAAACGTTTGCTGAAAGGGAAATTAACGGCTATTTCAAAAGGAAAAGTAAAGACTTCGTACCGCATTGTTTTGCCGGGCAAGAAGTAAACTCATAGTCTGAGAGAGGGGTTTTTACCCCTCTTTTGGTATCGTTCATGAAATAAATCATCAATTTGCAAACCAGAATAAACAGCCTACCGTAAAAAGTCAGAAAATAATAGGCTGTGACTTTTTTCACCAACAACCCCTTCACCCGGATTTTAAGTTTTTGGCTAATCGGCTTGCTGATTGGCAATTATTTCCCGCAGTTCGGAATCGTTTTGCTTGGCTTGCTTTTTGTTTCCGCCATTTTGTTTCTACTCAAGCTAAAAACGAAAACCTACCCTTTTGACCTTTACTTCTCTTCATTTCTGGCCTTAAGCTTTGTGACAATCGCTTTTTACACGGTTCCGCATCCCAAGCCTCTCGAGCAAAACCACTACCAACACGTCGTTGCAACAATTCTTGAATTCCCCACAGAGAAACCCAACTCTTATCAAGCACAAATTAAAATTCAGTGGGCCGACTCCGCCGCGTATTATGACCAAACCGTGTTGGCATATTTTGAAAAGAAGGATTCGGTGAGTCAACTGCAGCCGGGCAATCAAATAGCAGCGAGATGCCGGCTACAACGAATCCAAAATCAGGGAACCCCTTACGGATTCGACTATCAAAAATTTATGGCTAACCGTCAGATTTATTACAGTACGTATATCTCCACCAACAACTTCAATCTAATTCAAAACAGCAGAAGCCAATCACTACTCTTGCAGGCCGAAAGACTCCGTTCATCTCTAATAAATCAACTTCGGCGCTACATCAAAAATGACGAATCTCTGCAAGTCATTTCAGCCCTGACCTTGGGCTATCGCAAGGAACTGTCACCAGAAACCCGCTCCTATTTTGCATCCACCGGAGCAATGCACGTACTAGCCGTTTCGGGCCTGCACGTTGGCATGATTTATCTTTTCCTCACCAGCCTTTTCGGATTTTTAAAACGGTCGGGATTGGGTCGGCTCTTCTTTGTCCTAACCATCGGACTCTTACTTTGGTTTTATGCCTTATTAACCGGTTTTTCGCCATCGGTGCAGCGCGCTACAGTCATGTTTACTTTCATTCTGATTGGGAATAGTTTAAAACGTCCGGCAGCCATTTACAACTCGATTGCCGCCTCAGCCTTTATCTTACTGCTATTCAATCCAAACATTCTTTTTGAAGTCGGGTTCCAGCTATCGTATGCGGCAGTTACCAGCATCGTATTTTTCTTTCCCCGCTTAGAAGCAATTTTTCAGCCACGCCACAAATTTCTCCAAAGGCTATGGCAACTTTTCTGTGTCTCGCTATCGGCTCAGATCGGAACATTCGCCCTGTCTGTCTATTATTTTCATCAGTTTCCGATGTATTTCTGGCTCAGCAACTTTCTTGTAATCCCGGCAGCCTACCTCATTTTAGGCGGAACCGTGCTCTTCTTTCTGTTTTCCGCATTCAGCTGGATCGCAGGCATTCTTGCGAGCTTAGTAGCAGCAGTCACTTTCACCACCACTTTTTTGCTTCGTCAAACCGAAGAGCTCCCGTATTCTTTAATTGAAGATATCAGCTTATCCGCTCCGCAACTGGTCTTTCTGCTAGCGATGGGAAGCTCCCTACTCTTCTTCATCAAGCTCAAGCGAAAAGGATTTTTCTTCGCAGCAATTGCACTCTTTGGCTGTTTCCTCTTATCCGGCTTCGCCCAAAATTTACAACTATTCAACCAGCGCAAGTGCATCATCTATGCCCACAACGAGCAGATTCACCTCATCAATGGAAGAAAAAACTACTTGCTTTCCACGTCTAAAGAAACACCCAACACACAAAGCTTCCAACCCCTCACCCACGCATTGAAATTGGAAGCTCCAATCGTCATCCACTTGGATTCATGCGACCATTACACGAGCGAAGATTTAATCATTAATCAATCGCTAATTGTTTTCCTGAATCAAACTTTTCACCATAACAAGCGTATCGCAAATCGAGCAAAAAGTAAACTAAAGATGCTTGATGAACACAAAGTGAAATCAAACACTATTAACCCCATTCTAGAAACAAAAATCGACTCTGTTCTGAAAAAAAGAGAAATTTCAAACCTAGCAAGCTTAAAGGTACAACAAGCAATAATAGCTGACCTCAAGTGAGATGATTGACTATACGATAATAACTTTGAGGTCAAACACCCGAAAAACAAGCCCAAAAGCGTGGAAATTGTTGTTTTTATGCCTTACTTTAGCAGGCAAAATTTTAGAAAAAAGAGTAACGAGATATGAAGGTTGTTATTGTAGGTGCCGGCGAAGTTGGAACACACCTTGCCAAGATGCTGAGCAAGGAGAACCATGACATTGTGTTAATGGACGAAGATGCAGATAAACTTTACCACATTTCCAGTCAAGTGGATCTGCTAACCGTTACGGGCTATGCCAATTCCTTTCGCGACCTAAAGGAAACAGGATTGGCCAAAGCTGATTTGTTTATTGCCGTAACGCCCTACGAAGAGCGAAATATCTTCGCCTGCGTTCAAGCTAAAGACATGGGAGTTCAACGTACTGTAGCCCGAATCAACCAAGGTGAATACCTGACCGAAAAGTATAAGGAAAAGCTCCGGAACCTCGGTGTTGATGAACTAATTTACCCTGAAAGTTTAGCCGCCAAAGAAATTGCATCTTCAATTAAGCAGGTGGGTACCCGCCAAATGATTGAGTTCTCGCAAGGGAAACTAACCCTTATGGGAGTCAAAATCCGTGAGAATGCCCCCATACTGAATAAATCACTCGAAGAATTAACATCCATCAACTCCGATATTCGGGCGGTAGCCATCAACCGAGAAAGCGAAACGATCATCCCCAACGGGAAAGATTGTATTCACAACGGAGATATCGTCTTTTTCATTACTACACGCGCCAATCAGAATCGGGTTTTTGAACTGGCTGGGAAAGAGATTTTTGCTGTTCGCAACGTCATGATTTTAGGTGGCAGCCGAATAGCACAAAAAACCGTTGAACGATTAGGCGACAGCTACAACATTAAAGTGATTGAGAGTGATAAAATCCGCAGTCAGCAAGTTGCCGATCGATTTGAAAACATTCTGGTTATCCAGGGCGATGGTCGAAACCTCGAGTTGTTGAAAGAAGAACGGATTGAACGGATGGATGCTTTTATTGCCGTTACCGGAAATTCTGAGACCAATATTTTATCGTGCCACCTGGCCAAGAGCCTGGGCGTAAAAAGAACGGTTGCCGAGGTTGAAAACATTGACTTTATGGGCATTGCCGAAAGCATGGACATTGGCAGCTTGATCAATAAAAAATTGATTGCAGCTAGTTACATCTACAAATACACACTTGGAGCTAAAGTTGCGCAGGCCAAATGCCTGACCGCTTCCGATGCCGAGGTTTTTGAATTTATTGCCAAAGAAGGCTCACGGATTACCGAGCACCCTGTTAAAGATCTGGAGTTTCCGAGTGATGCCATAATCGGAGGATATGTCCGGGGTACAAAAGGCCATGTCGCCAAAGGAGATACACACATCCAGGAAAACGATAAGGTTGTTGTTTTCGCCTTGCCATCGGCCATTCAAAAACTGGATAAATATTTCAAGTAATTCGACAAGGCTATGCTCAACTTCAAAATAGTTTTTCGCGTTTTGGGTTTTTTGTTGGTTGTCGAGGGTGTCTCCATGCTTATTGCCATGGGGGTCTCTGCCATCTACCAGGATGCCGGACTATTCGCTTTATTAAAGTCAGCATTCATTAGTATTGGGGTTGGATCAGCTACTTTGCTATCCACCCAAAAAGCGGACAAAAAGATTGGCAAACACGAAGGATTTGTAATCGTTAGTTTGGTGTGGGTGGTCTTTTCCTTTTTTGGTAGTTTACCATACCTATTTAGCCATTCAATTCCTAACTTAACCAATGCTTTTTTTGAAACCATGTCCGGATTTACGACAACCGGCTCCTCCATTTTAAATGATATTGAATCGCTTCCCAATGGAATTCTTTTCTGGCGAAGCATGACTCAATGGCTTGGTGGAATGGGAATTATCGTATTATCATTAGCCATCTTGCCTATCTTCGGAATTGGGGGAATGCAGCTATTTGCCGCTGAAGTTCCGGGACCAACACCCGATAAAATCAGTCCTCGAATCCGGCAGACAGCCAAAAGCTTATGGATTATCTACCTCGGGTTTACCGTTATGGAAACCATCCTTCTGTGGGTTGGCGGCATGACCTTATTCGATGCGATCAACCACTCATTCACCACCATGGCCACCGGAGGTTATTCGACCAAACAGGCTTCTGTCGCCTATTGGTCCTCCCCCTTTATTCAGTATGTCATTATCTTTTTCATGTTTTTGGCCGGAACCAACTTCACGCTTGCCTATTTAGCCATTCACGGCAAATTTGAGAAAGTCTATAAAAACGAAGAATTTAAATATTATATCCTTTTTATTGTTGGATTTACTGCCATTATTTTCAGTGGCCTCCTCATTTCAACCCAGCTGGGCTTCGAGCTGGCTTTCAGAGATGCGCTCTTTCAGGTTGTATCCATCATAACCACTACCGGCTTTGCCACGGCAGACTACCTGACCTGGACACCTTTTCTGACCATCATTATTTTTGCACTCTTCTTTTTTGGAGGAAGTGCCGGATCAACAGGTGGAGGAATCAAAATTATGCGAGTTGTTTTACTTCTGAAAAACAGCTATTATGAACTTCGACGCCTGCTGCACCCCAATGCCATCATCCCGGTTCGATTCAACCGACGCGCCGTTTCGGAACAAATCATTACCAATGTGCTAGCCTTTTTCATGTTCTATTTCATCATTTTCTTTATCAGCACCATCCTCTATACACTGGTTGAACCTGATCTGCAATCGGCAATGGGAGCTATTGCCACTTCACTGGGAAATATTGGACCAGGGCTTGGAAATGTTGGCCCGGCTGAGAATTTTCACCATGTCCATCCGGCTGGAAAATGGTTCTTGTCTTTTCTGATGCTTTTGGGACGCTTGGAGTTATTTACCGTTTTGGTTCTTTTCTCGCCTGCTTTCTGGAAGAAATAAAAACAGAACCTTAAAGGCAACGAAAAACCGTTGAAGTAGACTATGCACAATTAGCTAAAAGAACAACGAATGAATCTCAATAAGTCATTAAGTTGTTGGCCTTCAAAAACGTTCGATAAGAAAGTCTTATTTCCCCTTTAAACAGATAATAGGAGCTTCGTGGCTATTCGATTGGGACAGATAAAATACGAGAGTACTTATTCCTGAACGATACCTTTTCCCTGACGGATAATGGTTGGCATGTCCATGGTGCAATCAATGACTGTTGACGCCACATTATGCCCATAGCCACCATCAATAACAAGGTCAGCAAAATCTTCATATTTCTCATGAATCAGCTCCGGATCAGTGGTGTATTCGATAACCGCATCCTCATCGTATACCGAAGTAGAAAGAATGGGATTGCCCAACTGATGGACGATTTCACGGATGATATTATTGTCGGGAACACGAATCCCCACAGTCTTCTTCTTCCCTTTAAAATATTTGGGCACCTTGGAGTTAGCTTCCAAAATAAAGGTAAAAGGCCCCGGCAAATTCCGTTTCAACAGTTTAAAAACCGTATTCGAAATGGGCTTGGCATAATCCGACAAGTGACTCAAATCGCTACAAATAAATGACATGTTCGATTTTTCAACCTGAACCTTTTTATAATGCGCAATTTTCTCCACTGCTTTTACATTGGTAATATCGCAACCAATACCGTACACCGTATCCGTTGGATAAATGATGATTCCACCATTCCGCAAGACCTCAAGTACTTTTTCAATCTCGCGCTGATTCGGATTTTCTTCGTATAATTTTATCAGCATAACAATCAGTTAAAAAGCCTCCCAAAATTAGCATAAAAATATGGAAGTCAAGAAGAAAATGCCGAAATTCGCGCGCAACAAAAACATTACACGAAGCTGTCCCCTTTTAAAACCAAGATTTGGGAAGCTCATTGATCGATCTGGAAATTAAATTGAAACCCGCAAACAATGAAACGATTCCTAAAACTGACCGAAGACGGATCGCATACCCTTTACCTGCCCGAGATGGATGAGCATTTTCACTCTATCCACGGAGCCATACAGGAATCGATGCATGTGTTTATCGCCAATGGACTGCACCGCTGCAGCAAATCCGAAATCAACATTCTGGAAGTAGGATTTGGCACCGGACTTAATGCCCTGCTCAGTTTGCTGCATGGTCAGGGGAAAACCATTCGCTACTTTTCACTCGAAAAATACCCGCTTACGGAAGCCGAATACAGCCAGCTAAACTACGCCCAAAATGACGATGATGAAACCCAATCGCTATTTCTGCAGTTACACCAATGCGAATGGGAAAAACCGGTTCAAGTCGCACCGGGCTTTGAGCTCACCAAACTGCAGGCCGATCTTTCTACAGTTGATCTATCTGCCCTACCGCTATTCGACCTGGTGTACTTCGATGCTTTTGCACCGGACAAACAACCAGACTTGTGGACCGATGCTATTTTCAACAAAATCAGCGCCCAATGCCAGACTGGTGGAATCATCACAACCTATTGTGCCAAAGGAGTTATTCGACGCTCGCTACAAAAAAATGGCTTCCTCATGCAACGGCTGCCCGGCCCTCCCGGGAAACGACAAATGTTGATGGGTGAGAAAGCCTGATGAACATCAGGGATATCGTAAAAATTCCATTATATTCGTAGCTCTTAAAAAAATTAGAATTTTATGTCAGAACAGAAGTTTAAAGGAGAACTGGAAGAGTTTAGTTATGCATTAGGATTAAGCATTTCAAGCAATCTCATCCAATCAGGAGTAAAAACAATTGAACCAAGCAGTTTCATGCTGGCTCTCGAAGATATTTTCACGGGTAAAGAACCACAATTAACCCCCGATCAAGCGAACAAGATCTTGCAAGAGTTCATGGAGAAACAACAAAATGGTCAAGGAAAAGAAAACCTGGAGCAAGGCCTTCAATTTTTAGCTGAAAACCGCGAAAAAGAAGGAGTTAATGAAACTGCTAGCGGACTTCAATACATGGTATTGGAAGAAGGTGACGGCGAAAAGCCAAGTCCAGCAGATGAGGTAAAATGTCACTACCATGGTACATTGATTGACGGAACTGTTTTCGACAGCTCTGTCCAACGAGGCGAACCAGCTACATTTCCGGTTAACGGTGTTATTCAAGGATGGGTTGAAGCCCTTCAAATGATGACTACCGGATCAAAATGGCGTTTATTTGTTCCTTCTGATTTAGCCTATGGCGATCGTGGAGCCGGCGGTGCGATTGGTCCTCACAGCACCCTCATTTTCGAAGTTGAATTACTAGAAATCGTCTAATTATATTTACAAAATCAAACATGAAATTTAAATCAATTCTTTTTTTATTGGCTGCAGTAGTCGTACTGGCAGCATGTCAACCTCAAGGTTCTCGCAATGAAAACCTTGCCACAAGCGCAGATTCAGCAAGTTATGCCATTGGCGTTTTAGTAGGAGATCAAAACAAGCAGCAACTGGAATCAACTGGTTCTGATGATTTCAACACAGAGATTTTAGTTACCGCTTTTGAAAAGCAACTGAACGGTGAAGAAACTAAAATGACCCTCGAAGAAGCTCGTACTTTTATTCAGGCTTACTTCCAAAAATTGGCTGAAGCAGAAGGTGCTAACAACGAAAAAGCTGGAGCAGACTTTTTAGCCGCTAATAAAGAAAAAGACGGTATTGTTGTTACCGAAAGTGGTCTTCAATATGAAGTACTTGAAGCCGGTAATGGCGCAAAACCAACAGCAGAACAACAAGTAAAAGTTCACTACACAGGAACCCTGATTGACGGAACTGTATTTGACAGCTCAGTAGAGCGTGGCGAACCTGCAACTTTTGGAGTTGGACAAGTTATTCCAGGATGGACTGAAGCCTTACAGCTGATGCCTGTTGGATCAAAATGGAAAGTTTACATTCCGGGCAACTTGGCTTATGGCCCACGTGGCGCCGGTGCTGACATTGGTCCTAACGAAACGCTGATCTTTGAAGTTGAGCTTTTAGAGATTGTGAAATAAACAATTCTTGAAAACTTTTTTATAAACCCCTGGAATTTTTTTCTCAGGGGTATTTTTTTCTCCCTATTTTTGGCAACAGAAAAATATTGAAGCAATGAGTTTAGAAGTAAAAGGAAAAATCAACCAAATCTTAGATGTAACTTCCGGAGTGAGTAAAGCCGGGAAAGATTGGAAAAAACAAGAGTTTGTCATTGAAACAGCAGATGATCAGTTCCCCAAACAAGTATGCTTTACCTTGTTTAATGATAAAATATCGCTACTGCAGGGATTAAACACCGGTGAAGATGTAAATGTCTCTTTCTCGGTTGAATCCCGTGAATTCAACGGTCGCTGGTATCACAATATCAATGCCTGGCGCATTGACCGCTTGGCTGCCAATGGGCCACAAGGCAACTTGCCTCCTGAGTTCACTCCCGATGATATTCCACCAGAATCAGGGAACCAAGATGATTTACCATTTTAAGAAAATACAGACGGAGCGGAGTTTTAAAACTCCGCTTTTTTTTGCTCCCTCGTGAATTCACGACCCAATCAAACTGTTTTTAGCCTATCTTGTTATAGTTTTACTATCGTTTAGTTTGTAAAAATTTATGGCTATACAAATTTTATTGCTGGTATTTGGGTTACTTTTGCTCATTAAAGGAGCTGACTGGATGGTTCGCGGAGCTTCATCGCTAGCCAAAAAGTATCATATCTCCGATTTAGCTATCGGCCTAACCATTGTTGCCTTTGGCACCTCGGCTCCCGAGCTGGTTGTTAACATATATTCAAGCCTTCAAGGGCATGACGACCTGGTTTTTGGCAACGTCATCGGAAGTAATAACATCAATTTATTTGTTATCCTCGGAATTGCCGGCCTCATTACACCCATGGTAGTGCAGTCAAGTACTGTATGGAAAGAGATTCCGCTTTCCCTCTTTGCGGCACTTTTGTTAATCGTGTTGACCAACGATTTTCTTTTGCCCGCCTCTCACAGGCTCTCGCAGCTTGACGGGCTAATCCTGCTTATGCTGTTTGGCTCCTTTTTAGTTTACGTGTACCAGCAGCTCAAAACCGACAAACAAGAGGTTATCCCACATCAGAAACAATTCACCCCACTAAAGCTATGGTTCTTAATCCTTATTGGGATGGCCGGCCTAATTATTGGCGGACGACTGGTGGTTACCAATGCCGTCAGTATGGCCACCGCACTTGGGGTAAGTAAAAAAATCATAGGGCTGACAATTATTGCTCTGGGCACCTCGCTGCCCGAGCTGGCAACATCTGTTGTGGCCGCGCTGAAAAAGAACAATGATATTGCCGTTGGAAACATCATCGGGTCCAATATCTTCAACATCTTTTTAATACTTGGTGTAAGCTCGCTATTGAGCCCCATTGAGTATAACCGGGTTTTCAATACCGACATGTACCTCCTATGTATTGGAACCTTAATCTTGTTTATCGCCATGTTTACTGGGAAGAAAAAAAAACTGGACCGCTGGGAAGCGGGCTTGCTTTTACTAATTTATGCAGGCTACTTCATGTTCATCATAAGCAAGGAACTTTAGCCGTTCTTCAATTCCTAAGTCATTTTATTTTTTAGCTCTCCGTGGTGCATTATTATCGTATTATAGCTAATTTGCAAAAAATAATTTTCAACAATGGATTTAAAACTAGCCGTATTAATCGATGGCGACAATATACCATCGGCCTATGTCAAAGAAATGATGGAAGAAATAGCCAAATATGGCAACCCAACCATCAAGCGAATTTATGGCGACTGGACCAAACCGAACCTGTCGCGCTGGAAAAACCTGCTCCTGGAAAACGCCATCACTCCCATTCAGCAATACGGATACACTACGGGAAAGAATGCGACCGACTCGGCTATGATTATCGATGCCATGGACATTCTTTATTCGGAGAAAGTGAATGGTTTTTGTTTAGTGTCGAGCGACAGCGATTTCACCCGGCTGGCTACGCGTCTGCGCGAAGCGGGGATGAAAGTATTTGGCATTGGCGAGAAGAAAACTCCCGACCCCTTCATTGTGGCTTGCGATAAGTTTATTTACATCGAGATTCTGAAAAACGAACCTGAGGAAAACGAGTCGGAAGTAACGGAAAGCAAAGCAAGACCCAAGAATAATCTGGATAAAATTACGCCTAAAGTCATTCGGTTGATTGCCTCTTCCATTTCTGATTTGGCGGATGATGATGGCTGGGCTTTTCTTGGTGATGTGGGGAACCTGATTCAAAAGAAACAACCCAACTTCGATTCGCGAAACTATGGCTTTCAGAAGCTAACGCCCCTGATAAAATCAATTCCAGACTTTGAAATTGACCAACGGGAAAACACCAAAGGACAGCTTAAATTGATTTATGTGAGGAAGAAAGAAAAGCAGAAAACCAAACCTGCCAAAACAAAAACACGCAGCCGAAAGTAGTTCTCCTCAACAAAGTAAGAACCAGAAAATCTGTTGTACAATTTTTGTCTGTTTCAGTCAACAATCACGCCAATACGCAGCCAATGAAACTGATGTATGCCTGCTATTCATTCACAAGTGCTATGAAGCTCTTAGCCTCGCTGCTACTGCTGTTTTCTATCCCATACACCGCGTCGTCTCAAGAGCAGAATGAGCAAATTTGGTTTATTGCCAGCGAGCTTCCTTCCTTTCATTACAAAGGAGGTTCTTCGCTGAACGAAAGTTTTATGCTTTACATACAAGACAGCTTGCGGCTTCCGGCTCCCAACTGCCAAGGAAAAGTGCTGGTGAGTTTTGTGGTGGAAAAGGATAGTACCATCAGCCAGGTAAACATTCGCCAAGGGCTGGACAACTGCCCGGGCTATGAGAGAGAAGTAAAAAGACTACTGTTAACCATGCCCCAATGGGTGCCGGGAAAAAATGGCGATGAGATAGTCCGTGTTAGCATGAGCATGCCCATTAGCTTTCAGTCTAAGCCCTGATTTAGCCTATGTTTTTGCGTTTCAAAATCCATTGATCAAGCAGCAACAAAAAGGTGGCCGATAAGAAAATGACAACCATGTATTGAGGTAAACCACCCAGAACACCGGTGATTTTCTCGCCCGCATCAGCAGCGCCAGACCAGTCAAGCTGGGGTAACCAACCAAAGAATTTGCTTTTGCCCGATGCGGATTGACCAGCACCTGAGCTAAACATGGAAAACACCACAAAGCTACCAATCAGAAAATACATCGCGCGTAAAAACCATTTATTCAATACGGGTTTGTATTCCGAAATCCGATTGGATTCAGCATAAATCCGGTTCATCACCTGAAGGGTAAAATCGCCCGGGGCTTTCTCCGGCTGGTACGATTTCATCAACTCTCTGAAATTATGATCTATCTTTTCCATAACGTGTCCTTTCTCTCCTTTTTAATCCGTAAGCTTACAATTCACTAAAAACGGCTTCTTCCAGATTTTCCTTTAAATAGCCATACATTTTTTTTCGTGCCCGGTGTATTTTCACTTTCACATTGCTCTCGCTCAAACCGGTAATATGTACAATATCTTCCACTCGCTGTTCTTCGTAATAAAACAAAGTAATCAAAACCTGATCATCCTGTGGCAAAGTTCCCAAAGCCTTTTTCAGACTCTCGGCCAACTCTTCCTTGTCAATTTCATGCAGCCGACTGTTAATACTCATTTCATCCTGATCCGACAGCTGCTGCTCATCCAGGGAGTGAAGCTCTACTTTCCGCTTTCGCAGAATCGTGATCGCCCCATTGTAGGTAATCCGGTAAAGCCAGGTCGAAAACTTCGACTTTTCCTTATACGTTCCAAGGGACTGAAAGGCCTTCACAAAAGTATCCTGCGCCAACTCTTCTGCATCTTCCGTGTTCTTCAGCATTTTCAACGACAATCCATAGACCATGTCGCGGTACTTTTCAACCAAATAAGAAAAGGCTGAGTTATCGCCTCCCCTCACTCGGTCAATATAATAATGATCGTCCTTTAGGTTCATGCTACATTTTTGACGAATGATTTGGCCTTCGGTTACAAAAAATACGAAAAATATTCTTGTGAGCTCTGCTCTATTTCAATACGTGGGGCATTATTCGCGTAAAACACGTTCAACAGGCAGCTTATCGACTAGCAGTTGTACCCCCGGGAATTGGAGCATCAGGCATTTGATAGCCAACAACAACAACAACAACAACAACAACATCGGTCGGCTCTTATTCAACTTGATCTAAAAAAAAGCAGGCAGTTTGTAACCAAAACCCCAAAAAGGCGTCATAAGGTCGACAAAATGAAAAGCAACAATTAAAACATAAAGCTATGAATGAAGCAATTGTAATTCCAGTAAGTTTTTTCGCCTTTATCTTTGCTATGGTTTACGTCTTTCTGACTACACGCAACAAAGAGCGAATGGCAATGATTGAAAAGGGAACCGATCCAACGATTTTCAAGGGAGCAGGAAAATATTCCAATTTTCTAACACTGAAAACTGGCTTATTATTTATTGGTGTTGCCATCGGTGTGCTGTTCGGCAATATCCTGGCCAATGCCTCCTCACTTGAAGAAGGCACGGCGTATGTCTCCATGATCTTCCTCTTTGGAGGACTCGGCTTAGTGGCCGGCTATTGGATGCAAGCCCAAAAAACGAACAAATAAACACTCAACAGACCAACAAGCAGAACGCCCTTCAGTAAATACTGAAGGGCGTTCTGCTTTTATTTGCAGTGCCACTGAATCACCTGTTCAATGGATTTTTGGCAGACCGGACAAAAATCATTGGGTCCATTACTCTTCATACGGCAATCCATCACCGGACTGTAAATTCCTTTTTCGCTATAACCCCCTCCTTCAAAAAGGCCAAGCACATCATTGTACTTCGCAGTGCGGGGAGTTGGCTGCGGCGTAGCCTCATCAATCATATCAGCCCACTTCGATTTAAAATCGACCAGCGTGGTAATATTCGCTTCCCAAGGCTCAACCTCCAGGTTGTAATAATCGCTATAAGCCACCCCCGAGGAATAATACTCATCTGCAAGTCCGGCAAAACCATGGCCAAACTCATGGATAAACACCTTTTCCGCCAGCGAATCATCAACCGAGGTGATTGAAAGAAAATTATAAAAACCACCACCGCCATACCGGGCGGTATTAACCAGCAAGTAAATATGATCGTACGGCACGACTGATGCAGCATCGTGGATGGAAAGCATATCTTGCGTGGTGAGGTAACGTGGGGTGTCGAACGTGTAGAAATGCGAGTTGAAAGCTGTGTTTTTATAACTATGCTCTCCAGGCACATCAGTTCCCGACTCCATAGAAGGCACTTTCACCGCATACCAGTTAAAATCCTGCTGATGACCATCAAATGGTTCGGCTTCAAACAAGACCTTGATCATGCGTTTGGCATCGGCTACAAACTTATCCATTTCATCAGCCGTATAGCCTTCCGGCAAAATCACCACATCAACCTTGGTTTGAGGACTACCCTGAACCGACAATTCTTCAATCGCATATTCCGGCACCTTCTCTTCCAGAATGAAGTAATTTTTAGGATCAATTTCTGTACTAAAAACGGTCTCAAACTCACCTTCCCAATTGCGTTGCTCAATGATAAAACGACATATTTTCTTTGGAAAAGGGAAAATAGCAACCTGGTAAAAGCTTCCTTTTCGCCTCTTTGCTTCACCGGTTGTCTGCCATTCCTGAAAGATCGGACTAAATCCTCTGGAGAAAATCACTTCCTGGCTAGCCTCATCCATCAGCTGATAGCGATAGGTCCCCATCGGGTTGGGCTCAACCAAATTAACATGCGAACCACCATAATACGGCTCTTTCTTTAATTGTTTGACAATAACCTCAGCCGTTTGATCGGTGCCATTTAGCAAATAATCAATTCGTAAAGTCTTATTGATGAAACAGTCTGAGAACTCGGGCTGAGCAAGCAGAAACTGTGGAAAAACCATAAGCAACAAGCTGACTAATTTCCATTTTCTAATCATAACAAAATCATTAAATTTAACTCCTAAAATTAATCACAATTCCACAAATTCTCTTGATTTATATCATATGAACTATCTCTTATCATTTTTCAAAACCCTGCTTCGCGACATGAACCTTCCGGATGCGACAGCAAATTCAATTGCGATATTCACCTGCCTTATTGTTTTGTTTTTGGTAGCTCGCGCTGTTCATTGGCTTACCCGCCGCATTTTGGCTAAAGTCGTTCATCAGTTTGCCTCCAAAACAAAAACAAAGTGGGATGATTTTCTCGTTAAGCGAAAAGTTTTTAGCGCATTGGCCCACCTTTCCTCAGCATTTCTACTTTATTACACCTACGGTTTTTCCGATAGTGAATTTATTAGCGATTTCTTGCTCGGCCTTGCCCGCATCTACTTTGTTAGTATCATTACCCTGTTTGCCGTTCGCCTGGCCAATGCGGCCAACGATATTTACCAAACAACACCGTATGCAGTCAATCGTCCCATCAAAGGGTACATTCAGCTGCTGCAAATCCTGATCATTTGCGTTTCCGTCATTTTTTTCATTTCCATTTTGATTGGGGAATCACCTCTCATTCTGATCGGTGGTTTAGGAGCTGTTGCCGCTATACTTCTCTTGGTTTTTAAAGATACCATCTTAAGTCTTGTTGCCAGTATTCAGCTGTCAGCCAACAAAATGCTTAAGCCGGGCGACTGGATCGCCATGCCCAGCCACAATGCCGATGGCACCGTGATTGATATCAGCCTGAACACGGTAAAAGTGCAAAACTGGGACAAAACCATTACCACCATTCCAACCTATGCTTTGGTGTCCGAATCGTTTAACAACTGGGTAGGAATGGAAGAGTCCGGCGGCCGCCGCATTAAGCGATCAGTCAACCTGGATATGCGCAGTGTACGTTTTTGCGATAAGGCCCTATTGGATAAGTTAAGTCACTTCTACCTGCTAAAAGATTACCTGCATGACCGGGAAAAAGAAATACAGGAATACAATAAAAGACTTCAGATCGAAGAAGGCGACGTGTATAATGGTCGGCGACAAACCAACCTTGGTATTTTTCGTCATTACGTGGAAAACTATTTGCGCCAACATCCCAAGATTAACCAGAATATGACCTTTCTGATTCGTCATCTGCAACCGTCAGAAAAAGGACTCCCACTGGAGTTTTATGTATTCAGTAAAGACCAGGAGTGGGCAAAATACGAGGAGGTTCAGGCCGACATTATGGACCATGTGCTGGCTATTTTACCAGAATTTGACCTTCGCGTATTCCAAAGTCCGAGTGGTAACGACATCTCTGATCTTTTGAGTCAAGCCATTACGCCCATTCAAAAGCGCTAGCAAGTATTTATTTTTTCAGTGAGTCGGAAGGCGGTAATTTAAAAAAATAAGCTAATTTCGCCGACAATATCTGAAACAACTATATTATAACCATCTTTTAGCATTTACTTACGAATCATTACAAATGACCAGTTATAAAATACGGTTAATTAATAATAGTTGATTTTTTATATCTTTAGCTTTTAATCTCGAAGTTGAAAAAACATTTAGAATGAATCAAGACCAAACTACAGTTCCGCTACCACAAATTGACGAGTTGGATGAGAAAATCCTTCGATTAATAACAAAAAATGCCCGAATTCCCTTCCTGGAGGTAGCCCGTGAATGTGGTGTTTCGGGTGCAGCGATTCACCAACGCGTGCAACGCTTGCTGAATTTGGGAGTGGTTTCGGGAAGTGAATTTATTGTTAACCCTTCGAAGTTGGGGTACAACACTTGCGCTTATATGGGACTTTTCCTTGATAAAGCCAAGTACCACACCCAAGTGGTTGAAGCCCTGAAAAAGATTCCTGAGATTGTTGAATGTCACTACACCACTGGTTCGTATGCTATTTTTGTAAAAATACAAACCAAAACCAACAATCACCTCAAACGCATTATCGATGAGGAATTGCAGGAAGTAGATGGTATTGCACGTACGGAAACATTCATTTCTCTGGAAATGGAATTTAAACGTCAGGTACCAATAAAATAATATGACAAGACAAATAACTTGAGCGCCTCCTTCTACAAAAGGGGGCGTTTTTGTTTTAACCAATTCAGCCATCCGCCCCAAACCGTTCAAAACGCTTGCAGAGCAGTCCAAAAACCCCAAATGGCCGTTGAAAGGAGTTGCTACACCTGATTGGACGGTGAGTTAAGCAATAAAAGCTTGATGCCAATTAAAAGTTCGCTTGTTATTGGAATTAGCTTAAATTAGTACTTTTAGAAAGAAATAAACGCATACAGTACAATGTCAACTGTTTTAAATATTGGAATTGTTTTATCCTTTTTCCTAAGTATACTTTTATTCGCTAAAGATAATAAAGCACTAACCGACAATATCTTATCATTGTGGCTGGTGACCATAGGAATTCACTTAACAGGCTATTACATTAACTACAATGGGTATTGGGAACTATACCCTCATTTAATTGGAATTACAACGCCTCTCCCCTTCTTATACGGTCCATTTTTATATCTCTATTTAGTTTATTCCATCCGACGAAGCAGCCACTTAAAACCAATCGATTATCTACATTATGCGCCTGCTTTGCTTTCCTATTTGTATATGATGCCGTTTTATTTTTTCTATTCAGCGGAAGAAAAGGTTGCGGTCGACAAAGGACTTATTAATGATTACAGTGTATTTTCAACTGTTTTACTCATCGGGTTCCTCGTTTCGGGAATAGGATACTCCATTATTTCATACCGAAAACTACTTCAGCACAAAAAAATGGTGCTCGACAATTTCTCATACGATAGCGGTATTAGTCTCAATTGGCTTAAATACGCAATTGTTGCCATAGGCTTAGTTTTTATTACCGCAGCTATTGTCTTGGTATTACGCGAAGCGATCGGCTTTGAGTTTCCGTTTAATGCCGATATCTTGTTTTATTCAATTATTGTTGGTTTTGTTGTTTTTGTTGGTTACTCGGGCATTCGTCAGGAAGGGCTGTTTTTAAATACCATTAACAATGAAAAGGAATTGGTAACTGCCGGAAGTGAGTATAAGAAATCGGGGTTGAAAACAGAAACAGCCATTGAAAAACACAAAGAATTGCTTCATCTCATGGAGGCTGAAAAGCCTTATTTGAACCCTAAACTCACGTTGAATGAGCTTTCGCTGCGCTTAGAAATGTCAGCCAATAACATGTCGCAACTAATAAACCAATACGAGCATGTAAACTTTTATGACTTCGTAAATAAATACCGAGTCGAGGAGTTTATAACAAGAGCACAATCCAATACTGATTTTAGTTTGCTTGCGCATGCGCTTGACTCAGGGTTTAACTCAAAATCGTCTTTCAATACCGTTTTTAAGAAACTCAAATTAGAAACACCTTCTCAATATTTGGCTAATTTGAATAAAGAAGATGCTTTCCCAAAAAATTAACAAGCCTCACTCCGATTGCTTAATCAATTGGTAATGTGCAGCTAGTACGTCCACCCCTGCCGGACTGTACTCCTAAAAACGCTTCGTCTTTCACGCTGGGGCGATCCGCCTTGAATTCTGTTGAATATTTGCACCATAAATAATTCAAATCACGGAAGTCATGAACATTTACAAAAAACCAGGTTTGTTCTTTGGGTTATCAACACTTATTCCCTGGACATTATGGTTTTTAGCAGGCTATATTAGCCACTTTAAAACCGAGAGTTTCGCGACAAACAATTGGGCAAGCATCATTGCTTTCCTGGGACTACTTTCTCCGCCAATCATTACCATTTTTCTAGCAAAGAGCAATAAAGAAATACTACGCGATTTAAACCAGCGTATCTTCAACTTTAAACGTATCAATTCGACTTACCTCGTTCTCGCTTTTGTGCTCATGCCTATTAGCATCTTATTGGCACAGGCAGTCTCTCTTTTGCTTGGATATAGTGCTGAACAGTTTCAGCTTGCTGAATCCTTTTCGTTTACATCGGGTGTTTTCCCTGTTTGGTTTATGCTCATTATTGCCCCTTTGCTCGAAGAGCTTGCTTGGCATTCATATGGCACTGATGCTCTTCGCACTCGGTTCAACCTTTTTACAACATCGATGCTATTCGCGCTTTACTGGGGAATCTGGCACTTTCCTCTTTCAACTATAAAAGACTATTACCACAGTAATTTAGTTGAAGAGGGTTGGATTTATTCAGCAAATTTTTTGGTCAGCCTAATTCCGTTTGTAATCATCATGAACTGGATCTACTACAAAGCCAATCGGAATATCATTCTGCCTATTATTTTTCATATAGGTGCCGGATTTTTTAATGAAATATTTGCCACGCACCCCATGAACAAAGTTATTCAAACCGGACTGTTATCACTTTTTGCATGTTATATTATAATCAACGACAAATCATTTTTTTTTGTAAAAGAACAAGTAGCGTCTGACTCACAACCCAAAACCAATACGTTGTATAAAAATATCGGGGCCGTTGCTCGCTTGTTTGTTTTGGGCTTGCTTTTATTAGGAACTTCAACCGGATTGTTGGCTCAGGAAATCACACAAACCATTAATGGAAAAGTATTCGATGATATAACCCAGGAGTCGTTGCCATTCGCTACTATTATTGTAAAAGATACTGCCCCATTAATCGGAACAGTTTCGGATGCAAATGGAGTTTTTGTACTTGACAATGTAAAAGTCGGACGCCAAACGATTGCCGTTTCGATGGTCGGATACGATACCTATGAAATTAAAGAGTTGCTGGTTAGTTCCGGACAACTTGTTCATTTGAATATTGCCCTGCAACCAGGCAATGCTGAATTGGATGAAGTAGTGGTTCGTGTGAATAAATCGACACCGCTAAATAGTATGACTACCGTTAGTAGTCGCCAGTTTACGGTGGAAGAAACACAGCGTTATGCAGGGGGACTAGATGACCCGGCACGCCTGGCAACATCGTTTGCCGGGGTAGCAAATCCATCCATTAGCGACAATGGAATATCGGTTCGTGGTAATAATCCCGACGGGCTTTTGTGGCACATCGAAGGTATCGAGGTTCCAAATCCAAATCACTTTGCCAACCTAACCGTTGCAGGTGGCGGATTGATGTCGGCCATCAGCAGTCAAATGATGGGTAACAGCGACTTTTACACGGGAGCTTTCCCGGCAGAATATGGAAATGCTTCGTCGGGGGTATTCGATATAAAATTGCGTGAAGGGAACCGCAGCAAACAACACTATGCATTTGAAACCGGAATATTGGGCGTTGGAGCGATGGCTCAAGGACCACTTAATAGAAACTCAGATGCCACCTATATTGTGAATTACCGGAATTCAACGATGGCGCTGCTTGCGCCACTTCTTCCCAGCGATGCGGGCGTTTTAAAATATCAGGACCTTTCGTTTAAAACCAATTTCCGGACAAAAAAACACGGAACGTTCACCCTTTGGGGAATTGGTACGAGTGATGGCATAAACAACGAAGCTATTGATCGTGTTGACTGGGAATCGAATTTCGACCGCGACAATTCAAAAACATCAATGCACATGTATGCCACAACTTTGACGCATAAAATTAATTTACCCGGCAATACATTCCTGAAAACCTCGGTTGCCTTTACAGGTAGCGGATTAGATTTTTCTGAAGAACGATTGGATTACAACCTGGAAGCACAGCCACAATCGAAAGCCGAGAACAACACCAGCAGTATCACCCTGAAAAGTGAAATCACCAAACGTCTTAATGAGAGACACACCAATAAAACAGGACTTCGTTATGCGCACCATTTTTATGGACTGGATGTGGAAGAATCGCTTGCAGAAGGAGAATCGCCTGTGCAAATTGCCAATCAAACAGGCAACACCGGATTTATCCAAGCCTTTTCGCAATCGAAAATTAATTTAACACCGTACCTTGTGCTTAATGCAGGAATCAATGCACAATATTTGCTGCTAAACAAGAAGCTGTCAGTTGAACCCCGTTTGGGTGTAAAATACCATATTAACCATAAACAAAACCTTGGTTTTGCTTATGGTATTCACAGTAAAATGGAACAATTGTCGGTTTATTTTGCATCGGTAAACGGAAAGTCACCCAACAAGGATCTTGATTTTATGAAATCATCACACTATATTTTTTCGTATCATGCAAAACTTACCGATAACCTGCACGTAAACATCGAACCCTATTACCAGCAACTAAAAAATGTTCCGGTAGCTCCTGCCGGATATATCTCAACCTTGAATAATAGCAACAATCTTTTCTTTAACGACGCGCTTGTAAGCGAAGGCACAGGATGGAATATCGGAATCGATTTTACGCTGGAAAAATTTCTTAGCAAAGGCTACTACTACATGCTAACGGCTTCAGTTTTCGATTCAAAATATTCAGCTGCCGATGGGATTGAAAGAAATACCCGGTTTAATCGGAATTATGTTTTTAACCTGATGGTCGGCAAAGAGTGGCAAATTAGCCAAAACAATATTCTGAGTGCAAATATCCGGATGAATTATTTAGGTGGCAACCGAATTGAACCAATCGATAGGAATGTATCGATACAACAACAGGATGTGGTGTATGGTGAAACTAACGGCAATGTGGCATTCAGTAAAAAGCACGATGATTTACCATTGGTTTCGTTCACCCTTTCGTACCGAAAAAACAAAGCTAAATACTCATCGGTATGGTCGCTTCAGGTATTAAATGCTGGCGGTGCCGAACAATATTCAAAAGACTTTTACAATCTTAAAACCAATACAATCGACACTCAATATGATGATCTTGTAATTCCTAATCTCAGCTATAAAATTGAATTTTAACGACGTACTTAAATAAAAAAAACAATCAATTGTGTGGTGTAAGTATTTACTTTGGATGGAGCATCAATCGACTAAATAAGCAAAACAACAGCCAGATACACCGCCCCTCTAGCGAACACTAGCAAAGAGAGGCTTTCAGCACCACCTGGAATTATCAATCTATAGCGGACGAATAAAAAAAGAGCGACCAGTTTTCGCCTAATCGCTCTTTTAAATTCAAGCTATATTGGTATTTATATGTACCTATTTTATCAGATCTACGCTACGGCGCACAAACTGGTCTAACGCTTCGCCTTTCAGCATGCCGTTAGCCAACAAAGCCAGGTCAACCAACTGCTTGGTCAGCTTATTCTTTTTACCAAAGTCGATCAGCTTTTCACGTTTTTGTTGCTCCAGCTCAGTAATCGACTTACCTAGGTCTTCCAATTTTTCTTTGTCTGCTGCCGGAACTTCTTCGTCTTGCTTCCCTTCTTTCGCTTTTTCAAGCTCCTGGCGCTCTTGCTTTTTAGCGGTCAGTTCATCTTTGATGGTGGCAAAATCCGGATCCATCTTGTTTTCTTTGGCTTCCAGCACTTTTTGCACCAACGGATGCCCCGTATTGACAACCAGGTTCAGGCTTTCGGGCAAATCACCGTACATACTCATACCACCCTGCAATTGCCCCATATCTTTCATACGTCGCATAAATTCGTTCCGGGTAATTACAATAGGCTGCCCGCTTTCTCCCAGATCTTTGAAATCGACAATGTAATTCACGCCATTGCTTTCGGGGCAAACTGCTTGAAAAACCGGGCTTAATTCCTCTTTTTCATCCCAACTCAATTCCTCCTTCGCCTCTTCTTTCTGAATCAGATTTTCAATCACATCCGAGTCAACCCGAACAAAGCGCTTGTCGGTATATTTTTGCTCAAACTTGTTCAGCAGGGGTGTAGCCAACACATTATCCATAATCAGCACATCATAGCCTTTATCTTTAGCGGTTTGTACAAAAGTGTACTGCTCATCCAAATTGCTGGTGTACAAGTAAACCAAACTATTGTCTTTGTTGGTCTGATTTTCCTTAATCAGTTTTTCATATTCTTCGAAAGTGAAATATTTACCTTCTGTATTTTTAAACAGGAAGAAATTCATGGCCCGCTCAGCAAATTTCTCATCGGTCAGCATACCATACTCGATAAAAATCTTCAGATCATCCCATTTCTTTTCAAAATCTTCGCGGTTGTCTTTAAACAGCTGCTGCAAGCGGTCGGCCACTTTTTTGGTGATGTGGCTGCTAATTTTTTTCACATTCGAATCACTTTGAAGGTAAGAACGAGAAACGTTCAACGGAATGTCAGGCGAATCAATCACCCCATGCAGCAAAGTCAGGAATTCAGGCACAATACCTTCTACTGAATCGGTTACAAAAACCTGGTTCGAGTACAACTGAATCTTATTTTTCTGAACTTCAATGCTGTTCTTCAATTTAGGGAAGTACAAAATTCCGGTCAGGTTGAACGGATAATCCACATTCAGGTGAATGTTGAATAGTGGCTCATCGCCCATAGGATAGAGCTTGCGGTAAAACGAAGCGTAATCTTCCTCCTTCAAATCAACCGGAGCTTTTGTCCATGCCGGACTAACTTCGTTGATCTGGTTGTCGTTCTCGGTTTCTACTTCCTGTCCATCTTTCCATTCGGTTTGTTTTCCGAACACCACCGGAACGGGCAAGAACTTACAGTATTTATTCAGGATTTCAGAAAGTCGTGCTTTCTCCAGAAACTCCTTGGAGTCGTCATTCACATACATGATGATGTCTGTTCCAACGCCATCACGATCGGCTTCTTCAATACTGTACTCCGGGCTTCCATCGCATGACCATTTTACAGCAGTCGAACCTTCCTTGTGCGATTTCGTTACAATCTCTACTTTATCCGAGATCATGAAGGAAGAATAAAACCCAAGACCAAAATGCCCGATAATGGCATTGGCATCGCTTTCGTATTTTTCGAGAAACTCATTGGCTCCCGAAAAAGCAATCTGGTTGATATATTTCTCAATTTCGTCAGCTGTCATTCCAATACCGTTATCCGAAACGGTGATTGTCTTCGCTGCTTCATCCAACGAAACCCGCACTTTAGCATCTTCCACCGAGGCTTTTGTTTCGCCACGTCCGGCTAATGTTTTCAACTTTTGAGTAGCATCAACCGCATTTGATACAATTTCACGAAGAAAAATATCGTGATCTGAGTATAAAAACTTTTTGATGATTGGGAATAAATTGTCACTTGAAACGCCAATTTTACCTTTTTGCATCGCTATTTATTTTTTTAGTTTAACATCAATTTTACGGCTGGTCTTTTTCAAAGCCTATGCCATTTCAAAAAAATGACGAATTGTCACCATCAATTCTCCACACCTACAATTCAGGCTAAAAAAAAATGACTTTTTTCTGTTTATATGTCAGTTGAAACCCGTTATTTTGCCCTCGTTGACAATAAAAAGCAAGATGAGCCAACTAGAAAATTATTTTAACTCGTTTCGGGAAAACATTATTGGTGTTGACCAATCGTTTACTAGCCCGTTTGGGACCAAAAAAATTCTTTATGCCGACTGGATTGCCAGCGGACGATTGTACCGTCCCATTGAGCAAAAGCTACTGGAACAGTTTGGTCCGTTTGTGGCCAACACCCACACCGAAACCAGCGAAACAGGGGCCCTGATGACCAAGGCCTATCAGTTGTCTCATCAAATCATAAAAAACCATGTCAATGCCGGCTCCAATGATGTCATTATCACTGCCGGCTTTGGAATGACCACGGTCATCAATAAGTTTCAGCGTATTTTAGGGCTGAAGGTCTGCGGCAAAATATCCGGAAAAAAGTGTATCCATGAACGCGAAAAACCGGTGGTTTTCATTACGCACATGGAGCACCACTCGAATCATACCAGCTGGTACGAAACCATTGCAGATGTCGTTATTGTTGAACCAGGAGAAAACCTGTTGGTGAACCCGGAAAATCTACGTAAAAAACTGGAAGAATATAAAGACCGTCCGTTTAAAATAGGCTCATTCACTGCCTGCTCCAACGTAACGGGCATTCGTACGCCTTACCACGAATTGGCTAAAATCATGCATGAGTTTGGGGGCGTGGCTTTCATTGATTTTGCCGCTTCGGCTCCATATGAAGAGATTGACATGCACCCGGAAGACCCCATGATGAAGCTGGATGCCATTTTATTTTCGCCTCACAAATTTTTGGGCGGCCCCGGATCTTCCGGTGTACTGGTATTCGACAAGTCGATGTACCACAACACCGTGCCCGACCACCCAGGTGGCGGAACGGTAGATTGGACCAATCCTTGGGGGAAATATAAGTATGTTGATAATATTGAAGCGCGCGAAGATGGCGGGACTCCGGGATTTTTGCAATCCATAAAAACGGCCCTTTGCTTTCAGCTGAAAGACCAAATGGGTATTGATAAAATCAGAGCCCGAGAGGAGGAACTGCTGCAGCTTGCCTTTGAAGGGCTGGACAGCCTTCCGGAGGTCAAGATTCTGGCTGATCAGGACCGAGATCGTCTGGGGGTCATTTCATTTTATATTCCCGGAATTCATTACAACTTATTGGTTCAGCTGCTTAACGATCGCTATGGAATTCAGGTGCGTGGCGGCTGTGCCTGTGCAGGCACTTATGGTCACTTTTTGCTGGAAGTAACCGCCGAGCGTTCGTCAGAAATTACCGAGCAAATTAACCTGGGCGATTTATCGGAAAAGCCAGGCTGGGTGCGTTGGTCGCTCCACCCAACAATGACCGATGCAGAGGTCCGCTTGTTTACTGAGGCGCTAAAAGACATCATTGCTAATAGCAACAGCTACTGCGAAAACTATGAACCTGTTCCCCGCACCAATACCTTTCGACACAAAGATGAGAAAGATTACCACCTAAAGGCAGAAGAATGGTTTGAACTTTAAAGGCTCGACATGATTGAAAACAGCCAAATCATCTTTCAATCCGTGTCATAGAAGAAGACATACCGTTTTTAAAAGCAGCTTCCGAATTAGCATATTCAATGACAAAATCTTGAAGCTCCGGCGTTTTGGCGGTTAACAGAATACGATCGCCATTGTTTTCATGCGCAATTGGGGTTTGGTTTTGCTCAATTAGATCTTCCAACCAATCCAGATCAAACCAATTGATTTGAGCACCGTTGGCACTCAGTTTCAGCCGGGCAAAACTATTCACAGACACCAGGTGCATGTCGAAAAAATCAGGGTCTTTCCCAAAATAATGATCCAGTTTAAAATTCAGGAAATAGTGGTCTTCAAGCTTAATCAGATGAACAAGAAAGGATTCTTTGGAGAAATGCTCCTCCCCATTCTCCCTGATTCGCAAAATATAAGCGGTACTATCTAAGTTTTCAGCCACTTGCTCCCCTTTGTAATTAAACTCAAAGGCCCATACCGCAGAATCCGAATCCATCCACTCACCGAGCAACAAATCATTGGCAAATAAATCATCTTCCGAATATAAGGGGTAGAATGAAACAACCATACAGCCGGATATCACGACCAAAAGAATAGCTGTCAATAGAAATGCTTTCCGTTTCATGATGTTTGGTTTTTAAGGTTTTACGACTTTAAAAGAACAACAACTTTTTGGTATTCGAAAATTTATTCGACAAGTGGACGATCTTTTCGCTGACAAAGAAGAAGCTTCATCTGCTAACGACTGCGCTTTCCATTTTGAATAACCAATAGAATTCAGCAATTTTAGGCCTCAAATTTTATAAGCCCAACATGCAAATTAAACTTTTAACCATCGCAATTACCGGATGCCTAATAGCTTCCTGTAGCAACTCCTCAACAAGTTCAAAGCAAGCAGTCAACCAACCAGATAAAACACAGCAACCGGAGCTTTCAGAATTTACTGCACAAACGGCTCCCGACTACACCAACATGGTGCAATTTCCGGATGGAAGCTATTTTGTTGGTAGTAAAAAAGGCCTGCCCAATGAACAACCGGTACATGCCGTTGACTTAAACGCCTTTTACATCGACCAGTCACCCGTAACCGTAGCGCAGTTCCGAGCCTTTATAAAAGCTACCGGCTATAAAACCGAGGCCGACAGGTTTGGCGATTCCGGCGTTTTCAACTTCACCACCAACCAATGGGAATTGACAAAAGGCGTCAACTGGGAATACCCTTTGGGGCCTGACAACAACAAAGCGGCCGATAATCATCCAGTGACGCATGTGAGCTGGAACGATGCGACAGCCTACGCTGCCTGGGCCAGTAAGCGACTGCCCACCGAAGCCGAGTGGGAAGTAGCTGCCAAAAGCGGCAAAAACAGCGAACAACGTTTTAGCTGGGGCGACCAGCTCGTTGAAAACGGACAGTACAAAGCCAATGTTTGGCAAGGCGACGAGGTCAACCACAACAGCAATGAAGATGGCTACCGGTTGACTTCGCCGATTGGGGCCTTTGGCAAAAACGAAGCCGGTCTGACCGATATGGGTGGCAACGTCTGGAACTGGTGTGCCGATACGTATCAGCCCTATCCGGGAAACAACATGCCTTTCCGCAAAGATGAAACTGTAAAAGTAATCCGTGGTGGCTCTTTCTTTTTTGACCAAAATGGCGAAGATAGTTTTACCGTTTCCGGACGATCGTTTAACTCACACGAAACCTCGCTTTTCAATACTGGTTTTCGGTGTGCTGCTGATGTAAAGTAATTCGAACCGAATAAAAGACTGAGCCCCGTTCTATCCCAAAGTCCGGGGCTCTTCCTTTTCTGTTACATTCGACTACCCTTCCCCTCTACATACCCATCTATTAATCTGAAGCTTACATCTGTAACACAACCAATCTTTGCAGCTTTACAAAATTAATCCTTCTTTGGAAGAAACAAATTGAAGAAAATCCTGTTTCTTCTATTTAATGAAACGATTTCTAATTGCTTACCGCATAAAAAGTCAGATTAATTTCTAACTTCATGGATAATTTCCAAAAAGCAAATTTATGAAAAGCTACAAACCTTACTTAAGCCTAAGTAAAACGACGGAGAACTATGTACTGGATGTGGTTCTGACGGCCGCAAAAAAACAAACGATTACCTCAATCACACAGCAGGAAGTCAACAAGGGTGACAAAACCTACTGGGGAGTTATTATTACTGTATCAACGACCACACAACTTATGAATGGTCCGGAAAACCCAATCTTTTCGACATCGGCCAGCATCTCACTGGAAAAGGCAAATGAGTACCAAACGATCAAATGCTTGGTACGACAAAAAATGCAAGAAAGCGAACTAGGCCCTCCAAAGGATGAAGAAAGTGATATTGACTTTATTGATGTGTAGAAATAATGATCTCACATGAAATAGGTATTCTGTTTTATTGCAGGATACCTTTTTTTTCAATCATCGCTTTAAATCACAAGCCTTTTTTGTAACTTTCGCTGTGCTTATGTAATTTTTCCTAATCCTTGGTGATGATGCCAAATCAATGCTTTCTATTTTTACTCCTCGTTCTGAGCTTGACGGATACCTACGGTCAAATTCTTAACACAAAGCAAGCTGACACAACTGAAATCAATCATTTACTGGACAAACTAGATGAATTGACCAAGCGCAATTTGGATAGCGCCCTGCTCTTAGGGCAAGAGGTTTTCCAAAAAGCAACAGCAATCCATTATCGACAGGGTATTTGGGAAACGCAACTCAATCAGGGTAAAGCCTATTACCTAGCGGGGAAAAAAGATACGGCTTATGCCATCCTGAACCAACTTTTAAACCAGACCCGAAAACAGGCCAACCGGATCACTGAGATTAAAACACACATCCAGCTTGCCAATAATTTTCAGAATAATTACAATTTTAAGCTTGCCATTGAGCATTTGATTGCTGCTCAAAAATTATTGACCAACACCGACACCATCGATTTACACTTTAACATTTTAAATAGCTTGGGCATGGTTCATCGAAAAATGAAGAATTATGACCTGGCCTTAAGCTATTTCAACCAGTTGGAAGAAAATTTCTTTTTTCAATTAACTCCCATTCAGCGCTTCAGACTATATACGAATCAAGGCAATGTGTACGCTGTGCAACGGGATTATGATAAAACCGAAGCTCTTTATAGCAAAGCTTACCATGAAATACAAAAAATAAACCATCCTGCCCACCTGGCATCAATTACCTACAACCTGGGCGCCTTGTATTACCGACAAAAACGGTATCAGCAAGCCGAAGAACACATCACCCAATCATTAAAAGCTAGTTTTAAAATTGGTGATCAAACTCAAATTGAGCTTTGCTACCGGGTATTAGGTGCTATCCAGATGGATCAGGACCAGTACTCCAAGGCCGAAACTTATTTTTTAAAAGCCCTGGAGATCGCTAAAGCAATCGATCACAAAAAGTCGATTCTCGGTAATTATAAAAACCTCTACCTCAACTATTGGGGGCGTGGGTACGAAACCCAATCAGCAGAAGACCTAGATAAGGCTCTTAACTACATGGATCTTTTCCGCCAGCTCAACGACACCATCTATCAACTTGAAACCACGGAGAAAATCCTGGAGCTTGAAAAACAATACGAAACAGAAAAAAAGAACACTCAGATCACCTTATTAGAACAGGACAATCAACTGAAGGAAGATGAACTATACATTCAACGCACCCAGCAAACCTACCTTTTTATTGTCATTCTCCTAGTTTCGGGCATCCTGGCTATTTTCATTTACTTCTATTATTACTACCGCAAGGTAAACCGGCTTTTACAGCTGCAAGGCAAACGCATTCTAAACCAGCGTAACCAAATTTCAGATCAAAATGAAAAACTACAAAAGTCGATCGATACGCAAAATAAGCTGTTTGGAATTATTGCCCATGATTTACGCAGTCCGCTGGTATCCATTGCCAATGTTGCCAAGCTCATTGGCTTCTACCTGGAAGATAAACGTTATGACGACCTGGAAGCTGTTGCGCAAATGATGGAGCAAAAGAACGACCAGGTTTTAGAGTTAACCGACAACCTGCTAAACTGGGCTAAAAGCCAGTCGGAGGGTTTAAGCCCGTTTTTTGAAAAGGTTAGTTTTCACGAAATTGTAGAAGAGTGTTTTGACTTATACCATCCAATTGCTCAATCAAAAACGATCCGCTTAATTTATGACGAAGCAGAGGACCTAAAGGTTTGGACCGACCGAAATATGCTGAAAACCATTTGCCGCAACCTGATCAATAACGCCATTAAGTTCACTCCACGAGGAGGAAAAATCCAGGTCGACTACTACGCCAAAGGCAATTTAGCCAAGCTCTGCGTTCAAGACTCCGGCGTTGGAATTCCACCTGAAAAACTGGCCATCCTATTTCAGGTGAATCGTGCGAAAGTAACCCCCGGAACAGATGGTGAAAAGAGTTCTGGCTTGGGCTTAACGGTTTGTAAAGAATTTGCCACGGCCTTAAATGGTGAAATCAAAGCAGAAAGTAGTGAAGGCAAAGGCAGCCGTTTTTGTTTGACACTGGCCTTATTCAACTCAGCCATCCATCAGCCTAAGGTGACAGCCCGAAAACTCCGAATGAAACCATCGGTCAATTAGTCCTTTATAAAACATACATGCTTCACAGGAATCACCACCCGGAATGAACGTTACCTGAAAAAACAAAAAGGATTAACTTATCGTTGAGAAGAGATTAGGATAAGTCAAGATTTCATCCAATAAAAAAGCCGCTCTCCTCTGCAGAAAGCGGCTTTCATATTATTCAGTCGTAAGAATTACTTCTTGTATACTTTTTTGTATCCGTAGATAGCAGCAGCACCCAATTGCTCTTCAATACGAAGCAGTTGGTTGTATTTTGCCATACGGTCTGAACGGCTCAATGAACCTGTTTTGATTTGGCCTGAGTTTGTTGCAACAGCGATGTCAGCGATAGTTGAATCTTCTGTTTCACCTGAACGGTGAGAAGTTACAGAAGTATAACCAGCACGGTGTGCCATTTCAATTGCATCCAATGTTTCAGTCAAAGTACCAATTTGGTTTACTTTGATCAGGATTGAGTTAGCAGCACCCAATTCGATACCTTTTTGCAGGTATTCAACGTTAGTTACGAACAAGTCGTCACCAACCAATTGGCATTTGTCACCTAATTCAGCGTTCAAAGCAACCCAACCGTCCCAGTCGCCTTCGTCCATTCCGTCTTCGATTGAATCGATAGGGAATTTAGCAACCAATTCAGCCAAGTAAGCAGCTTGTTCTTTTGAATTACGCTTAGCACCGCCTTCGCCTTCGAATTTACTGTAATCGTAAACACCGTTGCTGAAGAACTCAGAAGCAGCGCAGTCTAATGCGATAGAAACATCACCACCATCTTCGGCACGACCTGGTTTGTAACCAGCGTTTTTAATAGCTTCAATGATTGAGTTCAATGCATCTTCTGTTCCGTCTAAAGCAGGAGCAAAACCACCTTCGTCACCAACAGCTGTACTCAAGTTACGTTTTGAAAGAACTTTTTTCAAGCTGTGGAATACTTCAGCACCCATACGCAAACCTTCACGGAATGAAGGAGCACCGATAGGACGAATCATGAATTCTTGGAAAGCGATCGGAGCATCAGAGTGAGATCCGCCATTGATGATGTTCATCATCGGAACAGGCAATGTTTTGGCATTGGTTCCACCGATGTAACGATATAACGGTAAATCAAGTGCATTAGCAGCAGCTTTGGCAACAGCTAAAGAAACACCCAACATCGCGTTAGCGCCTAATTTTGATTTGGTTTTGGTACCATCTAGCTCCAACAATTTGCTATCAAGAGCAACTTGGTTCGAAGCGTCCATTCCAATAATTTCTTTGGCAATCGCGTTGTTTACGTTTTCAACCGCTTTTAAAACTCCTTTTCCAAGGTAACGGCCTTTATCGCCATCACGCAACTCAAGAGCTTCATTTTCACCGGTTGAAGCACCTGAAGGAACAGCAGCTAAACCAATAGCTCCACATTCCAGTGTGATTTCAACTTCTACTGTAGGATTACCGCGAGAATCTAAAATTTCTCTACCAACGACGTTATTAATTAACATGATTTATGGTTTTGAATTAAACTTATTAATTATCTTAAATTTCTGATTTTTAGAAACCTTAAAAAAACCTTGGCAAAGATACAAAATCCGACCGAGAATTAAGAGGTCTACCTACGATGGATAACCTAAATTTAACCACTAAAATCAGCTCAACCATCAACAGTTCACCATCGTGCCCCTGTTTTGTCCTAAACTTCCTTGATCTTATGGCCATAAAGATTCTCCAAGCAACATTAAATCTTTGAAAAGAAAAGTTCAACCATCCCAATCAAGAAGATTAGTACGTCTTGAACTGGTTGTATTTTTCCCCGGGCTTATAATGCACCACATCAACCGACTGAATGGTAACCAATGCCCCTCTTTTCGATTGTTCAATCAGGTCGGTCACCCGGACTGCAAATTTCTTGATTTCCTCCTCGGTGTCAACAAGCTCAACAACAATGGGTAAATGACTTGATAAAGCAAACATTTTCATGGCATGAATGGAATGACTGGCTCCAAACGAAAGAATGCCCCGATGCACCGTTGCACCTCCCAATCCCCATTTGCGCGCTTCGGTTACAATCTCTTCATACAAAGGCACCGATCCGATTTTATCGGACTCTGATATATATACTTTCAGTAAACTGGCTTTTCCTTTCATAGCGTAAATTTTAGGAATAACTCTTCTTTTTCCAACCTCTCTTGCTTGAGGTAGTTTGCTCAGGTCATTCAGTTATCCTTTGTGGGATAAAAGTGACTTGTGAACTTCATGTCACTTAAACGACCATCGTAAAATTGACAGATCTCTCGACTTTCTCAAATTATACGTGATGTCTCAAACAAGTTACTCCAAAGAGCTAAAAATAAGTTGAAAAAGGCTTCGAAATTAACAATCACCCGAAGAAGTCTGTTATCTAAATAACTAGTTTTAATGCACGAGATTAACAAAAAGAAATGGGTGAATCATGACAACAAGAAAAGAAAGAGCCAAGGAGCTGATGCCAAGTTATACACTCGAAAAGATCAGGGCATTTGCTGATCATGATGAAGAAAGCATGCGCTTGATTTTGCTTTCGTTTGTTCAATCTACCCAGCAAAATATAAAGCGCTTCAAGCAACACCTACAACAGCATGATGAACAATCGCTGGCCGACCTTGCCCATAAAATGTTGCCCATGTTTAAGCAATTGGAAGCACATACTGTGATCGAACCTTTGACTAAGCTGGAAGAACAACAAGTCGCTCACTCCGATTCGAAAGCCATCTGTCAAACAATCATCTCTCAAGTCGAAATACTGGTCAACACCATCATCGAAGAACACGCCTTAGGCGAATAAAAATGACCTGTCCACTCTTATTCAGGCAAGCTAATGTTGTGCTCCTTCAACTTATTATACAGGGTTTTTCGATCAATTTGAAGTAAACGGGCAGCCTGGCTTTTATTGTAGTTGGTTGCTTTTAGTGCCTTCAAAATCAGTTGATCTTCATCGCGTTCATTATGCAGAGCATATTGACTTTTTTCAAACTCGGAATATAGTTCAGCTGGTATTTCACTCCAGCCAATCCAAGGGCCTTTGGCCAGAAGCGTGGCACGTTTTACGATGTTTTTCATTTCTCGCAAGTTGCCGGGCCATGAGTAATTTAAGAATACGGACTCCAGACTTTTCTCAAACCCCTGAACATTCTTATTCAAGTACCGATTAGACTGCTCCAGAAAATGATAAGCAAAATGTAAAATATCCTCCTGGCGTTCGCGCAGCGGAGGAACACTAATTTGAAACTCATTCAGTCGATGATACAAATCTTCGCGAAAATTACCCTGTTGCTGCGCCTCTGTCAGCTGTTCGTTTGTAGCCGCCACAACCCGAACGTCAACCGTAACTTCCTTGTTACTACCAACCGGTTTTACCAATCGCTCCTGCAAAACACGCAACAGCTGAATCTGAGTAGTGTAGCTAAGATTACCCACCTCGTCTAAAAATAGAGTGCCTTTATTAGCTGCTTCAAAATAGCCGGTTTTATCGGCTATAGCACCAGTAAATGAACCTTTAACATGACCAAAGAATTCACTAGCTACCAATTCCTTCGGAATTGCACCGCAATCAACGGCCACAAATGGCTTATTGGCTCGTTTACTTTTTTCATGAATCAACTTGGCAACATATTCCTTTCCGGTTCCGCTTTCCCCTACAATGAGCACCGACATGAGAGTTGGGGCAACCAATTCAATGTGTTCGCGTAATTTTTTAGCCAGGCTGCCTATGCCTTCGCGATAATCAGCCAGCTGCCGCGAACCAACCACTGCCTGCTCCTGAAGGTTATTTTCGGCTGAAGCATTCAAAGCCTCCTGAATAACACTCAGCAACTCATCCGGACTTAAGGGCTTAGGAATGTAGCTAAAAGCTCCTTTTTTAATCGACTCAATTGCTGTTGCAATATCAGCGTAGCCCGTCATCATTACAATCTGTGTTTGAGGAGCTTGTTTCTTTACCAGACGAATCAGCTCCATGCCACTAATGTCCGGCATACGAAGATCGGTCAACACCACATCAAAATACATATCCCGAATCAGCTGCTTGGCTTCTACAGGAGAAAACACGGAGGTTACCGTGTAGTTCTTTTTTTCCAACAGGGTCTTCAGCATCAAGCCATAAGTAACATCATCATCTATAATTAGAATGCTTGCCATAAACTTTCACCATACGTTTTCAAATTGCTTAAACGATTAATTTCAAGCTTAGTTGTCTTCAGTAGTATAAGTATTCACCGACTAAAAAGTTTATAAAAAAACCCTTATCAATCAGAATCTCTTCTTCTTGATAAGGGTTGGGACGCATAAACGATCAATAGCATCCAACTAGCTGATGATTTCTTTTTCGTTTATTCCATCGGTTCTTCAACCTGTTCTTCAACTTTTTCAATTTTCAGGAACTCACCATCGGCATTGAAGAATACAACAATCTTCTCTTCTTCCTTTGTCAGTTTGACCTTGTAACTACCGTCGGTGCCCTGATAAGCTTTCGCTAAGGTGTAATCGGCATAGCCCTCCGAAATTGAATTGGTTACCGCTTCGGGTAAATCCTCCACCTTCATGTCTTCGTATTCTACTTCTTGTTGTGATGCTGCCACTAACTGATCCGTGTTTCCTGCCATAACTCCGGCTGGCATACTCATTCCTATAACGACCACGGCTGCTGTAATTATCATTCCTTTTTTCATAGCTTCTAACTTTTAAGATTTTACATTTATAATTGTTTCTATGATCTTCTTACTAGGAATAAGTGTGCCAAAAAGGCAAGACTGCAACTAATCCGAATACAAATCACTGACCATCACGCTCATTAACCACAAAAGAACACAAAATTAGCTTATGCACACAGGAAATTCAGCCATGTGGATTACGCATGCTGCTGTAGAAAAATTCCACAAAAAAGAAGTAAGAATGATTAGCAAATACTGGATTGGGAGACTAGCCTTCACCATCAAAAATTGAAGAAAATGTAACCAAATTGGTTTTCAATATTGATTTTTTTATTTATTCGGGTGAAATGAATACCTTCCGACCAGATTTACAACTACAGTTGACCTCTCACAAGCGAAGTCACTGATTCACAAACCATACCCATGATCAAAATCAGGTTCATTCTTATCAGTCTGCTTGTCATCTGCTTAAGTGGGACTAGCCGATCGCAGGAAAGTCAAGGATCGCTAAAAGATGAAATAGACCTTTGGCTGCACAAGGCCAATTTACAACATGCCGGAGTTGGCATTTATTTAAGAGATTCGGAAACCGGAGACGTATTAGCGCAAACATCGCCACAATTAAGCCTCGTTCCAGGCTCAACCCTTAAGTTAATAACGACAGCTACCGCACTGGAAATGCTTGGCCCCGATTTTCGCTTTGAAACCCGGCTAGCCTATTTCGGCGAAATCAAGAACGACACGCTTCATGGAGATTTGCTCATTGTTGGTGGTGGCGATCCAGCTTTAGGATCCGGCTATTTCAAGAAGCATTATCTCGAAAACCACTTCCTGAATCAATGGGTTGACCAGTTAAAGAAGAGTAATATTACGCACATCACTGGAAACCTCATCACGGATACTTCTATATTTGAAGAGCAGATGATTCCAGATACGTGGATCTGGGAAGATTTAGGCAATTACTATGGAGCCGGAGCTTGCGCCCTATCGGTGTACGACAACCTGTACACCATCCATTTCAGCTCACCTCGCCAGGCCGGACGAGCAACAACAATCAGACATACCAGCCCTTCTATTCCCGGATTGGAATTAGAGAACCAGGTACAATCGTCGGATCGTAATCGCGACCTGGCCTATGTTTACGGAGCTCCCCGGTCAAACAAACAAATCATTAGGGGAACTATTCCGAAAGGAAAAACGGATTTCACCGTTAAAGCCTCGATTCCCAACCCGCCATATCTGCTGGCCTGGGATTTTTTAAACAAAATAGCCGAAAACAAAATTACGTTGGATGGATTTATCCAAAACCAATCCAAGCGCGAGGCCAATGCAACGCTGCACCTGCTTACAACAACCCACTCTCCACGCCTGCTAGACATTATCAGCGTAACCAACCATGAAAGTGTGAACCTTTTTGCTGAACATTTACTCAAATACATGGCCTATTTAATCCACGGAGAAGGTTCGACCAAAAAGGGAATTGACGTGATTACCGATTTCTGGGAAAAACGCGGAATCGATATGAATGGACTATTTCTGGCTGACGGCAGTGGCTTATCGCATTTCAATGCTCTGACCACAAAACAAATGGTTGACATTTTATATGACCTAAAAACAAAAAGCAGCTATGGAGAAGAGTTTTTTTCGACCCTCCCCTATGTTCCCAACGGAACGCTCTACTTCTTTAATCCGCTCAATTTTCCCGGCGAAAGCTTACGGGCAAAAAGCGGAAGCATGACCCGCGTACGTTGCTATGCCGGAGAATTGACAAGCTACCAAAATCAAAACATTCTATTTGCCATCTTTCTGAATAACTTTTCATGCAGCCAGCGCGATGCGATTAAGCTGGTGGAAGATTTGCTAGTTCAAATTGCCAAAAAATAGCTACCACGGGGAAAACATATCCGAGTGAATGCACAATCTTTTTCCGGCAACTACCAACATTTTTGCTATTTTTGCTGTTAGTGTTAAGGACTTGAAAAAATTCTATGTTTGAAAAACAAATATATCTCGAAGGGGTTGACCCACTGGAGTTTTACGGCGTAAACAACACCAAGATAGATCTGATAAAAACATTCTTCCCAAAACTAAATATTGTCAGCCGCGGAAATCAGTTAATCATTCAAGGCGATGAAATCGAAAGCGAGGCTTTTGAGAAAAAGTTTCACCTTTTGATGGATCATTACCATCAGTTCAATGTGTTAAGTCTCGACACGATTAAGCAAGTGATGAATAATGATTTCTCGCAACTTGAGGTCGAATTCGAAAATCCGAAAGAAGTGCTGCTGCACGGAATCAATGGCAAGCCCATCCGCGCCAAAACACCTAACCAACGGGTGTTGGTGGAAGAAAGTAAAACATCTGATCTGATTTTCGCCATTGGTCCTGCTGGAACCGGAAAAACCTACACGGCTATTGCACTGGCTGTTCGCGCATTAAAAAACCGCGAAATCAAACGGATCATTTTAAGTCGGCCAGCCGTTGAAGCCGGCGAACGACTGGGCTTTCTTCCTGGTGACCTAAAAGAGAAAATCGATCCGTACCTGCAACCACTTTACGATGCGCTGCAGGACATGATACCGGCCAAGAAACTGGAAGAGTTCATGAAAGATGGCATCATCCAGATTGCTCCGCTTGCTTTTATGCGCGGCCGTACGCTGAGCGATGCCTTCGTCATTCTGGACGAAGCACAAAATACCACGCTCAACCAGCTCAAAATGTTTCTAACTCGAATGGGTATGAATGCCAAGTTCATCATTACCGGGGATGAAACACAAATTGATTTACCTTCGGTACATCATTCCGGATTAGTTCAGGCCAAAAAGATTCTGAAAAACATCAAGGACATTTCATTTGTTCAGTTTGATGCTAACGACATTGTTCGTCACCGGTTGGTAAGAGACATTGTTAACGCCTACGACCTTTTCTACCAAAAAGAATTAGCGAAAAAAGAAGCATATAAAAAAGATAAAAACGACAAAAAATGACGAAAGCATTAACAAGAACCGATTTTAACTTTCCGAAGCAAAAAGATGTCTATCACGGAAAAGTACGCGATGTTTATAACATTAACGACGAATATTTAGTGATGGTTGTTTCTGATCGCATCTCCGCTTTCGATGTGGTACTGCCGGAAGGAATTCCTTACAAAGGACAAGTATTGAACCAAATTGCGGCTAAATTTTTGGATGCTACGGCTGACATTGTTCCCAACTGGAAAATTGCTACGCCCGATCCCAATGTAACCATAGGTCACCATTGCGAACCATTTAAAGTGGAGATGGTCATCCGCGGCTACCTGACCGGACATGCCTGGCGCGAATATCGCGATGGCAAACGCAGCCTCTGCGGCGTTCCAATGCCCGATGGAATGGTTGAAAATCAAAAATTCGAGCAGCCCATTCTGACCCCAACAACCAAAGCTGATGAAGGCCACGATGAAGATATTTCGCGTGAAGCAATTATTGCACAAGGTTTGGTGAGCAAAGAAGAATATGAAATGCTGGAAGATTACACTCGCAAATTATTCCAGCGTGGTACCGAAATAGCGGCTGAAAAAGGCCTGATTTTGGTAGATACCAAATACGAATTTGGAAAGAAAGATGGCAAAATCTACCTGATTGATGAAATCCACACGCCCGACTCTTCACGCTATTTTTATGGTGATGGGTATGAGGAACGACTCAAAAAAGGAGAAAGCCAAAAACAACTATCGAAAGAATTTGTGCGCCAGTGGTTGATCGAAAATGGCTTCCAGGGAAAAGACGGACAACAGATTCCTGTTATGGATGAAAATTTTGTCAACTCGGTTTCTGAACGCTACATTGAATTGTTTGAGAACATCACCGGCGATTCATTTGTCAAATCAGCAACAGAGGAAATTCAAGGTCGTATCGAAAAGAATGTCAATTCGTTTCTTACATCCTTGTAGATCTTGAAAATAAAATACACACCTTAAAAAACTTTCGGATCCTTTATCCGAAGGTTTTTTTATGGTCATACCACACATCTTATTCAGTCCATAATTTATCTCAACACATCATCCATGAAACTCAAAAGCATCCATTTCCTATCCGCCTTCTGCCTGCTATCTGCCTTGGTAATATTAACATCTTGCCAAAGTGAAGAAAACAAAACAACACTGGTAAAAGTTGGCCAGCAAGTTCCTTTATTCACCTTTACCGATAACTCAGGGACTGAGAAACCGGTTACCGAACTGAAAGGACAAGTTGTTATGATCACCTTTTTTGCCACTTGGTGTGGACCTTGCTTAAAAGAGCTACCTCATATACAACAAGACATTTTCGAAAAGTACCAAAACAACGCCAACTTCACCCTGCTGGTAATTGGCCGAGAACACACTCCTGAAGAGCTGACCAAGTTTAAAGAAGATAAAGACTTTTCTCTTGAGTTCATTGCTGATCCGGAAAGAAAAATTTATTCGAATTTTGCCACCCAATTCATCCCCCGAAACTTTTTAGTTAATCAGGATGGGAAAATTATTTACAGCTCAATTGGGTTTGATGATGAAGAATTTAATAAACTAGAAGCCATACTTGCTGATCAATTGACGAACTAATATGAGAAAGTTACTCACCCTTCCTCCTGCTTATTCTCATTCAGTTGACCTCCTTTTCTCCATCCACCAACAGCCTGTATGTCCAACCAGAAAGCTCCAACCACCTAAATCGCCGCAAAAATGATTTTTGATTAAGCTTTGGGTGATTCCGGAATGTAAAAATAGAAATCAGAACCTTTTCCCGGAATGGACTTAACTCCAATATCGCCACCTAGCAAATGAATAATCCGCTGCGAAATAGCAAGTCCCAACCCCGTTCCTCCATAGTTTTTTTGAGAATGCGTTCGCGCCTGGGTGAAGCGTTTAAAAATCTGCCCGATATCCTCCGATGAAATTCCAATACCTGTATCCTGAATACTAAAATGCAACCACGAAGCGCGTTTATTCACGCGCAAAACAATGGTCCCCTCCTGTGTGAATTTGAAGGCATTGCCAATTAAATTATTCAAGACCTGCTTCAGTCTTAATTTATCCGTTCGCATCGTATAGCTTTTCGGCAAATTGTTTTCCAATTCAAATTGAATTCCCTTATTTTCCTGATGCGCAGCCCAATCGTTGTAATGCCAATACAACTCATCAAGCAGTTCATGAAGCAAAAATTCTCTCGAAACAACCTTTAACTGATCCGATTCAATTTTAGAAATATCCATAATGTCATTGATCAGCTGAAGCAAAATTTCGCCGTTTTTCTCAATTAACTGCAAATAAATCCTTTTGTTTTCGTCATTGACTCCCGATTCGTTCAAAAGACTGGAGAAGCCAAGAATCGCATTCATGGGAGTTCGTATTTCATGTGACATATTAGCCAAGAAGGCAGTTTTTAACCGATCTGACTCTTGGGCCTTTTTCTGCTCTTTCACCAGCTGACTATGCACTTTTTGTCGCTCTTGAATCATTTCGTTGGCCACTTCCCCCATGCTTTTAAACTCACTAAAATACAACTGATCGGCTTCAATAACCTGATAATGATGTTTACCCGCCTGAAAGAATCGGGTAAAATTGCTATAATCAGCTAAAAAATTGGCATTAAAACGATAAACAATCAAGAGCTGAATAAAAATTACCACCATCAAAACAAAAAAGAGAATAATCAAATTTTTGACCAGCTCTTTTTTTAACTTTTGCTGCTGTAAGCTGATTTCACTCATAACATCGTCTAAGTAAAAACCAGCGCCAATCATCCAGTTACATTCAGGAACTAATCTTACAAAAGATATTTTCGCAATTTTTTCGCCTGTGCCTTCCTTTATCCAATCATACGATAGAAAACTCCCATCAAGCGAAGTGGAGGTCAGCTCAAGTTCCTGCTGAAAAACCGCCATTCTATCCGGGTCACTCCCGTCCAGGAAGTTAAAATCACCATCGTAGACCTGACCTTCCATTACAATCGGAGTCCCATCAATTTCATTCATAAAAACATAACCACCATACCGAAAATGATCGGAACTTATTTTTCGGCCAATCTCATTTTTAAACTCTTCGTAGTAATCTTCCAGATAGGCTTTTGAACCAAAATACCAGTTTAGCGCCGTCAGCTTTTTCACAAAAACAATTTTATTCTCTGGCAGCGTATCCGTTAATGCTAGTCGGTTCCCATTTCCATAACGCACATAACCTTCACCCTTTCTCCTCAAAACATCCAACTCACGCTGAACAACCTGATTGCCGTTCATATCTTTATGCAGAAGTAGATCAGCCCCTTTACAATCGGGATTCCTAGGATAATAAACGCCCACCCCATCCAAATCATTAATGAACACCTCCATAAAATGGCTTGGCGTTTTAATCGCAGAAACAGCATCAATGATCAATTTTTTCAGGGTTTTATCGTCATAAGAGTCCCGATAGGTAGAATAGATCTTTTCAGCAAGACTATGCGCATTATACACATTTTGCTTAACACTCTGCATCGTCCGTTCATCAAAAAAACGTTTCTGACTGACAATGTATTCAACCTCAATGTCAATCAAATCGCGAATAAACGACTTATGTTCGCCCAAGTACATCTCCTGCTGCTGGCGAGCAGTATCTCTAAATATCAAAATTTCATGGATGGTAATCAGGGCAGCTACAAAGACTGTCATCAACAGTGTTGATACGATAACAATCTTACGTATAATGACCGTTAAACTTCTTGAAGTAATCTTTTTTTTAGTTACACGCTGCCCCATCCATTCAAATAAGTAAAATAATCTAACCTTTAAATCCTCTAACAAAGTTAAGTATTATAATGAAATAATGTCAGCAATAAAACCGACCCAGCGTGTGTTTTTCAACAAGAAGTAAATAAGTCACTGACGATATGACCGACAACGAAGATCTGCCGAATAACATTATCATTCAATACGCTCAATAAGATGCTTGCTGTTAAAACTTGTTAAACAATTCAAACGAAATAAAAAAGAGAAAACACTGGCATCGTTTATGTGTTAAACTAGCACATTTCAAAAAGACTATTAATCTTAAAATAAATAGACATGAAAGATTATAAGAAAATTGGATTAACCTTCTTCGTCGCACTTTTCAGTGCTTTTATTGCCGTTTGGGCATACAGTGCTTTTTTCTCTAAAACTCAGATTGTAACCGTCCCGCAGGAACAATCCCTAAGATATGCCAGTTTACCTTCTGCTCCGCAAGGGCAAGCTCCTGACCTGACTTATGCGGCAGGAAGTTCAGTACACGCTGTTGTACACGTAAAAGTAACTTCAACCCAAGAAGCCAGACAATTTCATAATAACCCATTTTATGAGTGGTTTTATGGGGATCGCTATCAGCAGCGGCAACCACAAGTCAGACAAGGGGCTGGCTCAGGCGTTATTCTCAGCAATGATGGTTACATCGTTACCAACAACCACGTGATTGATGGTGCTGATGATATTCAGGTTGTACTAAATGACAACCGACAGTTTGAGGCCAAACTAATTGGAGCAGATCCAACCACCGACATTGCCGTACTGAAAGTTGAAGAGGAAGACCTGCCCTTCCTGCAATTCGGGAATTCTGATGCCCTTAAGTTAGGCGAATGGGTATTGGCAGTTGGTAACCCCTTCAATCTAACCTCGACAGTGACCGCCGGTATTGTAAGCGCGAAAAGCCGCAACATTGGTATCAACCGGGCAGAGATGGGTATCGAGGCCTTTATTCAAACCGATGCAGCCGTTAATCCCGGAAATAGTGGCGGAGCCTTAGTAAATATGAATGGCGAATTGGTGGGAATTAACACTGCCATCGCCTCCAGAACCGGATCCTATTCAGGCTATTCTTTTGCCGTACCAGCTTCCATTGTTGAAAAGGTTGTAGGTGACTTGAAAGAATTCGGACAGGTCCAACGCGCAATACTTGGTGTTAACATAGGCGATGTAACTGCTGAGGTGGCTGAAAAATACGACCTCGATAAAATAGAAGGCGTCTTTATTGGGAAAGTTAATGAAAACAGCGCTGCAGAAGCAGCCGGCATTGAAGATGAAGACGTTATCCTAAGCGTTGATGGAGTAAGTGTCAACTCTACTGCCCAGCTTCAAGAGCAGGTCAGTCAACACAGGCCAGGAGACAAGGTAAAAGTTTTGATAAAAAGAGATAACAAACCGAAACAATTTACGGTGACCCTCCGTAACATGCACGGAGATACAGAAATCATCAAAGCGAGCGACAATAATTTTCTTGGCGCTAAGTTTGATGAACTGACTGAAGACGAGAAATACCAACTACGCTTAAGCCATGGAATTAAAATCACTGACTTGGATAAAGGCAAACTGAAGGATGCTGGCCTGAAGGAAGGTTTTATCGTCACAGATGTGAACAAGGAGGAGGTCAAGGCGGTTAATGATTTTAAACGCATTGTGAGTCAGGCAAAAGGAGGAGTATTGATCGAAGGATTGTATTCTAACGGAGAGCCGGCCTACTTTGTGTTTGGAATGAATTAATCATTCATAATTCACATAGAATTAACAAACAAAAGGGCTTTAGTCAAAGCTGGACATTAGTTTGAATTATTGACCTTAAAAGTCTATATTTGCACGATTTTTTTTAGAAGGGTATATGAGACAATTAAAGATTACAAAATCGATTACCAACCGTGAGAGTGCTTCACTTGACAAGTATTTGCAAGAAATTGGCAAGGAGGATCTGATTACAGTTGAAGAGGAAGTTGAGTTAGCGCAGCGGATTAAAAAAGGCGATCAACATGCATTGGAAAAGCTGACCCGTGCGAACTTACGTTTCGTAGTTTCAGTTGCGAAGCAGTACCAAAACCAAGGCTTAAGCCTTCCCGACTTAATTAACGAGGGAAACCTGGGACTGATCAAAGCAGCTGAGAAGTTTGACGAAACTCGCGGGTTCAAGTTTATTTCCTATGCCGTTTGGTGGATCCGTCAATCTATCCTTCAGGCTTTGGCTGAACAGTCGCGCATTGTTCGATTACCGCTTAACCAGGTAGGTTCGTTGAATAAAATCAACAAAGCATTTTCGAAATTCGAACAAGAGAACGAACGTAAACCATCCCCTGAAGAACTGGCAGACTCTCTGGAATTGCCTCCTGAAAAGGTTGCAGATACTTTAAGAGTTTCCGGTCGCCACATTTCTGTTGACGCTCCTTTTGTTGAAGGAGAAGACAACAGCTTACTCGATGTGCTGGTCAACAACGATTCCCCAAATGCAGACCGTAGTCTGATGATGGAGTCGCTTGCCCGTGAAATTGAACGCGCTCTTGCTACCCTTACAGAACGTGAAAGTGACATCATTAGGATGTTCTTTGGAATTGGCTGCCAGGAGATGACCCTGGAAGAAATTGGAGAAAGATTTGGGCTAACCCGCGAAAGGGTGCGCCAGATAAAAGAAAAAGCAATCCGTCGATTGCGTCACACATCCAGAAGTAAATTGCTAAAAACATATCTTGGATAAAAGATTCTTTTAAACCGCCCCACGAGGCGGTTTTTTTATACCCAAAAAACTCTTTGCAGCGCTAGTTGTTTCATAAGCATCATGAAAAAAATCGCTATGTTCATTGCTATCACGATCCTTTCCCTCGCTATGCTTTCCTTTTTGGTTATTCGATTCCATCACCCCCTTGGAGCGCCCCCCAAAGGAGAACGCCTGATCCGAATTCAGCAATCTCCGAATTATGCCAATGGAAAGTTTCAGAATCCGGTGAAAACAAAAATGCAGATCGACGATGTGCCCATTTTCAAACTGATGAAAGAGTTTCTCTCAACTAAAGAAAACCGAGTGCCGGAAAGCCCTCTAAAGACTCAAGCAGTTGAAAAATCAAAGTTCCGTCAGGATAGCTCAGAAGTAGTGATTTGCTGGCTGGGGCATTCAACGCTTTTAATCGAAATTGAAGGACAGCTTATCCTGGCCGACCCGGTGTTTAGTGAGCGTGTTTCTCCATTTCAGTTTTTGGGAACCAAAGCTTTTCCCTATTCAGAAAGTTACTCCATTGCAAATCTTCCTCAAGTCGATTTGGTATTGATTTCTCATGACCACTACGATCACCTCGATTATCAAACCATCAAGCAATTGAAACATAAAAATGTACCTTTTGTCACAGCCGTGGGAGTCGGCGCTCACCTCGAACGCTGGGGAATCTCCCCCGATCGAATTACGGAATTAGACTGGGGTGAAGCGTTTCAACTGACCAATCGAGTGAGCTTAACAGCAACGCCTGCCCGTCATTTCTCGGGGCGGGGACTTACCAACCGGTTTTCGACGTTATGGGCTTCGTGGGTCATTTCAGGATCGAACAAGCGTCTTTTTTTTGGAGCCGACTCTGGTTATTACCCGGGATTTAAAGCCATTGGGGAAAAGTATGGCCCTTTTGATATCGCCATGCTGGAATGTGGTCAATACAGCCAATACTGGCCATTCATTCACATGCTCCCCGAAGAAACACTCCAAGCAGCTGCCGACCTTCAGGCAAAAGCCGTTTTACCCATTCACTGGGGTAAATACAAGCTGAGCATTCATCCATGGACCGAACCCATCGAACGGCTGCTGGCCGCCGATAACGATCAGGACATCGCCATTACCACACCACAAATTGGAGAAGTTTTCCCCCTGAAGCACTCTCTGCCACAAGAAAGATGGTGGAAAAAATAGTCACAAGCTACCATCCCAACATTGGGTAGCATAACCATACCCCAGGTTTTCACAATCATACCCTTGGGGAGCATCTCAATCTTCTTGGGGAGCGCTTTGCTACCCAAGGGTAGAAACGCAAAAAAGCAGGGTAGCAAAGCGCTACCCTACTTTTTAAAGCCTGCTCCACGAAGCCAACCAATGCTCGCCAGACAACCAAAAGCAACTACCGTTACTTTTTCCGGTCGCCTTTCATAAATGCCATTGGATTGTAGAAGATATTGTCTCGCATACGTGCCTGACGTGCCAATCGCAAGTTTTCGACATAGGTCAGCGCTTTATGCAGCACATCAAAGTAAAGGGCTATCATCAGCACAAAAGTAAAAAGCCACATCACCCCAATATTAAACAGGATGGTGTCAATCCGCCAGTTTCCGATTAACTTATAGGAGGCATAAAAATGGGCCGCACCATTATCGTGTACCGGCTTCCTGAATATTGGTTCATCACCTTGATAAATGCGGTCATTAAACAAGTAGGTTTTATAGGTACTGTATTTATCGCGTACCAAAGCCTCCAGCTTCTTATTGGCGTAGCGCTTTCTGAAAGCATTCAACTTATCTTTATCTCCCCCAAACCGATTGCCTAATTCCTCATATTTCTGCTCCAGAGCCCTCGATTTTTCGCCATAGTCGTGCTTATAGCTTTCTTGCGAAAGATGCAGATAATTGCCCAACAGTCTCGCAAAGTTCAGGTTAAAGTCGGCACCACCAAGTGCGGCATAGGCCAATCGCACCGAATCATTTTGCGGTTCGATAACTTCCAATAAATCGCCAAAGGAATTTTTAAGCACGGGCACCAATTTCGAAGCATCTTCGAGCTTATTCGCCTTAGCCAGTAGCTGATAGGCTTCCAGGTATTTGTCAACCTCGGGGACCCAGTAAAAGGCTTTAAATCCCAAATCATTCTTTTCCTGTTCCTCGCAGAAAAGGACTTCGCGATAAGCATTATTTTCGAATTGATTGACTGCCAATGCCTCATAAGACCACCGGGAAACCATAACATCTCCAATCAAAGGTGTCCTATCATAGCTACTCAGGGATGCATGCATCTTGTTAAAATCGATGATCACCCCACTAAGCAATAACTGCGGAACCAACATCAATGGTATTAGAATATAGATAGCCACAGCCGAATTCAAGCCTGCCGACAGGTTCAAGCCTAATAAATTAGCAAAGCAGGCTGTCGAAAACAAGATGGCCCAGTTAGAGAAGGTGAGGTCGCGAATTTCAAGCATATAATGACCAATTAGGACAAAGGAAAGCACCTGAATAGCCGATATGAGAAACAACATTAATATTTTAGACGAAATATATGCGCCACGACTTAAATTTAGAAACTCTTCCCGTTTGAGAATCCGTCGATCTTTAAAGATCTCTTCGGCACTAATGCTTAAGCCAATAAATAAAGCCACCACCACACTCATAAATAAGAAGGCAGGCAGGTTATCGTTATTGCTCAGCCAGTATGTTTCATCGGCTGAAAACTTAGAGAAGAAACCAAGAATTAAAGCCAATATAGGAGCCTCCAGCAAGGCAATTGCCAAGTATTGTTTGTTCGATCGCTTGGTCTCAAAATCACGCTTAACAAAGAGCTTCAACTGTTTAAACCAATCCGGTATTTTAAAATGCACATCGGGAAAAACTTCCTTCTCCGCCGGGTTGGTTTTCATAAAATCAATCACGCGGGGTTCAACATGTTTCTTATAGCGCTCATACCAATCTTCGGGCGATATTTTACGACGCCGAATACTTTTCCCAAACGGATTTACCATACGGGTTTCAATGATGCGCAAAGGCTGCTCGGTTTTTACATTACCACAACTTAAACATTCGCTTTCGTCGGGATTGATGTAACTAGCCTGATTCTTAAAATAAGTAATGGCATCCATCGGATTTCCAAAAAAAACAACACGCCCGCCTTTGTCCATGACAATCATCCGATCGAACAACTTGTAAATATCACTCGAAGGCTGGTGAATGTTAGCAAACACCAAACGCCCTTTCAAGCATTGCTTTTTAAGCAAAAACATCACCTTCTCCGAGTCGGCTGACGATAAGCCCGATGTGGGTTCGTCAACAAACAAAATAGCAGGTTCACGCATTAGCTCAAGGGCAATATTCAAACGCTTACGCTGTCCGCCGCTCAATATTTTCTTTAGCGGACTTCCCACCACCAAGTCACGTGCTTCAACCAAGTCAAAGTCATTTAATGCCTGATCGATCTTCGCCTCAATCTGCTCCTCAGTCATATCCCCAAAGCAGAACCTCGCATTAAACTCCAGGTTCTTATAAACGGTCAGTTCTTCCAGCAACAGGTCATCTTGGGGAACGTAACCAATCACCCCTTTCAGCATTTCTTCATTGCGAGGATCGTGCAAATCGTAGCCGTTAATGCTTATCGTTCCGTTATTGGGTTTCAGCTTGCCGTTCAACACATTCAGCAAAGTGGTCTTTCCTACTCCACTTCCGCCCAAAATTCCAACCAGGTCGCCCGATCTTTCCTGAAAACTCAGGGGGTGAAGCCCGTAATTTTTTCGACTGAAACGGTATTCTATATTTTCAACATTCAGCACGATTCTGGCCTTACCCTTCTCCTGAATAAACCGGGTCATCACACTGCTATAGTAGATAGGAATAATCCGTGAAGTTTTTAGAATTGCCCCAGGAGGAAAGACATACAAACGGTGCTGCATCAAGCGATGCCCGTTCATATAAAGGTTACGCGGCCCCCAATACTTAAAAAAAAGCGTATTGATACTGGCAATGCGGATGAGCTCCAACTCTACCTGTTGGTTCTCCCGATACAGGTGTTTTATTTCCTTGTCATGATATGCTTCGTTTCCATTAACCACAAAAAGGCTGGATTTATCCTTGACTTTCTGGATGGAATAAAGATGAAAACGATAGAGGCTATCATATTCCTTGGCATTAATTTTTAGCCCGCGGGAAACCAGGTTTACGGTTTTCAAATCATCGAGTGTAAACCCATCTTCCTTTTTAATGAAGTTCAACAGCTGGGCAACAATCATAAACCGGGTTCCCAAATCAAACTGCCCTACGATATCGTCACAAATCTGATTGAGATAGCCCTTATTGATAAATTTCTGGCCGCTGCCGTGCTTCTCATACAGAATGTCGCGGTTGGTAATATGGTAATGCTCAACGAACTCGAGATAATGCTTATGATATATCTCAACCAATTCGCGATTAAAATTCTCATGAAGAAACGACCCGACCAAATCCGACGAATTCTGCTTAGACTCTTCATCGTGGTAGTCCGTAATAATTGCAAACAACCTGATCAGTGTTTCAATAATCCCTTCATACATAAGCCCGTAATTTATGAAAAAACGGATTTCTGCATTCCTAATTTAATGGAGGAACAACAAAAACCCGTTTTGTATTTTTTATGAGTAAAAAGTGCTACTGTACAAACTTCGTTCTTATAGAGGTTAGCAAATCAGTCAACTTAACAACTTGCTCTTTAGTCATCGATGTTGTTCCTTCCTCTAAAGCATAAATGGCATTGATACTGACAATGTCGGCATAAACATCGCTCAACAATTCCGAATCTTTATAAGTCTTCATCATGTTTTCCAATTTCATCAAAGGCTCTTTTTGAAACAGGATAGCTTCAATCAACTTTGGATTCTGAAAAGTATTTTCAGAAATATGCGTGGTTAAATACAAGCCTTCGATTACTGTTCCTGAAAGAACCAGGTAAGAAACTTCTGTTCTCCCTTGTTGATTCAGGTAGGAATAAGCATTCTGAAACATTCCCGTAATAATGTCAACCAACTGATCTTTATTATCCAAATTGGCTTCAATATTGTCGGCCAGATTTTCATTAAAAGCGGAAGTTAAGTCCAACTCACGCACTAAAATCTCACTGGCTTTAAAGTAATCCTGAACATCTGTTTTTTGATTGTATGTTGTTGCATAAGCCAAATCAGCGGTGTAAATTCCTAAATTGATAGCCCGTTCTTTTTCTGAAAAATAGCTTGGTGCTTTTTCTGCATCGCTGGAAATTCCAACAATGTAGCTGGCTTCAATTTCATTCAGCATGTTGGCTACATCGAAAGCTGAAGCTATAGGGTATGAATACTCTTCAATTTCTTCTTTAATCGTCTCCTCAACAAACTTAGGATCTGTCTTTTTTTCCTTTTTGTTGCCGGTACACGAGCTAAATCCAAAGACAATCAGCCCTGAAAAGATAGCGAAAGAAACGAATTTGTATGTTCTTGTTTTTCTCATGTTTATGGTTTTTAATTATACGTTATTTTTTTCATCCTGAAAGCCAGCTTGTCTGCATTCCACAACGGTCAGGTAGAGCAACTGGTGAAATTTTAAGCTAAAATAATATAAAATTGCTCGTAGTTGTATGAATTGGAAATGATTTTTCAGTTAATTAATTTATCGCGCACCAGAATTTACCACTTGTCAAATGATGCGTCAAATGGAGCTTTCAACACCAGACACGACATGGAGCATAGCAAACAAGAATTTACGACAGTCTAGAACTTATCAGCTTAATAAATTCTTCGCGCGTAGCTACCCGTTCAAACGCACCAGTAAAATCAGAAGTTGTAGTTATCGAATGCTGCTTCTGAATCCCTCGCATTTGCATGCACAGATGCTGAGCCTCAATAACCACAGCAACCCCAAGGGGATTCAGTGTCTCCTGAATACACTCCTTAATTTGTAAGGTTAAGCGTTCCTGCACCTGCAACCGGCGTGAAAACGCATCAACGACACGAGCTATTTTACTCAGCCCCGTAATGTAGCCATTAGGAATATACCCCACATGAGCCTTGCCAATAAAAGGCAACATGTGATGCTCACACATCGAATAAATTTCAATGTCTTTCACAATGACCATCTGCTTGTAATCTTCTTTAAACATAGCCGACCTCAGCATGGCCTCCGGGTCTTGCTCGTAACCTTGCAACAAAAACTGCATCGCTTTGGCTACCCGCAAAGGAGTCTTCTCCAAGCCTTCCCGACTAACATCCTCTCCCAACAAGCCAAGAATTTCGCGGTAGTGATCTCTAATTTTCTCGGTACTGGGTCTGTCAAATTTCTCAATGCGCTGGTAGCCGCTTCTTTTTCCGTTAAATGATTCTTCCATTTCAAAAATTACTCGAAACAGGTCGAAAACCTGTCACAATTCATAAGACAAAAGTATAAACTTATCTCAAAAACAGCCTGCTATCTTTTGACAAACAAGTCAAATGCTTGCCATCAGCTCCATTTACACCCCTGTAATGAATGATAATGGCGATTCAGTTAGGAGATAAATGCGTACTTTTAAGCCCAACAAAGCCTTTCATTCGGCGAATGAAAATATTTTTGTGATGATTTGACAATATTTTAACATTTTATAAGTTTGGCTTATTAAAAACCGAATGGTTGCTAAATCTGTCCCTATGATTGTTGTTACCGGAGCTGCAGGATTTATTGGAAGTTACATAGCTGGAAAGCTTAATCTGGAAGGATTTCGCGACCTAATACTAGTCGACAGATATACTGACCCGCTGAAAATCTCAAACTACATTTCGAAAACCTATACTAAATTGGTTGACCGGGATGATTTTTTCGAGTGGCTCAACGACAACCATCAGCGAGTGCAATGCATTATCCATCTGGGAGCCCGCACCGACACCATTGGTCGGGATCCTGAAATTTACCAGCAACTCAATTTCGACTACTCCAAACGAATTTGGAACAGTTGCATCCGATTTGGCTTGCCGCTAATCTATGCTTCATCGGCTTCAACATATGGTGATGGTCAATTTGGCTTTGATGATAATCACAGTCTGACCAGCCACTTTAAGCCCTTGAATTACTATGCTCAATCCAAGCACGACTTTGATTTATGGGCGTTGCAACAAGAGCAGACCCCCTCCTTTTGGGTAGGACTGAAATTCTTCAACGTATTTGGGCCAAACGAATACCATAAAGGACGCATGGCATCAGTCGTGTATCAAGCATTTCAGCGCATAAACGAGACCCAGGCAATGACTCTTTTCAGGTCGCATCATCCGGAATACAAAAATGGAGAACAGGCCCGTGATTTTATTTATGTGGAAGATGTGGCCCAAGTCATTCTGCACTTCATGAAAAACCAGACGCTTTCAGGAGTTTACAATGTAGGTACTGGTGTAGCCCGCAGTTACCTCGACTTGACAAAAGCCGTGTTTCGGGTCATGAATATCAAAGAGAACATCAACTTTGTGGATACCCCTGCAGATATCCGGGACAACTACCAATATTATACTTGTGCCAAAATCGATAAACTCAGAAAATCCGGCTACAGCAAGCCATTCTTCTCTTTGGAAGACGCCATTCAGGATTACATCAGCTCTTTTCTAACGGCGGAGTTCTGCTATTGAGCAAGCTTCAATCCTGATAAATCTCCGCTACGACAAACGGTTTCACGCTTAGTGATCGCGGGTAAAAACCCAGTTTTTCCCTTTAGAAAGTTCGTTGTTGAAATAGTAGCCATCCAGGTCGAACGCTTTCAAATCTTCCGGATTGGAAAGGTTATTCTGCACGATGAAGCGACTCATTAACCCACGGGCTTTTTTAGCGTAGAATGAAATAATCTTATACTTCCCGTTCTTTAAATCTTTGAATGCCGGGCTAATAATCTCCCCTTCTATTTTTTTCGAATCAACTGCTTTGAAATATTCATTTGAAGCCAGATTCACCAGCACCCCACTATTGTTTTGCAGATCTTCATTAATAGCCTTGCTTACTTTATCCTGCCAAAATTTGTATAAGTTTGCTTCGCCCTCTACTCCAAACTTCGTACCCATTTCCAGCCGGTAAGGCTGAATCAAGTCCAAAGGTTTCAGCACACCATAAAGCCCCGATAGAATGCGAATTTTCTCCTGGGCCACTTCAAAATCCCGTTCTGAAAAATGGCAGGCATCCAATCCCTGATAAACATCGCCGGTAAACGCCAAAACAGCCTGTTTGGCATTCGCCGGCGTGAAAGGAGTTTTCCATGTTTGGTTGCGCTCAAAGTTAAGCTCACCCAACTTATCCGAAATCCCCATCAACTGAGATAAGTCTCCGGGGGAAAGTTTCTTCAGTTCCTTATTAATCAGTCTGGCTTCTTTCAAAAAAGCCGGTTGTGAATATTTTTCGGTAACCGGCTTTGACTCAAAGTCCAATGATTTGGCTGGTGAAATAAGTAAGAGCATAATTTCAGTTTTTGTGCATTTAAAACAAGCCAAAAATCAAAATGTTTAACTACTTCAGCTCAAGCAAAACCACATTTTCCACATGGTGTGTATGTGGAAACATATCCACCGGCTGAATTTTCACAACCCGGTATTTTTCATCCAAAATAGCCAGATCACGCGCTTGCGATGCGGGATTACAGCTCACATAAACGATTTTACGGGGAGCCACATTCAAGATAGTTTTAACTACATCTTCGTGCATTCCAGCTCTTGGCGGGTCGGTAATAATCACTTCCGGTTGTCCATTTTCGGCAATAAATGCCTCATTCAACACGGCTTTCATATCTCCGGCATAAAAACTGGTATTATCAATACCGTTTATTTCTGAGTTGATTTTAGCATCTTCAATGGCCTCAGGAACATACTCCACACCCACCACTTTTTGAGCTTTCGATGCCACAAAGTTAGCAATGGTTCCGGTGCCGGTATATAAGTCATACACTACTTCATCACCTGACAAGTCGGCAAATTCGCGGGCTACCTTATACAATTCGTAAGCCTGCTCAGAGTTGGTCTGGTAAAAACTTTTCGGCCCTATTTTGAACCGAAGTCCTTCCATGTCCTCAAAAATATGATCGCGTCCTTGGAAAGTAATGATTTCCTGATCCGTGATTGTATCGTTCCCTTTTGTGTTAATAACATACATCAGCGATGCCAAATCCGGAAATTCCGCTGCAATCGCATTTAGCAAACCTTCGCGTTTTTCAACGTCTTCCTGATAAAACGCAAGAATCAGCATGGTTTCGCCCGTTGAAGCCCTACGAACAATCATATTGCGCAAAAAGCCCTCCTGATTCCGGATATCAAAAAATTCCAATCCATGCTCCAAGGCATACGACCGGACAAAATTCCGGATTGCGTTAGACGGATCTGGCTGTAACCAGCATTTTTCAACATCAACAATTTTATCGAACATGCGTGGAATATGAAAACCCAGCGCATTCATCTTCTCGGGCTCTACCTCCAAGTCCATCTCCTCTTTGGTCATCCACCGCTTATTCGAAAAACTAAACTCCAGTTTATTCCGGTAGAAGGTATCTTTTGCCGACCCCATAATAGGCGAAATAGTAGGCAATTCAACCCGAGCCAACCGCTGTAACTGGTCAGCCACCTGCTTTTGCTTGTAAAAAAGTTGCTTCTCATACGGCAAAAATTGCCATTTACATCCCCCACAAATTCCAAAGTAAGCACAAAAGGCTTCTACGCGGTCAGCCGATTTTTCATGCACCTGCACAACCCGGGCCTCTTCATAACTTTTACGTTTTTTTGTCACCTGCAAGTCCACTACATCGCCCGGAATAACGTGAGTTGTAAAAACAACCTTCTCATTTACACGTGCAATAGCTTTCCCTTCAGCACCAATGTCGGTTATCGTAACTTGCTCATAAAAAGGCTTATTTCTGCGGTTTCGTCCCATGGTATCATCTATATTTTCTGCAAAAATAGAAAAATGAATGATACCCCGAAGTGAGATTCGTCGTAGACTTGATAAGAAACGAGATAAAGCCGCAATCGATCGCCCTATAAACGTGGATTCTTAAAATCAAAATTAGATACAGGCTCACTACAAAGTCGGTAATAAAATAACCACTAAAGCACTCTAGATCGAATAAACCGAAAATTTCAGCTGGATTGTCTTATCTTTGCACTTCAATTTTTGAATTATTATGATTTCAGTTGATCAGTTAGTTGTTAGTTTTGGAGGATTTGAGCTTCTAAAGAAGATTTCGTTTTTAATTACCCCTAAGGACCGGATAGGTCTGGCAGGAAAAAACGGAGCCGGAAAGTCTACCTTATTAAAAATTATTGCCGGGCATCAACCGCCTAGTGAAGGGTCGGTTGTTGTTCCCAAAGATACTCGCGTTGGTTATTTACCTCAGCACATGAAGGTTGCTGACGAGCATTCCGTTTTTGATGAAGCAAAAAAAGCCTTTGATGAAATTCTACAGATCAAGGACCAAATTGACCACATCAACCACCAGATCTCCACACGTGAAGATTACGAATCAGACGAGTACATGCACCTGATTACACAGGTAACTGAACTGAATGATCGTTACCATTTGGTGGGTGGCGTTAATTTAGAAGCTGAAATTGAACAAACACTCCTCGGCTTGGGATTCAAACGCAGTGATTTTACACGAGCGACATCGGAGTTCAGCGGGGGCTGGCGGATGCGAATTGAATTAGCCAAGATTCTGCTAAAAAAGCCGGATGTTTTTCTGCTGGATGAGCCGACCAACCACCTCGATATTGAATCGATCCAATGGTTGGAAGACTTTCTGAAAACATATTCCGGAGCCGTGGTTTTAGTCTCGCACGACCGAGCCTTTTTAGATGCAGTAACCAACCGAACTATCGAGATTTCGTTAGGCAAAATATACGATTATAAAGCCAACTACTCGCGCTACCTTGTTCTGAGACAAGAAAACCGCGAGACACAGCTGGCGGCCTATAAAAATCAACAAAAACTGATTGAAGAAACCGAAAAATTTATTGACCGTTTTCGCTACAAAGCCACCAAAGCCGTGCAGGTACAATCGCGATCAAAAATGCTCGACAAGATGGACCGGATTGAAATTGAAGAAGAAGACAACTCGCGATTGAATATTCGCTTTCAACCACCGGAACGCTCAGGAACCATTGTCGCTGACTGCAAACACCTGACTAAAAAATATGGTGATCTACTCGTGCTTGACGACATCCATTTGATGATTGAACGGGGCGAAAAAGTAGCCTTTGTAGGCAAAAATGGTGAAGGAAAAACAACGCTGGCTCGCATCATCCTAAATGAGCTCGAACACCATGGGACCTTAAAAATTGGGCACAATGTTAAGATTGGCTATTTTGCGCAAGACCAGGCACAGCGGCTGGATGAAAAGCTATCCGTGCTCGAAACCATTGACCAGATTGCTGTAGGTGACGTACGAACTAAAATCAGGGATATCCTTGGCGCCTTTATGTTTTCGGGCGAAGATGTAGATAAAAAAGTAAAGGTGCTTTCCGGAGGTGAACGCTCACGGCTGGCAATGATCCGGCTGATGCTGGAACCCGTGAATTTTCTGGTTATGGATGAACCAACTAACCACTTAGACATCCGCTCAAAAGAGATGCTGAAACAGGCCCTAGCCAGCTATGAAGGAACAGTATTGATCGTATCGCACGACCGTGAATTCCTGGATGGATTGGTGAATTGCATTTATGAATTCAAAGACCGAAAGATCAAGCAACACTTGGGTGGTATTTATGAGTTTTTGCGCCGAAAAAAAATGGATTCTATGAAAGAACTGGAGCGTAAAAACCAAGGGAATCAGGTCTCCGAAAAAAAAGAAAGACCTCAGCAAGTTGAAAACAAACTGAGCTACGAAGAACGCAAGGAGATCAACAAAAATATTAGTCGGCTGGAGAAACAAACAGCGCTGGCCGAAGAGACCATTACCGAATTGGAAAACAAAATTGAAGAGCTTGATAAGAAAATGACAAAACCAGGAGCCATCAATGATTCCAACATTTTTGAACAATACGATCAGTTAAAAGCCAGGCTCGAGCAAGTGATGCATGATTGGGAAGCCAACCTGGAAGAATATGAATCTTTGAAATTACAAAAAACATGGTAAGCATGAACCAACCACAAAAAAATACCGACGATTTTATTTTTGGCATCCGTGCCGTCATTGAAGCCATTGATTCCGGGAAAGAAGTTGAAAAAATACTGATCAAAAAAGGATTGGGTGGAGATCTGTTTAAGGAACTTTTCGAAAAAATCAGGGAACACCAAGTTCCGTTTCAATATGTTCCGCTGGAAAAAATAAACCGCATCACCCGTAAAAACCACCAGGGCGTGCTTGCCTTCATTTCACCAGTTACTTTTTATGATGTGGAGAACTTTCTGCCCGGACTGTTTGAAGCCGGCAAAAACCCGCTCATCCTTGTGCTGGACCAGGTAACTGATGTGCGTAACTTCGGAGCCATCGTCCGTACGGCTGAATGTGCCGGAGTTGACGCTATTATGATTCCAGAAAAAGGAGCCGCACGTATCAATGCTGATGCCGTAAAAACTTCGGCTGGTGCCTTACATCTTGTTCCTATTTGCCGAACAAAAGACCTGAAACGAAGTATTGTTTTCCTGAAGGAATCTGGCTTAAAAATTGCTGCCGCCACTGAAAAATCTTCGGATAACTATACTGAAGAAGATCTTACCGGGCCAACAGCCATTGTGATGGGATCGGAAGAAAGAGGTATTGAAAAACAAATCTTGAATTTAGCCGACGCGCAGGTTCAAATTCCGATTCTTGGAAAAATTGAATCGTTAAATGTATCCGTTGCAGCCGGCCTATTGGTTTATGAAGCAGTCAGACAACGGCTTCATCATTCGTGAATTGGAACCTGACGCTTGAAGGTTTCTTCCAGCGAAATAAAGGTTTCCGTACTTGATATTCCGGAAATTTTCTGGACCTTATCACTTAAGATCTCTTTTAAGTGCTCATTATCACGGGCATACACTTTTACAAAAATAGCGTATTGCCCTGTGGTATAATGGCACTCGACGATCTCTGAAATCTCCTTTAGCTGCTTGGCTACATCTTCGTAAAAGCCACCTTTTTCTAGGAACACGCCAACATAGGTGCAGGTCGTGTAATCCACCTTCTTAGGATCGATGTGATAGCCCGAACCCGTTATTACTTTCATTTCAATCATCCGGTTCACCCGCTGATGAACGGCAGCCCTCGAAATACCAACATCTGCAGCAACATCCTTAAAAGGAATCCGTGCATTCTTTGTTATAATGTCCAGAATATGTAAGTCAATCTGGTCCAAGTTGTTTCGTAGTGTCATATTTTATCTTCTGACTTAAATTATTGCATCCAAAAGTAGGCAAATTTTAGCAGATAGTTAAATTACGAGTACCGAATCTTTCAATATGAAAATATAGATTTTTCAGGTTTCGCTTCAGCTATGCCCATAAAAACCTACAGGCCAGAAACTTCAGCAACAGACAAAAACAAAACAGGGCACACATGAGATATCACTATGATGCACACACCATGTAGTTAATATCCTTTTGCTATCTTTGTCGCACAACAGAGACCACATTGACAATAATCATCACCAATTTGGTCTAATTAGGCACACAATTGAACGTAAAACTTAACACTAAAGATAAAATGAAAAACATGAAACTCAGTTGGCTTTTGATGCTCTTATTATTAATCCTATTAGCTTTCGCAGGGGTATTCTACCCCAGTGGATTTGGCGGATTGGATGACCCCAATATCAACTCCGGAGATGTGGCCTGGATGTTAACGGCTACAGCACTGGTCCTTTTAATGACTCCCGGCCTTGCCTTCTTTTACGGGGGGATGGTTCAACCCCGAAACATTCTATCGACCATGCTACAAAGTTACATCGCCATGGGCTTGATTAGCGTATTATGGGTTATTGTAGGTTTCAGCCTGGCTTTTGGTGAAAGTGTTGGTCCCGATGGATTCGGATTAGTAGGCAATCCCATGACCTTCTTCATGTTTAAAGGCGTAAGTGGAGCGACCCATCCTGATTTGGCTCCTACCTTTCCACTAGCTTTATTCGCCATGTTTCAGCTGAAATTTGCCATTATCACTCCCGCTCTTATAACCGGGTCCTTTGCCGGCCGGGTTCGCTTTCGAGCCTATATGCTGTTCATGGTTTTGTTCACCTTGTTTATTTATGCTCCTTTGGCACACTGGACCTGGCACCCCAACGGTTTTCTGCGCAACTGGGGCGTCCTCGATTTTGCCGGAGGTACCGTGGTTCACATGTCGGCTGGATTTGCCGCCTTGGCCGGAGCTCTGTTCCTTGGCAAACGAAAAGATTTTTCAAAAGAATTCAAACCGGCCAACATTCCCTTCGTGCTGTTGGGCGCAGGCATGTTGTGGTTTGGCTGGTTTGGCTTCAACGCCGGCTCTGCTCTGGGAGCCAATTCCATAGCAGCACTGGCCCTGATGAACACCAACACGGCATCGGCCGCCGCCATGTTAGCCTATCTATTTTTCGACATGGCAAAAGGCAAAAAGCCCAGTGGCATGGGAGCCGCTATCGGACTGGTTGTTGGACTGGTTGCCATTACGCCAGCTGCCGGCTTGGTCAATGTTGGCGCCAGTATTTTCATTGGTGTTGTAGCCGCATTAGTCAGCAACTACGCTATTGAACTTCGCTCGAAAACCCGACTGGATGATACCTTGGATGTTTTTCCAGCGCATGGCATGGGGGGAATTGTCGGGATGCTGCTCACTGCTGTTTTTGCCCAGGAAGTAGGCCTAATTTATGGCGAGACGACCACTTTCCTGTATCATCTACTCACCTTGCTTATCGTGGGGGTTTTCACCTTTGGAGGCTCCTACCTGCTGTATAAGATTACCGACATGATTGTTCCACTGCGGGTTTCTCCTCAGTCTGAGAAAATAGGGTTAGACCTGAGCCAACACAACGAATCCTACGATTTTGAATACAAAAGCGAAAAATCTTTCTAACAAACTGTTCTCTCTCTTAACAACAAAAAACTCCCGGCGCTGGGAGTTTTTTGTTGTTTTATCTTAGTAAAAATTGTTTTCAAATTAGGGCACAGGAATCAGTCGGACTATCTTACCTGGATTTTCAATCGCTAAATACACATAGCCATCCGGACTCATCTCCACATTACGTACACGGCCAATTCCTTCCAGCAATTTTTCCTGGTGAATGACCTTACCATCTTCCATTACCACCCGCTCAACATACATAAAGCGCAGAGAGCCAACAAGGATATTATTTTTCCAATTTTCGTATCGATCTCCTTTCACAAAGGTAGTCCCGCAGGGAGCAATGGAGGGTACCCAATAAGTGACCGGCTGCTCCATGCCTTCTTTCTCCGTAAGTTCAGTAAAGGTCGTTCCATCGTAATTAATGCCATAGGAAATAACAGGCCAACCATAATTAAGCCCGGGCTTAATCAAGTTCAATTCATCGCCGCCACGAGGACCATGCTCTGTCTCCCAAATCTCGCCGGTTTCGGGGTTCATACAAGTTCCTTGCGGATTGCGGTGCCCATATGAATAGATGCTTGGCATTGCTCTTGGCGTATCGATAAACGGGTTATCTTCCGGAATTGACCCATCATCATGAATTCGATGAATTTTACCACTATGATTGCTCAAGCTCTGCGGATTGACATCGCGGTTACCACGGTCGCCTATCCCAAAGAAAAGATCCCCCTCTTTATCAAACTCCAGCTTACAGCCCCAGTGATGTCCCTTATTCGAATCAGGTGCTCCGTCAAAAATAACTTCCTGATCGACCAGCTGATTACCGTTGAGCCGGGCACGCATCACATTGGTGCAGCCTTCGTCTTTGGTCTTGTCTCCGTACCCTGAATAAGAAATGTACAGCCAGCCATTTTCTTCATAGTTGGGGTGCAATTCCAAATCCATCAGCCCACCCTGGCCTTTCACCATAATTTCGGGCAAACCCGATATTTCCTGCAACTCGTAATTGGAATAGCGATAAAGCTTAGCCGAACGCTCAGCAATCAGCAGATCACCATTGGGGAGAAACTCAAGCCCCCAGGGAACAGCTAAACCCGACACCACCGTATCAACCAGAAAGTTTTGCACTTCGGACTTGACCACTTGATTGCCGGAAAGAGCTGGCTTTAGTGTGCCTTTATCTTCCGGAATACCGGCTTTTACGTATTCAGCCAGTGCCGAAATTTCGTCAGTGGAGAAAGTTGCTTCAAAAGCCGGCATTCCCATTTCTTCCTGTCCAAAAGTAATGCTGTGAATGATGGCGGCATTGTCTTCACCATACATCCATTCCTTATCTTCAAATTTTTCAAGCTGATTGCCGTGACATCCGGCACAATAATTCTGATAGTTGTCAGCCGCCTGCTTCATTTGCTGTTCGCTATGCTGCCCGTTGCCAACTGAGCAACTTCCAAGCAGAAAAAGCAAAGCAACCAATGCGCCAGGGAGCTTGGTTAAATTTAGATTCATCTTTAAAAGCTTTAAGTCTTCATTCATCCCAACAAAAGTTGAACTAAAAAGTTAGCGCTTTTGTCGCAATTTTCTGAACTATTTAATAGAAATTAATCCCAGCAAGTTGCTGTAAGGCCAGTATCTGGCAATACAATACTGGTTTAGAATAGCTTCTTTAATCTATAAAGAACCAAACACACCTACGCATTTCTCAGTTCTGATTATTTAACCAGAAACTTTAAACAAACCGGCTCAGGAATTTCGATGCTTTTGCCTGTATAGGAAAGCGCTCCGGTTGACTGATCGACCCGAAATAAACTCACATTGTTACTCATCTGATTGGCCACCAGCAAAAATCCGCCGTCGGGCGACAAAGCAAAGTTACGTGGCCAATCGCCCTGAACAGACTCGGTATCCAGCAACTCCAGGGTGCCATCATCCTTTCTTGAAAAAACAGCAATGGAATTATGTCCACGATTTGAACTGTACACAAAACGTCCATCGGCACTCAAATGAATATCAGCCCCGTAACTAACTCCTTCGTGCTGATCGGGTAAAGCCGATACACTTTGGATAAGCTCAAACCCGCCTCCGTCCTTCGCTAATACGCTCACTTCCGAATTCAACTCACTCATCACATAAATAAACTGACCATCGGGTGAAAAAGCGAAATGTCGAGGGCCAGCGCCCGGGTTCATAGCTACATAGGCCTGTTCTGCAGCTTCAAACTGCTTGTTACTAGCGTCATATCGATAAAACTCAAGTTTATCGGTTCCCAAATCGGCTGAAATCAAAAGCTCACCCGAAAAATCAAATAAGGCCGAATGGGCATACGGCGCTGTTTGCCTTGTCGAGTCCGGGCCTGAACCAACATGCTGAATTTGCTGAAACGAATCGCTTAAGCTGCCATCTTCAGCCGCGCGGTAAAAGCTCAAACTACCACTGCTGTAATTGGAAGCCACCACAAACCGGCCGTCAGGCGAAACGGAAACATGACAAGGATGATACCCTTTTGTTGCTTTTTGGTTAATTTTCTCAAGCTCGCCCGACTCTCCAATGCGGTAAGCGGTAACCGAACCGCTATCGATTCCCGGGCTTTCCTTCACTTCCGAAACAGCATACAAATAATTTTGATCGGAAGAAACAGCCAGAAACGAAGGATTTTCCCGGTTTGGAGTAACAAACTTTTGCTCCAACTGGCCCGTTTCGTTATCGAAACGGTAACAATAAATCCCTTCGCTATCGCCTCCTGTGTAGGTTCCAACATATAAAAGGGTTTCCTTGGGCGAATTACACGAAACCAACAAAGTGGCTATCAAGACAATAAACAGCAGTAATTTTTTCATAGGGTTATTTTTTGAGGTCAAACTAAATGACCCATACCTTGTTAAATGATTTAGAATTAAACTTTAAAATAAAGGAAATGAACCTAAAAAAAACATTTATCGGTGTATTTATTTTATTTTTTTCGCTGAACAGCTACAGCCAGAAACTGGTTGAAGTTTGGCGTACAGGTCCAAACATGAAAACCCCCGAATCGGTCTATTACGATTCCGACAATCAAGTGATTTATGTGGCTAACATCAATGAAAACCCATCAGAAAAAGACGGCAATGGGTTTATTACCCAGCTAAACCCCGATGGAACGGTCAAAAAGATGGAATGGGTAAGCGGTCTGAGCGCGCCCAAAGGCATGGCCGTATTTGAAGGCAAACTTTATGTTTCGGACATTGATGAGCTGATTGAAATAGCTATCGACGGAGCAAAAATCACCAACCGCTATCCGGCGCCCGGGGCCATCTTCCTGAATGATGTCGCCGCATGTGGTAACGGAACGATCTTCGTTAGCGACAGTCGAACTAATAAAATTCATGCGCTAAAAGACGATGAGTTTACCGTATGGAAAGAAGGTGTAGAATTGGAAGGAATCAACGGCCTGTATACCGAAAAAGGGAAACTGTATATTGGCTCTCAAAAAATTCAAGTGGCCGATGTGAAAACGAAAAAGTTGATTGAACTACAAGACGACTGCCAGGGAATTGACGGACTTGAAAAAGATAACGAAGGCAACTTTGTATTTTCTAATTGGCCCGGTCGTATTTTCTATTTGGAAGATGGCCAAATGACGAAACTATGGGATTCGACTGCTGAGAAAATCAACACAGCTGATGTCTTTTTCGCCAAAGAGCTGAACTTACTTTTAGTGCCAACTTTTTTCGACAACCAGGTGGTTGCTTATAAAATTGAAAAATGATATCTTAATTGCTAATCTCCGTAATTGAATTAACCAACAATAACTCATTCAAAAAAACATCAAATTATGGCCAAAGGAAAAATAGCTGAAAAAAGCCCACTAATGATGGAAATGCAGCCAGGAACTTACTATTGGTGCGCCTGTGGAAAGAGTAATAACCAACCTTTTTGTGACGGGTCGCACAAAGGAAGCGAATTCACACCGAAGGAAGTCAAGATTGAAGAAGTGCAATCGGTGTTTTGGTGCCGGTGTAAGCAAACCAACAATCCCCCCTTTTGCGATGGGTCGCACAACGATCTTTAAAAAGAGCATCATAAGCTAAAAACAACTCAGTCTGCCAACTTCATTTTCTGAATCCCGGCGGACTGTTTTTTTTTGCAAAATCTTTTCCTCACAAAATAAAGCTGCTACTTAGCACCACTCACCTCCGCATGCCGGAAGCAACTAACCAAATGATCGTTGACCATACCTGTGGCCTGCATATGAGCATATACAATGGTTGATCCCACAAATTTAAAGCCCCGCTTTTTCAGGTCCTTGCTAATCTGGTCTGAAAGAGGTGTTTTGGCCGGAAGCTCGACAAGGGTTCCAAAATGATTCACTATCGGTTTAAAATCAACAAACGACCAAATATACTTGTCAAACGAGCCAAACTCCTTTTGAACGTCCAGAAAACACCGGGCATTGGTAACACTGGCCGCCACTTTCAGCCTATTCCGAATGATGCCTTCATTTTGCAGCAGCTGCTTTATTTTTGTGTCACCGTAGGCGGCCACTTTCTCCGGATCAAAATCATCATAAGCCTTACGATAGTTTTCCCGCTTGCGCAGCACCGTAAGCCAGCTCAAGCCAGCCTGTGCTCCTTCCAAAAGCAGAAATTCAAACAACTGCCGATCATCATGAACAGGCACTCCCCACTCTTGATCGTGGTAATCGATATATAAATCATTATTCAGACACCAGTCGCAGCGATGTTTCATTGGTCTAATTTTTGTTAAAAATTCAAAATTTGAATAAAAATACGAAAAACAAAGTCATCTGGGTTAAAATATTATTTTTGCTCTTTGTAAATTGCGATGCAAGAATTCGGGTTTCAGAAAAGAACAACTAAACCAAAGCGTATTGATGTGGCACCCTTTAAACATGGGGATAAGACAAACCAAGCATTATAATGCCAACAGCCCCATCTTTCAACTTTGCGAGTAAAGACTTAATAGATGAAAATCAAGCTATCCCTTTTATTTTTACTGCTTTCAAATCTGGCATTTAGTCAACTAAATATCAGTCACTACATTCGTGTAGGGCAAACCCGTATCCAGATTGGTAACTATGTTGGAGCCATTGAAAACTTCAACATCGTAATCAAGTTTAAGCCGCAACTACCCGAACCGTATTATTACCGAGGTGTTGCCAAACACCAGCTGGAAGACTTTAGGGGAGCGATAAAAGACTACAACACTGCCATCGGCATTAAACCCTTCTACCCCAGCGCATTTATGCATCGCGGACTGGCCTTCCTCGAGTTGAAGGATTATGACGCAGCCATTGATGATTATAACCGTGCGCTGGAGCTGGATCCAGACAATGAAGCAATTTACAACAACCGTGGAATTGCCAAGCTCTCGTTAAAAGATATTGAAGGAGCCGTTGCAGACTACACTAAAGCATTGGAGATTAACCCGAACTTCATCAATAGTTTCATCAACCGAAGCAATGCCAACATCCTGAAGGGCGACATCAAAGAAGCGATTCGCGATTTAAACCGAGCCATCATCATCCGCCCCCATTACGCCAATGCTTACTTGCTGCGTGGGCTAGCCCGTTTTGAACTGGAAGATTTTGCAGCGGCCCTGCGCGATTTTGATCAAACTATCAAGCTGGATCCGCAAAATGCCTACGCCTACAACAACCGTGGGATTGTCAAGCAACGACTGGAAGACTACCAAGGCGCCATCATGGACTACGACCTTGCTCTGTCAATCAATCCGACTTTACCCAATGCTTATTTTAATCGGGGAATTGCAAAAGAGGTGCTTGAACAGCCGGGCTACGAGCAAGACTACGAAATAGCTGCCAAACTTGATCCGCGCTTAAACATCAGGCAGCACGCGCTGGAAGAAGGCGCATTAGCCCAGCAGCAGCAACAACAAACCACACAGGGTAAACAATCGGGGTCAGCCGGACAACAGCAAGCTCAAAACACGCAGCAGAAAAAAGAAGAGAAGCAAGAAGAAACACAGGAGCAACGCGACCGACGACGCTTTCGCCTGTCGCTGGCAGACACCCGCAACCTGCCGACGGATGAAGACGAAGAAATTGAAGACGGACGCATTCAAAACCGAAATATCATCATTGAACTACAGGACATCTTCGTGATTTCATCGTACAGCCAAAACCAGATTGATTACGAACGGCTACAATATTACAACCTGTCGCTGGAAGAACTGAACCGGTTTAACAACTACACTCCGCAAATGATCATCAGCAATGTTGAGAACACGAACTTTGACGATTATTTCCGCAATAATATTCTTTATTTCAACGAAAAGATAAAAACAAACCCAATAGCAGAGCACTACCTGAGCCGCGGGATTTTTAAATTCCTGGTAAGCGAGTACAACGACGCGATGAATGATTTCAACAAGGCCATTGAGTTGGATAAGGAGAATACCTTAGCTCATTTTTGTCGTGCTAATTGTCGTACCGAGATGGTTCAACTCTTAGAGTCGTTGACCGACTTTTCGGAAGATTTAACAATCCCGGTTGGAACCACTGCTACCCCGGAAGACCAGCATTCAGAATTCATCAATGAATATGAAAACATTCTTGACGATTACCAGGTTGGTGCGTTTATCGATCCGAATTTCCCGTTTGCCTATTACAATAAAGCCTACATTCTTTGTAAACTAGGACGCTACCAGGAAGCCATCCGCAACCTCGACAAAGCCATCGAATTACAACCCGACTTTGCGGAAGCCTATTTTAACCGGGGGTTGACTAAAATTTACCTCGATGAACTTGAAGGTGGCGCCAGCGACTTAAGTAAAGCCGGAGAACTGGGCATCCAGGATGCTTACAACATCATCAAACGGTATTGCAACTAAACACGCAACAAAACCTAAAAAGAATCAAGCGCAACAGGCGAACGCCAAGAAAAAAAAACGAAGTAACTTTGCGGCAAACACCATTTAAAGCATAGATTAATGAGTTTATCTCCCCTTGCAGAACGACTACGTCCCAAAAAACTGGACGACTATATTGGACAGGATCACCTGGTTGGCGAAGGAGCTGTTTTGCGTAAAATGATTCAATCGGGCAACATTTCTTCCATCATTTTATGGGGACCTCCCGGTGTTGGCAAAACCACGCTGGCCAAAATTATTGCCAACACCCTTGATCGGCCCTTTTACACCCTTAGCGCCATCAACTCGGGGGTTAAAGATGTACGAGAGGTGATTGATAAAGCCCGCAAACAGCAGTTTTTCAATCATCCCAATCCCATTTTATTCATCGATGAGATTCACCGGTTTAGCAAGTCGCAGCAAGATTCGCTGCTGGGAGCCGTAGAACAGGGTACCGTAACTTTGATTGGAGCCACGACAGAGAACCCGTCCTTCGAAGTCATCTCGCCACTTCTCTCACGCTGCCAGGTTTACGTTCTGAAACACCTTGATAAGGAAGGACTCATGAAAATATTGGAGCTGGCTATCCAGAAAGATACCGATCTCAAGCAGAAAGAGATCGTGATCAACGAATACGAGTCACTTCTTCGTTTTTCAGGAGGCGATGCCCGCAAATTACTCAATATCCTGGAGCTGGTCGTGCTGGCCGAAGAAGGCCCCGAGATTGTGATCACCAACGAAAAAGTCACGGAGCGACTACAAAGTAACTCGGCCATTTACGACAAAACTGGCGAGATGCACTACGATATCATTTCAGCCTTTATCAAAAGTATACGGGGCAGCGACCCTGATGCTGCGGTGTACTGGCTAGCCCGAATGATTGAAGGAGGTGAAGACATCAAATTCATTGCCCGTCGACTGCTCATTTCCGCGGCAGAAGATGTGGGGTTGGCCAATCCGAACGCACTGCTACTGGCACAAAGCTGCTTCGATGCCGTCCATAAAATCGGACCGCCCGAGTCGCGTATCATTTTGTCGGAATGCACCATCTATCTGGCTACTTCGCCAAAAAGTAACTCGGCCTACGAAGCCATCAACATGGCGCAACAGTTGGTGAAACAAACGGGTAATTTACAGGTTCCGCTGCATATACGAAACGCGCCCACCAAGCTAATGAAACAGCTGGGCTACGGCAAAGATTACAAATATGCGCATGCCTATAAAAACAACTTTGCCGAGCAAGATTTTCTTCCCGAAGAAATAAAAAAGGAGCGCTTATACCGACCACAGCAAAATGCATCAGAACTAAAAATCATGGAACGTCTAAAAGCTTGGTGGGGCAAGCGATTTGAAAGGTAGCATTTCGGTTTTATTCCTTTTCTGCGAAAATTCAAACAACAAAAAGCTGAAGCTCAAGACGGGTAAAGATGCTGGATATTTAAGAGCTCTAGAAGCTCCAAAAACAATTCCTCTGCTCTGTTGTTCTTCTGAAAAAATAGCTCAAGACAATTGAACAGATGGGTAAAACAGCATGTAAAAAGAAGGATTACAAAGAACCTGAAGATCCAAAATATTACTGTAAAAAGTGCCAGCTAAAGGCCACCAAGGAAAGCAAAGTTTGCAAACCAAAGAAAATCAAATAGCCCACTATGAAAAAATGGCTTCTCTCCTTCGCTGCCTTTGTTTTTAGCCTTCACTCACATGCTCAGGATATTGGGCTGCAGGAAAATGCAAGCTCACTGAAAGATTCTGTGATTTCCATCGATGAAGTGACGGTTCATGCTTTTCACTATGAAAGAAGGTTAAAGGAAGTGCCGGCGGCCATCTCAATCCTTTCGGCCAAACAACTGGAGCAAAGCGCCTTGCAATCCATTGATTTCGTGCTGAATCAGGTGCCGGGAGTCTATATGCAAAGTGCCAGTCTAACCACCAACCGATTGACAATTCGTGGCATAGGCAGCCGCACACCATATGCTTCAAATAAAATCAGGGCCTACTATGCTGGTATTCCGCTGACCAACGGCGTTGGCGAAACTTCTATCGAAGACTTAAACCAGTCGGTTTTGTCCAGCGTGGAAATTATTAAAGGACCGGCATCGGGCTTTTATGGCGCAGGGCTGGGAGGCACTTTGCTGTTTCAAACCATTCACCCCACCCAAAACAGACTCGTCGTGGACTATGGCGTGGGCTCGCACCAAACGCGGGAGTTCAACGGCAACCTCTACCTGACTGGGAAAAACAGCAGCAACCAACTCTCCATCGAACAACTCAACTCGGCTGGCTACCGCGACAACAACGCCACCGACCGGGTCAATCTAAACTATGTCGGGCAGTTTAAAATAGGAAAGCACCAGCTCAATTTGCTGGTGAACCACACCGACCTGAAGGCGTTTATCCCAAGTTCATTGAATATGGAAATGTTTACCACGCATCCACAGCAAGCCGCTGCTAATTGGGGAGCCATTCGGGGTTACGAAGATTACCAAAAGACGCTGATGGGCGCTTCGCTTATTTCCAGTTGGATCAACAACTGGCGATCGACCCTGAGCGTGTTTGGGCTAAATCGTACTGCGGATGAATTGCGCCCGTTTAATTTTCTAACCGAAGAAAATCACTATTATGGCGGCCGGTTTGTGCTTGAAAAAACGATTGCAACCAGCAATGGGAACTGGAAACTGATGCTGGGCAACGAAAGCTTTTGGGAGGGATACGACTGGGAGACCCTTGAAAATACCAGCGATAAAACTACTGGCAAATCCCTGTCGGACAACCAGGAAGAACGCAACTACATCAATATATTTGGACAGATAGAATACCTGTTGGCCGATCAACTGCGAATTTCGGCCGGAGTCAACCTCAACAAAACTCGTTACAACTATACTGATTTACTGGTGCCCGATGGCAATCAATCGGGCCAACACACTTTTAACACGATTCTTTCCCCCCGGGTGGCAATCAACTATTCACTCAGCAAGAACCACAATCTGTATGCGCAAATGAGTCATGGTTTTTCGCCTCCAAGTCTGGAAGAAACCCTGCTCCCCGAAGGAAGTCGCAACACCGGCATTCAACCTGAAACAGGCTGGAATTACGAGCTGGGAAGTCGGGGGTATTTATTCGATAAATTGTATTACGACATTTCCGCCTACTTTATGGTTATTAAAAACCTATTGGTTGCCCGCCGCGTAGGCGAAGATGCTTACCTGGGAATCAACGCGGGGAAAACAGCGCACCCCGGACTGGAATATTATTTCCAATATAAGCTTCCAACAGCGGGAACAAATTGGCGACACCAGCTTATTGCCAACGGAAGCTATTCGCCCTATTACTTCGTAGATTTTGTAGATGGCGAAAACGACTATTCAAATAAAAAGCTTACTGGAACACCCCGATATCAGACTAATTTCAGCTACGTCTTGAGCTTGAAGCAGTGGGCCCGGATTCAACTGCACTATCAGCAAGTTGGTAGAATTCCGCTGCGCGACGACAACTCCGTCCATTCCGATGCTTACGGCCTGCTGAATGCTAACCTTCAATTTTTAAAATCGTGGGGGAAGCTACAAGCCAAAGCTCTATTTGCAATGAATAATCTGGCGGATACGCATTATAGTTCGATGGTACTGATTAATGCCAGCTCATTTGGAGGCAACGCTCCACGCTACTATTACCCAGGCACACCGCGCAACCTAAGTTTCCGCCTGAAATTAGCATACCTCTTTTAAAATAGAAGACTACCCGGCTCTATAAAAAAGCATGATTTCCCTGATGATTGGTGTCTACTGAATCGGAATCTAGGTTATATGCTAAATTTGAGATTCAGTCCCAGGATATCGGCAGGACTCCATTGACCGCTTCGTTTCAGTTCCTGCCAGACGTAATAGGCATCTACTTTGAAAAGATCGAACTCAAGCAAATGTAAGCCGCCATAAACACGAGCCAAATACAATCGCTCATCATTGAGCTTGGTAAACAACTCCTCACCAACATAAGGCCTGGGACACCCATGAAAAGAAGGAAAATGAATAAAGATGTTGTGGTAATAACGAAAATGCGCCTTTCCCTTGCTAAACGCACGGTACTCAAGTCGGTTAGTACTTTTACAGTTGACTTTTCCAAATTTGAAATGAACACCGGTCACCAGCTGAGGTCGGTATTCCAAAATATTGCCAGATTCCTTCCCGATCTCCGCTCCACGAAAAGCAAGTCCCAGGTTAAGCCACTGATTCATCCGCCGCGAAACGGCCAAATCGAAATAGGTAAAATCTCTAAATTGATCATTTATCCGATAATGAACTTTGGCTTTCATATTGAAACTGTAAAGCTCATTCATTTTCAAACTCGCACTAGTTGTCTGCCACACATAAAAATCACGTTCCTCTTGAGCAAAAAGCGATTGACAACTCAATAAAAATAACAAAAAAACAATCAGTGATTTATACATTCTATCTCCCCTTCATTTTCAGCCGGCAAAGATAGGCTTTCGTTTAAAATTAGATATATTCGTGAGTAAAATTCACTTCAAGCTTAATACTATGAAAACAATCATACGAATCCGGCTTCTGCTTTTAATCTCCCTGATTTCCGCACTGTCAACTCTGGCACAACCAGTTAAATCGTTAACACAACTCGCAAACAAAAAGGCAGATCTTGAGCAAATTGCTTCCGGTTTTTCCTTTACCGAAGGTCCGGCCGTCAATTCGAAAGGTGAAGTTTATTTTACCGACCAGCCTAATAATAAGATTTACCTGTGGAATGAAAAGGATGAAATAAAAGTCTTCCCGGTAGATGGCGAGCGGGCCAACGGACTGTACTTTGATCAGGATGGACTATTATTGGCCTGCGCGGACTATCGCAATAAACTGATCAGCATTGATCAGCAGGGCAACAAAACCGTATTGGCCGACAATTTTGAGGGCAAGCATTTAAATGGTCCCAATGATTTATGGATTCACCCCAGTGGCGCGATTTACATCACCGATAGTTACTACCATCGCCCGTGGTGGCCCGAAGGACAGCTACAAGTGCAGAATGAACGTGCCGTATACTGCGTCCATCCCGATAGCCAAATTACGCGAGTAGCTGCTGCTTATAAAATGCCTAACGGAATCATTGGAACACCTGATGGAAAGACCTTATACGTGGCCGACATCCAAGATGAAAAGATCTGGCAATATACGATTCTGGAAGATGGCAGCTTGGGCAACAAAACCTTCTTTGCTCCCGAAGGCTCCGATGGCATGACCATCGACAAGCAAGGCAATGTTTATCTGACCAACAAGGCCGTGTCGGTCTATTCCAGCCAAGGTGCAAAACTGAGAGTCATCGAGGTTCCGGAGCGGCCTTCGAATGTTTGCTTTGGCGGAAAAAAAAGAAAAACATTGTTCATCACAGCCCGCACATCTATTTATAAACTTGCGATGACTGTGAAGGGAGTAAAATAAACAAAAACGTATTTATTCTTAATGGGGGAGGTACCCAAGCATTGTACGGTCAGGATTTCAAACAAACTACGCTCCTTTATTAAAACATAAAAAAGTTAAAACCACAATAATAATTTCAAATCAAAAAATAATCTCATAACTTCACATTGTTAAACTAAGCCACTTATCAAAAACAGATAAGAATACATAACGAATAATGAAAAAACAACTGCACATCAAACTAATTTCGCCTTTAGCAGAAGAAGCTCTTGAGAACCTAGCAGACAAAAATTATATTGAAATTATTCTTCCGAAAGCTAGAAAGAAAGCTCAATCACTAAAAGAAATTAAGGCAAAAGAAGAAAAGCCCAGGGAGCCTCTTAACTTCGCTAAAGAATCGAATGAAGAGCTTCTTCAACGTCTGAAAAGCGGAAGATTTGGCAGCACCTCCATTGTTCAGGCCAGGAAGATTATCGACACGACCCGTAACAACAATGATCAATCGCAGAATAAAGATTAACGATAAGAATTAAAATACAATTTAGCCGCTACGACTTATACACCCGAGTAAATCGTTCCGCTTCTAAATAGCAAACTTCCCAGGCAAACCTACCCTCACGATATCATCTTTAGCAACAACCACATGAAGTACAAAATGCTCGTTCATGTATCGAAAAGGCCTTTTCATGGCTTAATACGTGCAGTTCATGAAATAAACAAATTTATATTAATGGCTATTGGTTTAATTTACTAATTTTGTATCGACTAAATTCAAAACCAAACTCAGTGAGTATCACATTACTATCAAACATCATCCTAAGCTTTATCCTAACCTATGTTGCCATACCCCCTATTGTAAAGGTTTCAAAAGCTAAAAATTTAATGGATGTGCCCGACCAACGCAAGTTGAACAAAACTGTTATCCCAACCTTGGGAGGCGTTGCCCTTTTTATCGGAGTAAACATTAGCACGCTCATTTTTCTGCCTAACATCATGTTAACAGAACTACGTTTCCTTTACGCCGCCATCATCATGATGTTTTTTATCGGTTTAAAGGATGATTTGCTCATTATTTCCGCCCGGAAAAAATTCATGGTACAAATTGCAGCCTCCACACTGCTGGTAGTTCTTGGAGGTTTCCGAATTACTCAAGCATACGGGCTAGCAGGTATCAGCGAACTCAGCCCTTGGGTGAGTATTCCCTTGTCAATCGTAGTCTTGTTGTATTTAATTAACGCGATCAACTTAATCGATGGAATCGATGGACTGGCTGCCGGAATTGGCGTTGTGGTAAGTGCTACACTTGGAGTCTGGTTTTACATGACCGGCTTTATGGGCTATGCCATCATCTGTACAGCACTTGCAGCCAGCCTACTGGCGTACATGCGATTCAACCTTTGGGGAAATACCAATAAACTATTTATGGGCGATACCGGCTCGCTTATTTTGGGCGTTCTACTGGGAGCTATCGTTATTAAGTTCAATGAACTGAATGTGCTTACTGCGGCGCCTTTTTACTTCCAGCAGGCTCCGTTGTTTGTTGTGGCTCTGTTAATTGTTCCAATTACCGATACACTTCGGGTATTTGCCGTGCGCATATACAATAAGAAATCGCCGTTTGCCCCCGACAACAACCACATTCACCACTTACTGATCAAAGCCGGCCTGTCGCACATTGCAGCCACTTGTTTTCTTGTTGGGTACACAATCATGTTCGCTCTATTTGCCTTAACTGCACAAATGTATATCGATATTTCCATCAACTTTGTCCTTCTACTGGCAATGAGCTTTTCTGCTGTGGGGTGGATCAATTACAAGTCAAAACAATACCAAAAGACTCAGAATAAAGATACTGAAAGTGAATCGACCAAAGTTATTCGTCTCTTGCCAATCGGCTCAAAAGTAAATGAAGGACCAATCAGGTTTCGTAGGAAAAACTCTTAAGAAAGCTTGCCGGGCAAAGTTCTTAATACAACAACAATTCAATATGGAATAGCTTAAAGGAGACCATCAAAAGTCTCCTTTTTTGCAGTCCAATAATTCGATCAAGGAATATTTGAGATAGAAGAGATAGTCTAAGTCTTATTTACAGAATGATATCATTGATATGAAATAAGCAATCTCCGACGACCGCCTATTGTTTTTCTTATTCAGGAAAGCCAACAATAAACAAATGCCTAGGATGATAGCTATTCAGTGTAAGCCGGAATCTGGCTATCGAAACAATCTGTTAACAGAAAATAATCGAGGCTGAACGAATGTTTATTAACAAAAATTCATAAATTAGAAATCAATTCAAAAAGTTATCTAAAAAAACGCATCCGCCATGAAGAATGAAGATAAACTAATTCAGATTTATACCGGAAGTCAGGTTTCAGTTGTTATACTGAAAGCCAAACTGGAAGATCTCGGCATTCCGGCCATTATTCGCAACGATTTTCAATCAGGAATTGCTGCCGGCTTTGGAGTAAGCACGCCTAACGCCGTTGACTTATATATCAAGGAAAGCGACTTGGAGCAAGCCGAACCGATTCTTCAGAATTTCAAGGAATAGCAGCCAATAACACGTCAATAAAAAGTCAAATAGCTCAAATAAACTCTTATGAATAAACAGCCAATCGACAAACTCATGCATGTGCTTCTGATCTTATCGGCAATCACCATCTTACTTGGAGCCCTATTCAAATTGCAACACTACCCCTACGGAAGCGAACTTGTATACTTGGGACTGATCGCGAATTTCGTGATTGCCAGCCTGGAAATCAACCGCCTGAAAAAGATCATCAAAAAACTGCGGGAAGGACAAAAAACCGAGGAAGAGACAGAGCCGAAGCTTTAAGATTTTAGTTGCCACCTAAGAGCCAGAAGCTGGACTACTCCAGTTTCTTAGCTTCTTCCCAATAGAAGTCCATTTCGGCCAGGGGCATGTTTTTCAGGTCTTTTCCCTTTTTCAGCGTCTTACTTTCGAGATAATTAAAACGGTTGATAAATTTCAGGTTGGTGCGCTCAAGGGCGGCCTCCGGATCAACCCCATAAAGCCGGGCGGCATTGACCATGGCAAAAAACAAATCGCCAAATTCGGCTTCTATTTTATCGCGGTTATTGGCTGTCAATTCATCTTGCAACTCATTCACCTCTTCTTTCACCTTGTCCCACACCTGCTCCGGATGTTCCCAGTCGAAACCCACGCCACTGGCCTTTTCTTGTATCCGGTTGGCTTTAACCAAGGCCGGAAGTGAAGCTGGAACCCCTTCTAGTACGGTTTTCTTTTTGCGCCCTTTTTCTTTCAGCTTTAAGCTTTCCCAGTTTTGCTCAACCTGACGGGCATTTGTTACATCTACCTCACCATAAATGTGCGGATGCCGGTAAATCAGCTTTTCATTCAGACTGTTGATCACATCAGCAATATCAAAAGCTTTTTTTTCCTCGCCAATTTTAGCGTAAAACACAATGTGTAGCAACACATCGCCCAGCTCTTTCTTGATTTCCTGAAGGTCGGCCTGTAAAATAGCATCGCCCAACTCGTAAGTTTCTTCAATCGTCAGTTTGCGTAACGATTCAAAGGATTGTTCCCGATCCCAAGGACATTTTTCCCTGAGTTCATCCATAATTTCCAACAACCTCCCAAAAGCTTCTAGTTTTTTATTCATGCGTCTGCGCCTTTCATTTTGAATGATCAAAATTACAATCTTTCCTTTAAAAACATGATGCTGTTCCTCTTTTGAAAGAATTTGAACCGTTGCAGTACCCAAATGACAGGTTGAACGTTCTTGTTCCAGTAAGAATAAAAAATCCAGTAATTATTGATCAGGTTTGAAATTACGACCAGTCAGCATAACGATTGATGTGTGGCATACTTCATAGCTCCATATTCAGGACTGTACGTCCTTTCAATTTTCCACCGAGCATTAAGTCAATTTTATCATTGAGCTCATTCAAGCTGATCTCGGTACAAGTATTGGCTAAATCATCCGGTTTCCAGTCGTTTGCCAATTTATTCCACACCTGCTCCCGATAGCGCATCGGATAGTTTTGAGAATCGATTCCAATCAAAGTTACCCCCCTCAAAATGAAAGGAAACACCGTTAGCTCAAGTTTTGGCGAAGCCACATTACCACAGCAAGTGACCACCCCCATTGAATTTGTTGATTTTATAATATTCTCCAAAATAATGCCGCCCACAGTGTCTACCGCTCCGGCATAAACAGGTTTTAAAAGCGGTTTATTCGCTATAGCTTCAAAATCGCTTCGCATGATAATCGTATCTGCTCCCAGATTCATTAAAAAATCTCGCTCTGTCTCTTTTCCTGTGATGGCCGCTATTCGATATCCCAGTTTATTCAGAATGGAAATGCTTAAAGCGCCCACACCTCCAGTGGCGCCCGAAACAATGATTTCGCCATCCTCCGGCTTGATTGTTTCAGTGAGTCTTAATACCGACATCCCAGCTGTCAAACCAGCTGTTCCAATAATCATTGACTCTTTCATACTCAGTTTTTCGGGTAACTCAACCGCCCAATATTCAGGAACGCTGATCAATTCGCTAAAACCGCCATCGGTATTCATTCCCAAATCGTAACTGGTTACAATTACTTTATCATGCTCTTTGAATCGATCCGATTTCGACGACACCACCGTGCCAACCGCATCAATACCGGGCGTGTGTGGATATTTCCGGGTAACACCTTTATTACCGCTCGCCGAAAGCGCATCTTTATAATTCAGCGAAGAATAGTGAACTTTAATCAGCAAATCGCCTTCTGGTAAGTCACTTACTAACTTTGATTTTATCTCTCGCCTAAAAGCTCCATCCACTTCCTCAACGACCAATGCTTTAAATGTTGATTGCCTATTCATGATTCTTATATTTATCGTTTTAAGTAACTTTACGGCAAAGTTCGATGAAAATATACAGACCGACAAGAACTCACACCAAGTACGCTTACGAACATTTCGTACCATTTTATTCTGCCACAGCATATTGAAATAAAAAATAAATGAAAAAAAGTTATTGCCCGATAGATACATTCATCAATACAATTAAGGGAAAAAGAAAAGGAACCATTATTCTGCATCTGTTTCAGGGGAAGAAGCGATACAGTGAATTGGTAAAGCTTTTGCCGGACATCAGTGAGCGCATGCTCACCAAACAACTTAAAGAGCTGGAGTACGATGGCTTGATTAGCCGAACGGTATTTCCGGAAGTTCCGCCTCGCGTAGAATATAGCTTAACTGCACTTGGTGAAAAAATACAACCTGCTTTAAAGGGAATGTACAAGGGAGGTTTGCTTTTTGAAAAGAGCATCGATAAGGACAGTGACTAATTCCCATGGTCCCTACAGAATGGCCCACCATTTCAGAAACTGTGTAAATGAATGCCTCCGGATATTGATAAAACCTATCTTTGCCGGTGTCTAAAAAAGCAAAGCCATGAGTAATGCAGTATCTCGTATTTTGTTGAAACATAATGAGCGTATTATCGCAGCTCGCAGTTTGAAGGCGCGTCCGGCTATTTTTGTTGATCCACCGACAAGCTTACATCCTGAATTACGAAATTGGATGACACAAAACGGATACGAAAAACTCTATTCGCATCAGGGCGAGATGTTCGAAAAAGCGTATGCAGGTAAAAGTGTCGTGATTACAACCGGAACTGCCAGCGGAAAGTCTTTGTCGTTTTACTTGCCCGTGGTGCAACGAATCCTCGAAAATCCATCGCGCCGAGCTATTTTTATTTATCCAACCAAAGCCTTAACCAAAGACCAGTACCGAAACATCAAAGAGTTTGTGGCTTTCTTTGGCGAGAATAGAATACAAGCAGGTGTTTACGATGGCGATACTCCACCCAATGAGCGTAGCCGAATTCGCGAGCAGGCCAACATCATTCTCACTAATCCCGACATGATTAATGCGGGCTTTTTGCCCAACCATAACAAATATGGGTTCCCACATATTTTTGCCAATCTCGACACCATTGTGATCGATGAGCTGCATGCCTATCGTGGTGCGTTTGGTTCGCATGTTTCCAATGTATTTCGAAGGTTACTACGGATTTGCGACTACCATGGCAATCAACCCCGCTTTTTGTGTAGTTCGGCAACCATTGCCAATCCGCAGGAACTGGCGGAAAATATTTGCCACACACCCTTTGAGCTGATCGATCAGGATGGATCACCTTCGCCAGCCAAACACATCCATTTCTTTCAGCCTGAATATTTAGAAAAAGCGCAACGCAAAAAAGCGGTTACCGAAGAGCTCAAAGTGATTCTGCCACAGTTGGTATTGTCGGGCGTTCGCTCCATAACCTTTTGTCAATCGCGTCGCGAAACAGAGATTGTGACCAAAGAGAGTCGCGATATTTTGGCTTCCGACCCCATGGAATATGGCATTAACATGTCTAATAAACTATCGGCCTATCGTGGAGGTTATACGCCTGTAGAACGAACTAAAATTGAAACAGACCTGTTTGAAGGGGCTCTGCTGGGAGTCGTTTCAACCAATGCGCTCGAGCTGGGAATTGACATCGGAAGTCTGGATGCAGTCGTGATGGGGGGATTCCCCGGAACACGCGCCAGTTTTTGGCAACAGCTCGGTCGGGCAGGAAGAAACGGTTCAGAGGCTCATGCCATTGTCATGCTCAAAGAAAAGCCGCTGGATCAATACGTAGGGAAACATCCAGACTGGCTATTACACGCCGATTCAGAAAATGCAATCATCGATCGCGACAATCTCTATATCCAGTTGGCTCATATTCGGGCAGCCTCGGCCGAATTGCCACTAACCATTGACGACGTGGCTTCGTTTCTCGACCTGGGCGAGATTATCCCCTTGCTGCAGAGAGAAGGAGAATTGGTAGAACAAAATAACACGTACCAATGGAGTGGAGATATTTCACCCGCCCATGAAATTAGCTTGCGTAACATTACGGGCGACACCATAAAAATTGTCGATGTTGAAAAAGAGGAAACAGTAACGGTTGTTGATCTGATTCAGGCTAAAAAAGAGTTCTATCCGGGAGCCATTTATTTGCACGACAGTGTGCAGTATAAATCGATCCGGTTGGATCTGGAGACCAAAACCGCTTTCATCAAAAAAGTCCATTCAAATTATTATACAGAACCGCACAAGCCGGGCAATATTGCCATTTTAATGGAGCATGAACAGATCAAAGAGCAGCGACTCAACCGGTACTTTGGCGATGTTCGGGTAACAGTTTTAATCACCGGCTTTAAGATGGTGGAATTCAATACACATCAGAATTTGGGGTTCACTGATTTGTCAGAGATCTTAAAAACAAAAATGGAAACCGAGGCCTGTTGGATCGAGATCCCCGAGAATGTGGTGCGTACCTTTGTGGCAACAGGCAAAGCACCATCGCTGGAGCAAGGCGCTCCCGATGGTAAAGCTCCAAGGTTCGATTACACCGAAGGCTTGGTGCATTGCATTAAAGCCGCTGCTTCGATGCGCGTAATGGCTACCGATAGCGACTTGGAAGGTTCTACTCTTTCGTTTGTTGATATGAAAACCAAGCGAACCAGGTATGCGGTTGTATTGTACGATGGCTATCCCGGCGGATTGGGGTTCTCTGAAAAAGTGTTTGATTACATCGATCAGATTATTCAGAATGCTGGAGTTTTAGTGAAGAGTTGTAGTTGCAAGAAGGGCTGCCCCGTTTGCGTAGGCGACCATCGGATTGATAAAAACTTAATTCTTTGGGCACTTCGTAATTTCTACAAGGAACTAAAATCTCCTCTTGCAGGAGTTGATGAGAAACACTTGAACCGTCCGCAAGAATCAGCTCTACCTAAAATGAAGTGGGAAGAGCTTAAGTCCAACTGGGACGTGTTGTTGGATCGTTTCAATAAAGAAGATCGCTTTGGTGCTAAGTTTCTAAAAGAGGTAACTCGATTAGAGCAATCGGCAGAAACGGTCGTTTTATTCCTTCCGCCAGGCATTTTGAAGATAGCAAACAATGAAACCGTGATAAAAGGCTTGAAAAAAGAATTATCGGTAGTGGTCGAGGCTCCCGTTTCGTACACTTTAAGCTTACGGGCTGCCAGTGAAACAGACCTGCGAAAAGAGCTGAAAATTCGCAGGATGATGGGCGGTCAAAAAGAGGCTTAAGCGCTGCTTGCAATTTTTTGCAGCAATACGTCAGCAAACGCTTTGGAGAAGGATTTTTCTCCCACAGCGTCGAAATGACAAATCAGTTCCTTGTCCTCAACCGCAATCACTTTGCCGGGACCGTACTTTTTGTGTTGCACCAACATGTCCTTCTTCCAAAGGTCGGACTCGTGCTCTGCCGAAACGGTTTCAGCAACACCGGCAGCCGAAACGCTTCGCTTCAGCAGAGTCTCAGGAATGGCATTCAGAAAATAAGAAGGTTTTGGTTCGACATGACGCAGCGTGGGCTGCGCGTGCCAGCCAATCTCAACTTGGTTTTTTCCCCGGGTTATTGCAACAAACAAAAGGCGCTTCTCTTCTTTCAAATTTTCACTTCCGCGCTGGTGGCGGGCTAAAGGAATGATCCCGGTATTTACCCCAGCCAGGTACACCCGATCAAACTCCAGGCCTTTCGACGCATGAATTGTTAGCAAGTGCACGCCTCCGCCCTTTTCCTTAATCCGGTCGTTAATCTGAAACGATCCTTCCAGCACAACCTGATCGATGGCCACTTGAAAGATTGAAGTTGCATCTCCCCACCCCTGCTCTTTCCGATAGCGCATCAGTTGCTCCCAAGCTTCTGTTATATCAGCCAGGTATTCCGCATGATGAATTGAAGTGGGCTTCAAAATGGAGCGAATCTCCAAAAAATCGATGAGTTGCTCTGCCGAGGCATCGGTCTCAGGCAGAAATTCGTCTTTAAAACGTTCCAGTTGATCTAGCAGCCGAATGTGGGCTGTTGCCCGCTGCTTTAGCGTGGAAAGGTAATCACGCAGTGCTTGCGAAACAGAAGTTTCCGTATTCCGTTCCCGAAGGGTCTGAATCAGCTTTTTGCTGCGTTTACATGCTCCAAAACTGGGGTCGCAAATCAAGGCCAAACAAGCATCAAAATCATTCGGATTGATGGACACTTTAAAAATTCGAAGTAAAAACGCCTGCGCCGGGTTTTCGTGCAATTCGCTTCGTTTTACCAACTGGTACGGAATAACAGCTTGCTCCAGTACCGTTTCCACAATTTTGATTTGTTGATGAGTGCGAAACAAAACAGCAACCGTATCCAAGGCAACCTGTTGCTTTTGCAGGCTAAGCAGCTTCTCCCGCAGATAAAAGGCTTCCTGATGATCATCAAAATGACGGATAATTTCGATAGGAGTTCCACTTTGGCGGGTGGCAATCAGGCTTCCCTGGTTACGCTGAAGCAAGGCTTCTGCTGCCGAAAGAATGGTTCCCGTACTCCGGTAATTCTGCGGAAGCTCCATCCAAACAGCTTCCCATTTGGGGTGCATTTCCTGAAACAGATATTCCCTGCTCCCTCGCCAGCCATAGATGCTTTGGTTTTGATCGCCCACCACAAACAACTGAGCATCGTTGCCTTTTAACAACTCAATCAACTGAAGTTGTTCTGCATTGCAATCCTGAAACTCATCCACCACAATCCACTTGGGTTGAATGCACTGCTGTTTCTTCATTAAGGTGTTGCACAAGCTTATTAAATCATCGAAGTCCATGGTGTTGGTGCGGCGCTTCTCTTGCTCTGCCAAGAGTGACAATTCAGCAAAATCATCCTCATACTTCATATTGCCCATGGTTGTTTCACCATTCTGGTGGAACTTCCGCCAACGTTTTGCCAACTTGTTTTGATATTTAATCTCCAGGTTTTCCTGAACAATCAAGCGTTCCAGAAAGGCCTGTTTTTCCGACTCATCCATGATCATAAAACCGGGCTTAAAACCCACTTCATGCAACAGAGGATGTTCCTGCAAAAGCTGACGGGCCACCGCGTGAAAGGTGCCAAAGTAAAGCAATTGCTCGTTCATGCCTGCATCCACTTCACCCAGAAAAACAGCAATTCGCTCCTTTATTTCGCGGGCAGCCTTGTTGGTAAATGTCAATACCACAATCTGATCAAAAGGAACTTGTTCAACAAAATGAAGGAAGAAGATTTTAGCAATCAGAACCGTGGTTTTTCCACTGCCCACCATAGCTGACAGAAGGACATTTGGGGCCCGATGAAACACAGCATGCCGCTGATGTTTATTGAGGCGTTCGAAGGTGTATCCCAGTTTGGCATTAATTTTACGAATCCGTTCAATCTCCTGTTTGTAATCAGAAACAGGCTCACTGATAACAGGTGTAAACGTTGGCTGCATGCCCGTTACATCTGCTTCAAAAGCCTTGGCAAGCTCGTCAAAACTATCCTGGCGGGCACCTTTTAGTTGCGAACGAAGACGCTTATAACGCATAAACTAATGATTAAAGCCACAAATGTAGAGCAATATTTTAGCTCACAAAATAAAGAGACCCGCAGCCAAGTATTTATTCGTGGAGTTGACTGCTGGTAACGAAAGCCATACACCAACAACCAACTCCACCAAAAAAACAGTTGTACCAAAATCGATTATAGTCCAAAACCAGGCACCTGTCCGATTCTATTTTTCATCCCAAAAAGAGCCTTCCACTTTCATCTGTTCTTCAAAGCGCTCTAATTCGGTTAACAGCTCCGCAACTTTTTCGGGATGCTCGTTGGCCACATCGATTCTTTCGCCCAAGTCCTTTTCAACCTGAAACAACAATGGAGTCTCTCGCGACGCCGTAAAACCATAGTTATTTTTAGTTTGCGAGCCAATGCGAATGTGCAATTTCCACGGGCCTTTCCGGATAGCAGAAGCCTGATTGTCGGCGTAGGAGTAGATAAAATTAAATTTGTCGGGCTGACTGGTATATTTTTCAGGCATCAGTATCGAACAAATGTCTCGTCCGTCAATGGTGCGGTCCTGAGGCAAGTCAACACCAGCAATTGCGAAAATTGTTGGCAATATGTCCAAGGTGCTGATTGGTGTTTGCTCGTTACGATTTCCTTTGATTTTGGCGGGCCAGCTGATAATACCGGGTACGCGATGTCCGCCCTCCCAGGTTGAACCTTTACCATCGCGAAAAGGAGTGGCATAGCCAACCTGCAAACGCGTATCGCCATACTTCGATTCAGACTTATCACTGAAAAGAATCCACGGTCCATTGTCCGAAGAAAAAATAATAATGGTATTGTCGCTCACACCAACCTCCTCTAAGGTTTGACAAACTGCGCCAATTGCTGCATCAAGTTCCTCCATCACGTCGCCAAGCGTTCCATTGCGCGAAATTCCTTTAAACTTGTCACTAACAAAAAGCCCCAGGTGTGGCATATTATAGGGGATATAGGCAAAAAACGGATGCTCCTTATTTCGTTTAATAAAGTCGATGGCAGCTTTTGTACAAACCCCTGTCAATGACTCCGAGGCTTTTACATCCGATGGCAGGTTTTCAGCAATCAAATCATATCCGGAAATTGGATTATTCCCCTGTGGATCACTCTTCAGAAGCATGGAATTACTGTAATCGTGCGACACATTGGTTCCAATCCACTCGTCAAAACCATGCGCCAGCGGCAAGGTTTCCTGCGAAAACCCATTCCCCTCATTCGGCGATCCCAAATGCCACTTGCCGAACATGCCGGTTTTATACCCAACTGACTTCAGGCCCTCGGCCAGCGTAATCTCTTTTTCATGGATATGCCTTTTTGATCCCGGGCCAATTACCCAGGAGCCTAATCCCGACCGCCCGGGATAACGTCCGGTCATCAACGAATAACGCGATGCGGAACAGGCTGCTGTGCCCACATAAAACTGCGTGAAGTTGATGCCATTCTCCTTCAGCTTTGAAATATTGGGTGTTTTTATAGTTGGGTTTCCGTTATGGGCAAAATCTCCGTACCCGCTGTCGTCAAGATAGAACAAAACTACATTGGGCTTGGTGTTCTCCTCAATTTCCGGATTACTACAGGCCCCTCCTAAAGCGAGCAGGAAGATTCCTAAAAATTTAAACTGTGTGATTTTCATGATGTACTACGTATAAAACTGATTTATTTTTTGAGCTGCGTGTCTGTAAAGACCACCATTTGCTTAGTTAACAATCACTTCGTCAGCAAAGATCCATACCGGCAAGCCAGCAGCATTGTGCCATACCGGAGCTTTACTTACGTTTTTGGCGACAAGCTTAACATAGCGGGCCTGTGTTTCCGGGAAACTGGCTTTAAAGTACTCCATGTCGTTTCGTTTGCTTTCCTTGCTGATTGGCTTTTGAGTTGAAACAGTTTGAAGTTTCCGGAAGTTCTTGTTGTCGTTTGCAACAGAGAAAGTCACCCATTCCGGGAAGAATACAATGTGGTTGGTTACCTGCAGGAAGCCAACAGAAATGTTGCTGAAGCTCCTGGCTTCTCCTAAGTCAATCACCACTGACATATCGTTCCCTTCAAAGCCCAGCCAGTTTGCATAGAAGTTACTACCGCCAAAAGCTCCATCTGTAAGAACTTGGGGATTTTCATCGGCGTATTTCTTTGGTTGTGTGAGTAGCTGCACTTTTGCTCCTCGTGCCAGATTTGGTTGCGCCGCGCGTTCCAATGTTTGCTCAAATGAGCTTAAGTATTCTTCTACCGTATAACCCATTTCATTCATCAGGCTAATGTTGGCCTGTTGGCTGCTGGATGCAAAACGCTTGAGCCGCGTTTGTACATCAGGCGAGATGTTTCCGTTTGCCAGTAGCTGGTAATCCGGCGACATGCCATTTCGGGCCATCTCGAGTTGCGCATAGTCGGTACTGATTCGCGCGGTTCGTACCCGTTGTAAAACGGCTGGTTTGTTAGCAACAGCTGCCTCTGCCTCATCAAAAAAGGCATTGTATTGTTTGAGCAGCTCAGGCGATAGGAAGGATTGAAAAGCTTGGGCTGGATCACCATACAAGTAAAGAAAGAAATCAGGATCGCTTTCGAGCGATGAATGAACCAAATCGATGTATTTTTTTATGGCGGGTCCGGCTTCATCGTAATAACCCTGCACAAATTCGACCATAATGGCCTCTACATCCTGATCAGGATTCCATAGGAGTTTGGCGGTTAAATATGACCGTAATTCAAACAGCTCACTCGGATGATGGCTATGTTGCTCAAAAATCCATTTTGCATGATTATCTCTGAAAAACTGAATATTGGGCTGCAGGGTGCGCATATTGGGGAAGGGTGCCAGAAAGTTGGTAAACTGGGTGGTGTAATCCCAAATGCGAATGTTGTCGGTCAGCCGCTTCCAGCCAACAAGGTCTTCGGCAAAATCGCTGCATTTCTCTTCGATGGGAGCACTCCGGTCACATTCAATAGAGCAAAGGGTTACCAGCACATTATCAAGTGGTTTGGTTTTACAAGGTTGCCGGGTGTATTGATAAGCTAAGGTTGAAATGGTTTTATCCGGAAATGCCTGCGCCACGGAATTGACAAAATGAATCATGCTGCCGCTGGGCGAACCTTCTTCCTCATCAATCTTTTGACAGTTCTCGCATTGACAATGCTGAGTATTGTCATTTTGACTCACGGAAATCACGTGGGCATCAGGGTACCTTTCAAACCACTCCTGCACGGAGTCGATGACGATTTCTAGCACTTCCGGATTCGTTAAACACAATTGGGTAGGTAGCCGCTTTGTGCCGCGTAAGGCATAGTATTCGGGATGTTTGTCGTAGAAACTAAGCTCTGGAACAAAGCGGTGAAAAGTATGAACCCGGCCTTCAGGAACATAGCCCGGAAAAGCTCCTGTGGTTACTTTTTGGTGATCAGCAAACGCATGGTCTTCGTAAAACAAGCGTGAATGGACCGTTCGGGTGGTAATTTCGGGCGTGTACACGTAATTGACCGGAAAAGTCAAAGCGATGGTTGAATTGGATGGCACCTGCTCAACAGTTGGCGAGAACCACCGACAGCCCACATACTTTTCAAGAAACTCATAAACGGAATAGCCAGTACTTTGCGCATCGCCTCCCGAGATCAGCAGGTTCTTACCTTCGGTTTGAATGGCAATGGAATAAGCCTGCGGTAAGCCCGTGTCAGTAAAGACTAAAATAGCAGGTTTGGAAGGATCTGCTGCAGTTTCCATCACAATGGGAAGCTTGACGCTTGACGCTTGTTCGAGATAATGCTGAAGTTGTTGAGCCGCTTTCTGGCATGCCTGATCGTTAATCCGGATTTCATAATCGGATCGACCATTTTTGATGATGGTCAGTTCATTTTTTGAGGTACAAGCCCCCAAAGTAGCTAAGGTTAGCAGGATTAAGAGTAGTTTTTTCATACGAATTTGTTTTTGTGATCAATGAATCGTTCATGCCGTTAGAGAACTCCCCATGCTTGAGTTTCGTACAACGAAGTTAGAAAAAATATCAGGATGCCCGAACCTTAAACACGATAGGATAAAGGGGTTCAATTCCTTTTTTGCAAAAAAAATGAAGTCGCTGGATAAACTTCCTGCATCAGATATCTGCCGGATTCGCTTGTGAAATGCCAAAGCATTTTAAACCTCCGGGCGCTGAGTATTAAGCATTCATTATGAACCCAGGAAAGTGGCGACGAATGCCTCTTCTTTTCAGCTTAAAAATGCGTAATATTGCCGCCTCAAAAATAGCGGATAGGTTAAAACTCCTAACCATTTTTTAAATAATATAGACAGAAAGCACATGCAGTTAAGCACTATGGAAAACGCGATGAATATCATCAGTATCTTAGGGTCATTTGTTTTGGCCATCTCCGGAACACTCACCGCCATGTCGAAGCGTTTTGATGCCTTTGGGGTGTTGATTATCGCCTTTGTTACGGCCGTGGGAGGTGGAACCATTCGCGACATGCTACTGACCGGACGTTCTGCATTTTGGATTGAGCAAACCGGCTACATCCATATCATCATGGTTGGAACCATCTTTACTGTTATATTTCGCTCGCGCCTGCTACATATCCACCGCCCGCTCGTATTTTTCGATGCCATTGGGCTGGCACTCTATACCATTACCGGAGTCCAAATTGGAATTGAATATGAATTAGCTGCCGTCAATTGTGTGATCCTGGGAACCATCACCGGAGTATTTGGAGGTATTTTACGCGATATTTTGACCAACGAAGTACCGGTAATCTTCAAGAAAGAAGTTTATGCCACGGTCTGTATCCTAGGCTCCATTTTCTACCTGTTGTTGCACCATTTGCATGTCATCAACCCCATTCTTCAAATTGTACCGGTACTGTTTATTATTATCCTGCGTTTGCTAGTCGTCCATTACAATATTTCACTTCCTTCTCTTTATCGTAACGAAGACAAAAAAGAACAGGAGAACTAAAATTGGTTTTGAACGACCAACAAACGAAAGCTTATTCTACGAGACTTGTTTTTCCTTTTACCTGAAAACGCCCGGTTACCGTTGTGGTTGTTGAGGCATCATTCATTCCCGAAAAGCCAGGTTGCTCACCACCAACCGATACGGAAAACCAGCCGGGTTCAATCACGCGCTGTTCTTTCTTATTGATCAGCGACAATTGTCTTGGATCGAGTGTAAAACTCACGGTCTTGGTTTCTCCCTTTTTCAGATGAATACGTTCAAATCCTTCCAATTGTTGGATAGGACGTGGTGTTGACGCATTTTCATCAGTCAGGTACAATTGAACTACCTCGTCACCATCCCTATCACCTATATTGGTAACCTCAACAGAAATATCAAGCGGTTCATTGGTCGAAATTTTCTCGGGCACCTGCAAGTTGGCATAGCTAAACGAGGTATAGCTTAAGCCATAACCAAAAGGAAAGAGTGGCTGATCGTTGAAATAACGGTAGGTGCGTCCTTCCATCTCATAGTTTTCAAAAGGAGGCAGCTGATCCACCGATTTATAATAGGTAACTGGCAGTCGCCCTGCAGGATTATAGTCGCCAAACAACACATCGGCTACAGCACTTCCACCTTGCTGCCCGGGGTAACCAGCAGTAAGAATAGCTGGCACATGTTCTGCCGCCCAATTTACTGATAAAGCACTTCCATTAATCAAGACCAACACCACCGGTTTTCCGGTTTTCATAATGGCTTGCATCAATTCAAGCTGCTCCTTTGGCAAATTCATATTGGTGCGGTCGCCGCCGGCAAACCCTTCAATATGAATAGGCATTTCTTCACCTTCCAGACGCTCGTTCAGGCCAAGTGCCAAAACCACCACATCCGATTTTTGGGCTGCCTCAACCGCTTCGTCCAACATGTTTTCCTGCGGAACAGCCCACAGCAAACGAGCTGTTGCATCCCCATAATAATTACGGTACTCAGCAACAATTTCATAACGTTCTCCGGCTTTCAGCTCCAACAAAACCGGATTGATTGCTGCATGATGTTCATGATTTCCACCGGTTACCTCGGTACCATTCACGGTAATCTTCATATACGGTTTTCCCCAATCGCTGAAATAGAAAAGCCCGTCTTTGGGAGCCACCACATAGCCCGACCAACGAATGCTGAACTGTCCAGTTTTCAGACGAGGATCTGGCGTTCCTATATCCCACGCAAAGTCAACGCGATCATCCACCCGCATATAAAGTGGATCACCCTCAAATTCGCTGTTCGCAAAATATTCTCCTGTCAATCCCTGCTCTCCATTCTTAGTTTGAAGATAAATGGAAGGAATCGGTTCCATAGCCGGAACACCTTCTGCCAGGTTCGATCCTTGTGCATACAGCACCTTTGTTTGAGGAGCAACCTTATTCTGAATTCCCTGCAAAACCGTAACCGGATGCGAAGGCACTCCATTGTAATTCCCCCACAACGACTGTACGTCATCAGCATTAGGTCCAATAACAGCAATGGTATTTAATGTTTTTGACAGTGGCAGCAAATCCTCATTCTTCAGCAAAACAATACTTGACTGAGCTGCTTCGCGCGCCAATTGATCGTGCGCCGGGTTGTCATTAATATCGTAAGGAATCTGAGCGTATTCCACCCGCTCTACCGGATCAAACATGCCCAGTTTTATCCGCGCTTTAAACAAACGCTTCACGGCAATGTCAATCGCATCCTCGGTCACCAGTCCTTTATCCATGGCTTCACCCAAGGCTTTGTAACTCACACCACAATTTAAATCACAACCTTCGGTTACAGCCATAGCTGCTGCCGAAGCCGCGTCTGGAACAATTTTATGAAACTGATAAAAATCGGAAATGGCCCAGCAGTCTGAAACGACATAGCCTTCAAATCCCCATTCTTTGCGCAAAATATCAAACAATTGCGGGCTGGCACAAGCTGGCTCACCGCGAAACCGATTGTAAGCTCCCATCACCGAATAAACGCCTCCATCGACTACCAAGGTGCGAAAGGCTGGCAGGTAAGTTTCTCGTAAGTCACGTTCGCTCACTTCGGCATTAAACTCATGACGAATAGGTTCGGGGCCCGAATGTACCGCATAGTGTTTGGCTGTAGCCACCACTTTCAGGTAATCCGAATCGCCTCCTTGCAGCCCCAGTACAAATTCTTTTCCCATTTGCCCGGTCAGGTATGGATCTTCGCCATATGTTTCATGGCCACGCCCCCATCGCGGATCGCGGAAAATATTGATATTAGGAGACCAAAATGTCAGTCCCTGGTAGATGCCTCGTTCCCCCTGACGCACAAATTCGTGGTGCTTAGCCCGTGCTTCGTCAGAAATAACTGAAGCCACTCGGTTCATCAACTGTTTGTCCCAGGAAGCGGCAATGGAGATCGATTGAGGAAACACAGTAGCGTAACCGGCTCGTGCCACGCCATGCAGGCTCTCGTTCCACCAGTTATATTTCGGAATCCCCAGGCGATCGATTGCCGGCGCTTCGTAAAGAAGCTGTTCAATTTTCTCTTCAACACTTAAACGAGAAACCAGGTCTTCAACTCGCTCATCGACCGCGAGGTCTGGATTTTGAAAAGGAAACTCATACTGAGCTGAAACCTGAATTAGTAGGCCTAAAACAAAGGCCAGAAGTAATGTTATTCGTTTCATAATTTGTTTATTTTAACTGGTCTGGTCTGGTCTGCAAATGTACAAGAATTTTCTAATAACTTAAACTCAATATCTATCTCAATAAATACGACACAGAGAAACGCTTTTTTTTCGCTAGATTCCTGCTCTACACCAAAGTCTGCTTGCTGAAAAAGCATCGCCCAATCTCCAATTTCCGGGTCCCCCGAACAGCTACAATAAATCGATCCATGCTAAGCTGACTTTAATTTCTTCAAAAATATTCCGGTTGAATGGTAAAAAAAGCTACTTTTGCTACTCGAAAACGAATTTAGTCGAATAACAGGAAAACATGAAAGAATATTTAATGGATGACACATTAGCTCTGGTTCCTCAATTTGATCAATGAAGTGACTTAATTATTAAAAAAAGTTGACTGTCAATTCATGCAGCCATATCAACAAAAACAAAGGATAATTACAAAGAATACTTATAACTAGAATAGAAGACAATTCACCAATAACAGTAGATTTTGAATGAACTCCGTAGAAGAAAGATGACAACAATTAAGAACCAAACACTCTAATTGCGATCAATCTCTCATCAAATAACAAGACGAATACACGAATATCGTTTTAATAACGACAACAAAAAGAAGTAGAAAATCCAAACAAAGAGATCAACATTTGAACACATCGAAATAGCGAACAATAAGAAGCAGTGAATACCCTAATCAAAAAATATAGACTCCCACTAATCATCGGGATTATAGCCCTTGCAATACTTTCTGTCTCACAGTTGGGCAAACTTACGATCAATCCAAAGCTGTCGCTTAAGAATATCCACTTGATTCTTGAATTAGAAACATTTGAACGAAAAGGCAAAAGCAAGACTAAAGGGTTGATTTTTTCGTATGCTGAATTTGATGACAAAAAGAAGATCCTCATTGAACTGATTGCTCCTAGAAATGTAGTGGAAACAAAAATATTAACGACAGATTACCCAAGCAAAAAAGGGATTATTGAAATTTATATGCCGGCAACCCGTCGGGTTCAAAAAATAAGGGCCAACCAGCGAAACATCAAGATTGTGGGAACGGAAATCCCCATCGAACAATTCAAATCAATGATTAGCCACGACTTTCAGTTCACTTTTCTTGAAAAAGCCTACCTAAAAGAAACCTATTGCCAGAGGATTAAAATTCAAAAACCTGATGAGAAAGAATATCGGATTGCCTTCGTTTCACTGGATAAAGAACAGCTAATGAGCATGGAGCAATATGACATTCAAGACAAATTGGTTGGAGTAACCGAATTTTCAGATTATATTGAGCTAAATAATTCAAATGCTAAATTTTTTCCGAAAATGATTCTTGTGAAAAATTTCAAAACAGGTAAAAGTTCAGACATGAAAGACCGTCAGGTAAAGCACCTCAGCCAAGTAAATATCGAAGATTTTAAACTTACTCCAACAAAGTCATAGGCTTATGGTCAGCTTTGATTTGTAACACAATCAAAAAAACGATGTTTTCACTGGAATACACTTTACGAGAAGCATAAACTATGATTTTTCATTCATCCATAGAGCCGGTTTATTTTTTATTACCCGTGATTGGTTTTGTCATTGGCCTTTTTGGAACCATGCTGGGAGGTGGCGGAGGCTTTTTCTTTCTTCCCATCCTCACCCTTTTAATTGGAGTTCCGGCGCAAACAGCAGTTATTACCTCACTAGTAGCCACGCTACCCATTTGCTTAGTAGGCACCTTGGGGCATTACCGTAAAACAAACATCGACTTTCGAATTGGTGCGCTGTTTTCACTTACCGGCATTTTGGGAGCCTTTCTTGGGGCAAGCATTACCGGGCTGATAAGTCCCGAGCAACTAAAAGCCAGCTTTGGGATTTATGCGGTACTGATTGCTGCCAACATGATTTTGGGCACTTTGAAGAAAAAAAGAATGTCGGATGAAGAATTGACAACCGAGAAAAACACAAGAATCGGAAAACAAGCCAAGGGATCGGTCTTTGGTTTTTTAGCCGGAATTATCACAGGCACCTTCGGAACCAGCGGAACAGCACCCGTGTTAGCCGGGCTTTTTTCGATGTATATCCCACTAAAACTGGTCATTGGCACTTCGCTGGTTGTGGTTTTAACCAATACCCTTTTTGCAATTGGAGCACACCTTCTAGTCGGGCAGATTGACCTGATGGTTGTTTATTTCCTGACTCCCGGATCGATTGTGGGCGCATTGCTTGGTCCTAAAATTTTATCCGAAGTAAAAACTGACAAATCCGAAAATAAGATCCGCTATTTATATGCCTTCGTGATGGTTGGAATTGGCATCCTAATGATTGTAGGCTAAAAAGATTAAATAACGTAAACATGATTCGAACAATTTACATCATAATCCTGATCTACTTCCTCTTAGGAGGTATCGGCTTCTATATGATCAATCGAAAGAAAGAGCCCAAAGTTGCCCGAAAAAGCTACACCAAGTTCATAACGTACTTTTTCATTATCAATAGTTTATTCTTCAGCATTATCATCAACCCAACCATTTTTCGCTACTTATCAGTGCTTATTATTGGCGCTGGTTTTCTTGAACTGTTCAAGCTCTTTCGGGAAACCGGCTTTCAACACAAAAGCTTCTTTTTGGCATCGGTGATTGTTTTCGCATTCCTCTCAATTGGGTTTTATTTCTTCAGCGGATTAGCTCAAGGATTGATCCTGTTTTCGTTTTTGGTTCTTTCCATTTTCGATAGTTTCAGCCAGATAACCGGCCAGCTTTGGGGACGAAAAAAGATTGCTCCGGAAATCAGCCCCAAAAAAACTTATGGAGGACTTATTGGCGGGGCACTTGTTGCCCTGGCTAGCAGCTTTTGGCTCGATAAACTTTATGCCGAAAACATTGCCCAGTCGCTTTTATTGGCTGCCGGCATTATCGTTTTTGCATTTACAGGAGATATTGCCGCTTCGTTTTACAAACGAAAATACAAACAAAAAGATTTTAGCAACTTGATTCCCGGGCATGGTGGTTTTCTCGACCGTTTCGATAGCCTCCTGGCTGGGGGCGCCTGGATTGCTGTGTGCATGTATCTATTGAAATTTTAATTATTTCGGAATCCTATGGGAAATATAATCGTACTATCATTTGTTTACTTAATTGGCATCATACTGCTGCTTGCATTCAATGAAATAAACTACCGAAGGTTTAAGTTAAAGGGAGAGATCACACGCAAATTTGCACATTTTACCGCCACGCTGGCTACAGTGCCATTTCCCTACATATTTCCTTCGCACTGGTATGTTTTGGTGTTGGCCCTACTATTTTTTGCAGCCCTGTTTATTACGCAATACAGCAAGCAGCTAAAATCAATTCATGATATTCAGCGAAAATCAGTCGGCAGCTACCTATTGCCACTTTCCATCTATGTAACATTTTTAATAGCCAACTTGATGGAAAATAAATTTATCTACATTCTGCCCATGCTGATTTTAGCCGTTTGCGACCCAATGGCAGCCATATTGGGAATGAACTTAAAAACTTATAACGGCAGAATAAAACTATTTGGGCGCAAACTCGACAAAACATGGCTTGGTTCGGGAGCATTTTTTGCCACCAGCCTTATTATTAGCTTAATTGCCCTGTACTTTCACTGGGAATTATTCAATTTAAAAACATTTTGGCTTGCCCTGACCATTGCCGTGGTCAGCACCCTGGCCGAACTAATCAGCTGGAGAGGTTCTGATAACCTTACTATTCCATTAAGTGTAGTACTTATATTGGTGCTGTTTATATAGAAAATCAAATTTTTATTGGAACTTAAATAAGATAGGACATCGCACAGGCGAGAAAGCGTTAAAAACAGACACATGAAGAAAATAATTATCAATGGAGCAAACGGTTATATAGCCGCAAATTTTATCAATAAGCTACTTTTACAGAACTATAAAATCATCGCTTTGGTGAGGACGAATAAAAAATTCACAGCACAGGAACGCATGCAATCAGCCTTGACTGAAATCAATAAGGGACAAAAAATTAATACACAAAACCTCGAGGTTTATGACTATGCGCTGGGCAATGAAAACTTCGCTCTTCAGGCAGAACAATTAAAAGAAATTTTTAGCAGTGAAGTAGACTATTTCCATTTTGCAGCCAGTTTAAAATACGACTCAAAATCAAAGGACGAAATCTTTACAACAAATCTTGATGGGCTTAAAAACTCGATCAAAGTCTATTCTACCTATGCCCAAAAAACTTCGCGCTTTGTTTTTATAAGTACCGCCTATTCCTGTGGGAAATTTGACGGTTTATTCAAAGAGAAATTTTACGACAACGAAGCTATTTCCAGCTTCAGAAACTATTACGAACAATCGAAGCGATTTGCCGAAAACATCCTGAAGAATGAAATCAAAACCAACGGCTTAAACGCCCGCATCATACGTCTCTCTCAGGTGATTGGAAACAACGAAACAGGAATAACAAACACCGACTATGGCATATTCGATTTTGCTAAACGAATACACAGTCTGGCCAGCCGACACCCCAACCACAAAGTACGAGTTCGTGTTGATCCGGAAGCCACGCAAAACCTGATTCCAATTGACACGGTGGTCAACTATCTTATCCGTACCGTGGAAGTTTACGACGCTCCGGTTATCATGAATTTCATTGCTAGAAAATCGACAAGAAACAGCCACATTATAGACAGTCTCAACAAGCTGCTTCCTATTCAACTGATCCCAACCAAAGATTTAAATCCCCAAGAGCTGACTGCACTGGAAAGAATCATATCCATAGGCATGTCGTTTACGGGAAGCTATACCGACATCAATATCTTATTCGACACAACAAATTTGGAAAAGCTGGGGTTATCAGCAGAAAATGAGGCCAATGAAGACTCCGTCTTTAGCATGCTGGAGTACTTTATTCAAAACCTATCAGAGAAGAAAGATAAAGCGACGGTTAAACCGCATACACGAAATGGCTGCACTTACCAAGCGCAAGCCTAAGCTGCGAAGCGTGATGGAACCTGCAATTACAAAAACGAATTAAAACAAACAGAAAATGAAACAACTCATAGTTAAAGGGGAAAATGTATTGAATGTTCCCAATCTCATTAGCCTTTACCGACTTCTGGTATTTCCGGTAATTTTATACATGGCCCTTGCCGGCATCGAAAGCTGGTTTGTAATCCTACTGTGCATCAGCTTGGTTAGCGATGTACTTGACGGCAATATTGCGCGCTATTTCAAACTGCAAACCAACTTTGGAGCAGCACTTGACAACCTAGCCGACATTTGCACCTACGCCATGGCACTGCTGGGCTTATTCCTCTTTAAATGGACCGAAATTGAATCGCACGCCTGGATTCTGTATTTATTCCTGGCGGTATTTGTTTTGAGCTACCTTGTTGCATTCTTCCGGTTTGGCAAAATTCCGGGGCTACACCTATACTCGGCTGTTTCGGCCGGATACGTTCAGAGTATCTTCTTTTTCATTCTGTTTGTCTTTGGTTTTTACCCCTGGATGTACTTCCTGGCAGTAGGCTGGGGTGTGGTAGCCTATACTGAGAAGATTTTTGTCTTACTGAAACTCGATGACATCAGAATAGGTGTAAAAGGACTTTATTGGTTGATGAAGGAAGGGGAATAGCACTAAAATGATAAGAATGTTGCATAAAGCCGTTATGGTCATACTCTTGATCATGAGTAGTTTTTATGCCCGAGGCATTGACATAACCGGGTATATACAGGACCAGAAGAGCAAAGAGCCGATCCCTTTTTCCAATGTGCTGATTAAAGGAACTACGCAAGGCACTATGGCCGATATGAATGGCTTTTTTAAGCTTTCGGCATCTGCCAGCGATACGCTCTACATCTCATCGGTCGGGTACTTTCCCAAAGAAATACTGATCAGTCAGATTGAGAACAATCATGTTGTGGTATTGCTGGAAGAGAATGTCCAGCAACTGAATTCCGTGACGATTCGCCCCGAAGTGCCGCGCGCCAAGGTGCTCTTTAACGAGATTCAGAAACACAAAAAAGAAAATCAGAAACAAGTGATGGAAGTTGCCAACTACAAAACCTTGTCGAATACAACGGTTTACGTAGCCATCGACACCAGTTCAAACATCACCAGTTTCATTAACAACCTGGAGGAAGTGACCGTTGGTGCAGAAAACCAGGAATTACGCTTCTCTCCCATTTACCTTTCTGAGGAAGCCCTAAGTGTTACAAACAACGACATTAGTACGGTCTACCAAAAAAAGGATGGGATCTTCCCCCAGCTCAACCAGTCAATTGAAAGCATAATCCTACTCAACATTGCTGTCGATTTAGACTTCTACAAAGATCAGGTGAATATTTTGGAACGGGGATTTATCTCACCGTTAAGCAATTCGGCCATGTCGTACTACAACATATATTTGAATGATAGTACGATCAAGGATGGTAAAAAATATTTCAACTTTTCATTTGCTCCCAAAAACAAGTTTAACCCGCTATTTTCAGGTCAGTTTGTGGTAGAAGATGGAAGCTTCGCCCTAACCGAAATTGATGCTTATATTGCCAAAGAAGCTAACCTCAACTTTGTGAATGGCTTTAGAAGTAATGTCAGCTATAAGCATACGCCTGGCGAAGGCTGGTTCTACGATCTGCAAGATATCCGGATCAACCTGGCACTATCGCTGAACAAAGACTCGCTGTCAACCTACAGCTCCAAGCGGGCCGACAACATTTCAAGCGGAAACTGGCTGATCAACAAATCGATTCACTACTCGACATCCACGCGCCTGAACACTATTGCTCCCAACCAGTGGAACAACCAGCCCGAATTTGAAGCCCACGAGTTGAATGCGGATTCATATTCCCGGGTCAGCAAGCTGAAGGATCAGAAAATTGTGAAAGGAATTGACGCCATTGGTGGCTTGGCTTTAACCGGCTTCCTGAATGCCGGCAAGTTGGATATCGGACCGGTATTTGATATTTACAGCACCAATACCATCGAAGGCAAACGCCTTACCCTGCCTTTCCGAACGAGTAACAAAATGTTCGAGCGCTTTTCGATAGGTGGTTTTTTAGGCTATGGGACCAAAAATAAGGCATTCAAGTATGGAGCAAACCTAATTTATCAGCCACAGGAAACAGATAAATTCCTTTTGCGGTTCAGCTATTTCAACGACTATTCGCTGATTACGCAGGATAAATACCTTCGTTTTATTAAAAAGAACCCTAACAATAAAGGCAACGGAAACTTTATTGCGGCGCTGACCACCAAAGAGCCGAATCCGTATTTAAAAGAAGAGCAAAGTTTTGAACTGCGTTTTGAATACAATGCTCCGAATGACATTCACCTGGAAGCAGCTCCGTACCTGTTGGAAAGTACAAAAACGCCCAATGTTCGTTTTATCCGTAATTCGATGGAATACAACAAGTACAAGAACTATGGACTATTATTCAATCTCCGGATTCCCTTTGGACAACATTACGACAAGTTCTACTTCGACAGGATTTACTACTCCACAACAACTCCGGTGGTTAATCTGAGCTGGGATATTGGCAAAACTTCGCTGCGCGGACAAGAAGACGAAAACCTGGGACTATATTCCCAGTTCCATGGATCAATTCAGGGGCGTGTAAACATGGGCCAAGTTTTTATGAGTTACATGCTGAATGGCGGTTATCTGATTGGAGATGCCCCCTATGACTTACTGGACCAGCCGGTGGGCTCTATGTCGTTGGGCTATGCCAAATACCGGTTCAACCTATTGCATCACGCATCATTCGCCCATAACCTTTACTCCAATACGCATTTACATTTCAACGGCGGCGGTATCCTGCTAAATAGAATTCCGCTGTTCAGAAGGTTAAAACTACGTGAGATTATCTCGTTTAAAGGTCATTACGGCAAATTAAATGATTCCTATCAAGGCGTATTCGATTTGCCCGACTATTACGCCAATGATCCAGGCAAGCCCTATGCCGAAATTGGCTTTGGCTTAACCAATATCTTTAAAGTATTAAGGGTCGAATACATTAGTCAACTAGGCTCAAACTATGCCGACACCGATTTCACCGACAGAAACGGCATCCGATTTCGGGCTGAAATGAGTTTTTAAAGCTTAATTTAGCGACACTGAAAGCCAAATGAACGAGCTTACGTAAAAATTAATAAATTTGCTAGTAGCAACCCTAGTCAAATGAAAAATCTGAAAGAAAAAGTCGTCTGGATAACAGGAGCCTCATCCGGAATAGGGGAAGCATTGGCATACGCCCTCGCCCGCGAAGGTGCTGCATTGATCCTGTCGGCGCGCAATAAAGAAAAACTGGAGGAAGTGAGAATCAACTGCCTTCAGCACACAGCTTCATGCCATGTTTTTCCCGTCGATCTTTCCAACATTCAACAGACCGAGGAAGTGGCTGGCACTGTTTTGGCACAAGTTGGCCGGGTAGATCTACTCATCAACAATGCCGGACAAAGCCAACGCTCACTAGCCCAAGAAACCCCGCTGAAAATCGATCGAGATATCATGGAGCTCAACTTTTTCAGCGTGGTAGCCCTGACCAAACGGGTGCTGCCCCACATGCTAAAAAATCAATCGGGTCACCTGGTTGTCATCAGCAGCATCTCCGGAAAGTTTGGGTTCCCCTGGCGAACAGCTTATACGGCATCGAAACACGCCGTACAGGGTTACTTCGAATCCTTAAGGGCTGAACTCAGTCTGGATAATATCCAAGTCACCATCGTTTCGCCAGGCCGAATAAAAACCAATATCTCGCTAAATGCCCTAACCCAAAACGGGCAAGCTTACAATAAGATGGATGAAGGCCAGGCCAATGGAATGGACGCCAACCTATGCGCGGCAAAAATTGTAAAAGCGATCAAAAAAAACCGTAAAGAGCTATTAGTCGGAAAAAAGGAACTCCTGATGGTTTACATCCGGCGTTTCATTCCGGTGCTATACTATAAAATCGTGACAAAAATTAAAAATTAGCAGAAATCAAACATGCTGAAAAAGATCGGATTATGAAGAAAAACATTTGCGGCATACAACAAGTTGGAATTGGAGTAAGAGATGCCAAAGCTTCCTGGAAGTGGTATCGCAAAGCGTTTGGAATGGATATTAACGTGTTTGAAGATACCGCTACAGCCAAGTTAATGCTCCATTATACCAACGGACAAGAGTGCGAACGATATGCTGCGCTGGCCATGAATATGGAAGGCGGTGGAGGATTCGAAATCTGGCAACACACCGGCATAGATCCAAAAGCTCCTGTTTTTGATGCACAGCTAGGCGATTGCGGAATATTTATCTGCAAGTTGAAATGCCGCGACATTCAAAAAGCATTTACGCATCATCAGGCCGAAGGACTCAACATCTTAGGCTCATTAAGCCACGATCCTCACGAAAACCGACATTATTATCTTCGCGATCCGTACAACAACCTTTTCGAAATTGTGGAAGACAAGCACTTTTTCATGAAGCAAAAGTCAATGACAGGCGGCGTAGCAGGCGTGGTTATTGGTGTTTCCGATATCGACAAGGCTAAAAAAGTCTATGCCGACATTCTTCAGTACGACCAAGTCGTTTATGACAAAACCGGCCAATTTGAAGATCTGGCAACCTTGCCTGGAGGAACCGAAAAATACCGGCGCACCCTACTGAAACACCAGCCGCGCACCGGCCCCTTCAGCCGATTGTTGGGACCGACACAAATTGAACTCATCCAGCCCGTGGATCGAACGCCCAAGAAAATTTTTCAAGATCGAATTTGGGGTGAACTCGGGTACATCCACCTGTGCTTCGACATTATGGGCATGGAGCTTCTACAAAAAGAATGCGAGCAAAAAGGCTTTTCCTTTACGGTTAATAGCGCCAACAGCTTTGACATGGGAACAGCTGCCGGCCACTTTTCTTACATTTCCGATCCGGATGGCACACCCATTGAATTTGTGGAAACACATAAACTTCCCATTATCGAAAAGCTGGGTTTGTTCATCAACCTCAAAGGACGCGACCCCAAAAAATCGCTTCCCGACTGGATGCTTAAAACCCTACGTTTTAGCCGAGTAAAAAACTAAGCATATAAACCATTGGCGATTCACCGATTCGTCAATGGTAACCCTATCTCTGACAGGAAACATTTTTGGTGCAAAAAGTTTTTTATTTCCTCAAACAATGCCTGGTCTTTAGATTTTATCGTATTTTTGCTACTAAAAAACCAAAATAGTCGAAACCAGATGACAGAAAAAGACGAACAAATAAAACACGAAATCTTAATTGAAGCACAGAAATTATTCCAGCAATTCGGGATGAGAAAAACAACCATGGATGAAATTGCTGCCGCCTGCGGAAAAGCTAAAAGCACGCTTTATCACTACTTTAAAAGCAAAGATGAGGTCTTTGAAGCCGTAATAAAAATGGAAATGATGAACCTTCGAAAACTGGTAAAAAGCAAGGTTGAAGAGCAGAAAGGAATGGTTGCTAAGATAAAGACTTACGTGATTGAGTTTCATAAAGAGGTTTCAAAAAAGGCGAACCTGTTTCGGCTGATGAAACAAGATTACACTTCGCTTGGCGTGTCCAGAAAACACTTTTTAAGCATGATGGAATTCGAGCAAGCCTACATCATTCGAATTTTAGAAGATGGCTACGATTCCGGTGAATACTCAACAAGCAACCGCGAAGACATTCCCTGGCTTAGCGAAATGTTCCTGTCTTCATTTTGCGGTATTGTACAATACAGCTTGGAAAAAGAGGGCTTTTACAATGAAGAAAAAATGATACGATTTGTTAATTTAATTACACCCAAAGTATTTAGCTAACTGACTAAAATTCCATTCATCCAGTACTTTCTGTTAAAATTGATTGGTTCGTGCAATCTCGATTTGCAACAACATGAAAAAGACTAATGCCGCCCGCATACTGGACTCCAATAAAATTGACTTTGAACTGGTACCTTACCCCGTGGATGAAAATGATCTGAGTGCGGTAACCCTCGCCCAAAAATTAGGACAAAACATCGAGCAAGTATTCAAAACACTGGTTCTTCGAGGAAATGCAACCGGCATTTTCATCGCCGTTATTCCGGGGCAGGCCGAAGTAAACCTGAAAAAGGCGGCACTGATTTCAGGTAACAAAAAAACGGAAATGATCGCTTTAAAAGAGCTGCTTCCGCTAACCGGCTACATTCGTGGGGGCTGCTCGCCTCTGGGCATGAAAAAACCCTACCCCATCTTTATTCATGAAAGCTGCCGGCAACATGACTTTATTTATGTGAGCGCCGGCAAACGTGGCCTTCAACTCAAGCTACATCCCAACGATCTGATAACTGCCACCCAGGCTGAAGTGTGCAATTTAATCTGAATCTTTAAAATTCGCCCTAACTTGCATTAGCTTGTTTTTCGATAACGCCAGATAGACAAGCCCAAAAAGGAAGTTCCAATAATCAGCAGCGAAACAAATTCCTGCCATAAATCAAAAAAGCCGGACCCCTTTAAAACCACCATTCGCATAATGCGCATAAAATAATAAATCGGATTGATGCGATCGAGCCACTGCGCCCACTTCGGCATGCTCTCAACCGGCGTAAAAATACCACCCATCAAAATAAAGATCATCATAAAAAAGAAAGTCACAAACATGACCTGCTGCTGTGTTTCCGTTACGGTGGAAATAAACAGCCCCAGCCCCAACACGCCCACCAGATAAAGGGCAGCAAAACCAAACAACAAAGGAAGACTTCCGACAATAGGCAGGTTGAAAACAAGCCGGGCAATCAATAAACCAAAAGCAAGGTCGAACAAAGCAATTACCAGAAAAGGCAGCAGCTTACCCAAAATAAACTGATATTTTTTGATCGGTGTCACATTCAACTGCTCAATGGTTCCCATTTCCTTTTCACGCACCAGATTCATCCCCGATAAAAACATGCCAATAATGGTGACCAGAATCGCCAGAATACCAGGCGCCATATACCATTTATAATCCAGCTCCGGATTGAACCAATACGTATCTTTCAACCGGACTTGCATGGGCGGATTAAACTCCGGCAGGCTTTTCCATTCGGCAATAATTTCGCGGTTAAAACCTGTAAAAATCCCACGAGCGTAAGAATAAATCAGCGAAGCTTTGTTGCCATCAATGGCATTGATCAGCAATTCAACCTTGGCTTCATCCTCCCGAACCAGTGCCCGCTCAAAATCCTGCGGGATGATCAGCACAAAATCGGCAGCTTCTTTCTTGAAGCTGTTTTCAGCATCCGTCACATCAAAAGAAGCATCGTAGATCCGGAAAAATGGCGACGCTTCAAACTTTGCCACCAGCTCACGCGAAATTTCCGACTGGTCTTGATTGACAAGGTAAAGATCAACATTTTTCAGGTCGTACGTGGCTGCAAAAACAAGCACCAGCATTTGCACCAGCGGCAGCACAAAAATCATAGGCAACATGGTTTTATTTCGAAAAACCTGAATAAATTCTTTCTGAAGAATATAGCGTAAAGTTCTCATAACTCAATTCTTGAAGGCTGTTAAAAATAATTGAAAGTTCTTGAAGCCAATCGCCTCCCGGCATCTTCCCTGGTATTGAACTGTTTTTTTCTCATTCTAATCGTTATTTCTTCGTTGATCTACAGTTTTATTCCAACCGCGTTTTAAATTTCTTCACGGCAATGGCAGTAAACACAACGGCCATGCCCAGCAGAATCAAAGTTTCCTTCCACACATACGCGAAACCAGTTCCTTTCAGCATCACATTTTTTAAAATGACAATAAACCAGCGCGGTGGCATCAGGTGCGAAATGATTTGCAAAGGCATGGGCATGTTTTCAATCGGGAAAATAAATCCCGACAGCAAAATAGTGGGTAACATCAACGCAATCATGGAAATAAACATGGCAACCATCTGGTTTTTAGAAACGGTAGAAATAAGAATCCCCAGACACAGCGCCATCAGAATAAACAGAATGCTTTCGGCCATGAGCAACACCCAGCTACCTGCAATGGGCACCCCAAATACCCAATGACCAATCAGCAATATAACAAACGCGTTGATAATGGATAAGCCCAGGTAAGGCGCCACTTTACCCAAAATAATTTGCACCGGACGTAAAGGCGAAATCAATAAAATTTCCATGGTTCCCAACTCCTTTTCGCGGGTGATGGAAATGGAAGTCATCATGGCTGAAATCAACATTAGAATCATAGCCATAATGCCCGGCACAAACATATACACCGACCGCAGCCCTTCGTTGTAAAACATGCGTACTTCCGGCTCCAGTTGCATCGGAAGCTTCAGTTCACCCATCTCCTTCAGGATATAATCGTTGATGATTCCAGAAGTATAACTGGCCAACAGCTTCCCAATATTGGGGTCAGACGCATCGGCAATCACCTGCACATTGGCCTTTCCTTCCTTCTCCAGAGTTTGTGCGAAATTGGGTTCAAACACCAACACTTCCTTCACTTTCCCCTTTCTGAAAATAGCTTCCACATCTTCGGTACTTTCCAGGTATTGATCCAGAATGAAATAGCCCGAAGAAAGCAGCTTGGCGGTAATTTCCTGAGTCACCTCATCTTTCGACTGGTCGTAAATAGCCAGGTGCGCATCCTTAATTTCGTTGGTGATGACCGTTCCAAACAGCATCAGCTGGGCAATCGGTATTCCAAACAAAATAATCATGGTTCGCACATCCCGAAAAATGTGGAAAAACTCCTTTTTAACAAATCCCCAAAAACGTTTCATACTATCGTTTCAAAATTGCTCATTTCTTTCTTACTCCCCATTTTGAGCGCCACGCGCCAACTTCAGGAAAACGCCGTTCATATCTTCCGATTGAAATTGTTGTTTCAATTTTTCAGGCGTATCCAGGGCAGCAATCCGGCCATCCACCATAATGGAAACCCGATCGCAATATTCAGCTTCGTCCATGTAATGAGTGGTTACAAAAATGGTTTTTCCTTCCGCTGCCGCTTCGTAAATAAAATCCCAAAACTGGCGTCGGGTAATCGGGTCGACACCTCCGGTTGGTTCATCCAGAAAAATAATCTTTGGATTGTGCAGCAAGGCTACCGAGAAGGCCAATTTTTGTTTCCAGCCCAGCGGCAGCGAGGCAATAAGCTTATCCCGCGCATCCTCCAACTGCAGCTTTTGCAGCAATACCCGTTCTTTCTCTTTTCGCTGTTTGACCGAAATGCCGTAGATCCCCGCATAAAACCGAATGTTTTCGGCAACAGTCATGTCCTCGTACAAAGAAAACTTTTGGCTCATGTAGCCAATGTTTCGCTTGATCTGCTCGGCTTGCCTGTACACGTCAAAACCACCCACCGACAATTTGCCGGAGGTTGGACTGGACAAGCCGCACAAAATGCGCATAGCTGTTGTTTTACCGGCTCCGTTGGCTCCCAAAAAGCCAAAGACTTCGCCTCGATAGACCTCGAAGTTCAAATGGTCATTCGCCACAAAACTGCCGAACTTTTTGACCAGACTACGAACCTCAATTACCTTCTCTCTGGCGCTGACTGCTGCATCCCCTACCTTCGTATTTATAGGCTCAATTTTCATCAATTCTTTGTTTAATAAACCATTCAAGCAAACTCTCTACTCTTCATCCCCAACCATCAGGGCCATGAACACATCCTCAATGCCAGGTACAATTTGGCGCACCTGCAACTGTTGATGATTTTTAGCCTTTAGGTAACGCTCCAACTCAACGGCCGTCAGCCCTTCCGTTTTAGGAGTAACATGCGCAAACTGACCAAAGGCATAAGCCGTGTCAATTGGGCCCCATTCGCGCAAATCAAGGATCAGACGGTGCATTTCTGTCGAACGCGCGGCCAACAAGGTGCGCGTATAGTTTGCTACAATTTGTTCCGGCGGATCAATACGCAAAATTTCCCCTTTCTGCATCAGTGCCACCCGGTCGCACAAGCCCGCTTCATCCATGTATGGTGTTGACACCAGGATCGTGATTCCTTGCGTTTGCAGCTTGTTCAGCATATCCCAAAACTCTTTACGCGACACGGCATCCACCCCCGTTGTTGGTTCGTCCAACACCAGAATTTTAGGCTTGTGAATCAAAGCGCACGACAAAGCCAACTTTTGCTTCATCCCTCCGGAAAGCTTCCCTGCCAGTCGGTTTTTGAAAGGTTCAATCTGCTGATAAATATCTTTGATGAGCTCGTAATTTTCCGCGATGCTTGTTCCAAAAACGGTGGCAAAAAACGCAAGGTTTTCCTCCACCGACAAATCCTGGTAAAGCGAAAAACGCCCCGGCATGTAACCTACCAGCTGCCGAATTTGCTTGTAATCACGAATCACGTCCAATCCATTCATCTGCGCCTGCCCTTCATCGGGCAAGAGCAAAGTCATCAGAATTCGCATCAGCGTGGTTTTGCCAGCACCATCGGGACCAATCAAACCAAAAAGCTCCCCTTCCCCAACCTCAAACGAAATCTGCTGAAGGGCTTGAACATCCTTATAGGATTTTGAGATGTTGTTTATTCGAATCATTGAATAATTCTTTTTCGAGAATCATAATCAAGCGTCTCTACGATCACTAAAAATTAACTTCACCAGGCATACCAATTTTCAGGCGACCATCATTTTTTACCCTGACCTTCACTGCATAAACTAGTTTCACCCGTTCTTCTTTGGTTTGAATAATCTTGGGTGTAAACTCCGCTTCCGACGAAATCCAACTCACCTTGCCAGTCAGCGACTGATTTTCGGTTTTATTTTTATCAATCAACACCTCCACCTGCTGCCCCAACTGAATAGCAGGCAATTGGGCGCCACTCACATACACCCGCAAGTCGAGCTCCGACAAGTCGCCGAGTTTAACGACCGCCTTGCCGGGAGCGGCCAGCTCACCCAGCTCCACATATTTTTCAAGCACCACGCCGTCCATTAGGCTCGTGATGGAACATTTCGCCAGTTTGTCTTTGGCAATGGCCAGCTGAGCCTCCAGCACATCCAGCTGGCTGTTGATGGAAACAAAACGCGTGTTGGTACTTTGCAATTGTTTTTGCACAACCTGCATCTGCCCGTCCACATCATCAACCTGCTGCTGGGTAGCAGCCCGATCGGCAAATAATTTGTGAACACGATCTTGCTGAATCTTCAGATTTTTGATCTGCTCCTGCTGCACCTCAACCTGCGCGCGCAAGTTCACCTTCTGACTAGCCACCGCCTGCTTTTGAGCTATCAGCTGTTTGATCTGTAAACCCAATTGGGTAGTATCAACCACACCCAACAGCTGCCCTTGGGTTACTTGGTCACCCAGTTCAATATCAAAGTTGATCAGTTTTCCGGCGATTTCCGAAGAAACAATCACCTCTTCTGTCTCAAAATTTCCATAAGCATCCGAGCGTTCATCATTTCCGTTGCATGACACCAGACTAAGCAGGGCCAAAGCCCATAGGTATTGAAATTTCATTTCTCTTTGTTTTTAATGGTTATTTCCTTTGATCGTCTGATAATTGATCTTAGCCGCTTCCAGTCGCACCTTGTGGCTTTCCAGCGCGATTCGTGCTGCCACTTCAGCATTCAGGTCCTTCAGGTAATCCGAAATGGTAATGGTTCCGTTTTCAAGCTTCGAAGCAGCACTTGCCGTAATACGGGCTTGCAGGTCGATGAGCTCCTGATCGCTTTCAAGCAAAGCTCTTAATTGCTCAATCCTACGGTATTCCCCATCCAAAGCAATCTGAATATTCCGCTCAAACTGCTGTTCCCGCGTCATAACCAATTCCTGTTCAATTTGAATGATCTCTTTCTCCCGGCGGGTATTCTTCCAATCCAAAACCGACCAACTGACGCCCACACCCAGCAAGGCATAGCTATCGAAATCATCGCTCAGCATGTTTAATCCGGGACGGCCATAGCCCGCTTGCCCAAAGCCAAACAGCTTGGGATTTCGCTTTTTCTGAAGCAAGCCAGAGGAAGCTGTCAGCAGGTTAGTCTGTGTTTCAAATAGGGCCAGCTCCGGACGATTGAGCGATTGACTTGGATCAAGCTGCTGCGGCTCAATTTCCAGCTGTTGCAAGTCATTGGGCTGTTTCCCCGTTAGAATGGCCAATGAAGCCACCACGGTTTCGTGCTGCGATTGCAGTTCCAGCTGCTGTTGCTTCACCTTCACCTGTTCGGCCCGGATTTGATCCAAATCAGACTCCAGACGCATACCATTCTTCACAGCCGACAGCATCTGACTCTCACGCGCTGCCAGGGTCTCCTGTTTCTTAGCCAGTAACGTCCGGTTCTGCTGAATCAGAAAACTGGAGAAAAATAAGCTGTTCACCTGACCCTTTACCTGATACAGCTCCACTTCCACTCCCTGCACGTTGGCATCAGCCTTTGCCTCTTCCAAAATCGTATTAGCTTTATTCAGTCCCCCATCCCAAATATTCTGTTTCACATCTAAGTACATTTTGTATTGATCCTTTGACTGCTCTGGAATCGCCATATTCGGCAACGAGATGCCCACTTGGGTCACATCGGTCTGGTAAGTCGCCTGCGCTTTAAAATCCACTTGAGGCAGCTTATTGGTTTCATTGTTCTCCAGTTTCAGCTCACTCATTTGTTGGTACAGTTCTTTTTGCTGCAGCAGCGGATGGTATTCGCGGGCCCACTGCTGACAATCTTCCAACGAAACAGGCTGCTGAGCCCCGGCCGTCTGGGCTATCAGCATTAGTAAAAGCACCAATTGATTGACTCGTTCCATAATTATGTTTATTTTTAATCGTGTGCTTGAATGGCTCGAATGACAAATTGCTTCACTTCCTGCTTGCGCTCCTCGAAAAAGGCCTGTATCGCCTTTGGGTCTTCCTTAAAAGCCACAAAACCAATTACAGGCTTTGCTGCAAAAGGAAACACACACAGGCTAATCACATTAACAAGCAAGTGCTCCGGTTTCATGCGAATCAACTCTCCCCGATCCATCGCTTCGCGGATAACTTGAAAGATAGGCTCCACATCGAAGCCGTGTTTCATTACCAGTTTAAAAAACATGGACGGATCGCGGTTTACTTCCTTCAAAATGAATCCTGGCAAATACGGATGCTTCAGCAGCAAATCCAAATAGGTATCAATAGCTTTCTCTATTTTCGCTTGAAATGGTTGATCTGACTGCAGAATCTGGCTTATTTTTGGAAAAGCAAAGCCTACAATTTTGGAAAAAATGGCATCGAATAATTTGTCTTTGCTTCGAAAATAGTAATGCAATAAAGCTTTATTAATTCCAGCAGCGTTGGCAATTTCCTGCATGCGTGCTCCCTCCATCCCTTTTTGGACGAAGACATCGGTAGCCGCCTCTAAAATTTTGTCTTCGGTTGTGTCTTTCTGGGTGTTCATCTATTTCTTGTTTTTGACGATTCAAGTTCTAATTATCCAATCAGCAAACTTAACCAGACGGTTAATCCGCACGGTCAAAACTAATGGATTGAAAATTAACTAGCAAGAAAATCAACCAAAAGATTTAACCACGTGGTTAAATCTAATTTTTAGCCAAATAGGAAGCCATCGCCGATCCATCATGTTTGCTAATTAAAAAATTGTTATTTTCACGCTTAAACTAAATAATGTCTAATGAAAAACGTAAAATTAAAACCTTCATTCCTGCTATCAGGATTACTTGCTATCTTCCTGTTCTGTTCTTGTCAACCCCAAAAAGAAAAAGGGTGGATTCAACTATTCAACGGGAAAGATCTGAATGACTGGCAAATCAAGATCACCGGCCATGAGCTAGGCGAAAATTACAACAATACCTTTCAGGTTGAAGATGGCATGCTGAAAGTACGATACGGTGCCTACGACTCCTTCAACGGAGAATTTGGTCATCTTTTCTACAAACACAATTATTCCCATTATAAGATGCGCATTGAATACCGCTTTGTTGGCGAACAGGCTGCTAATGGTCCGGGCTGGGCCTATCGCAACAGCGGAATCATGATTCATGGGCAAAGCGCCGAAAGCATGGAGAAAAATCAAGATTTTCCAACATCGATTGAAGTCCAACTTTTAGGAGGTAATGGAACCGACGAACGGTCGACCATGAATTTATGCACCCCCGGCACCAATGTGGTCATGGATGGCAAACTGGTGCTGGATCATTGCATCAATTCCAAGTCGAAAACATACCATGGCGACCAATGGGTAACAGCCGAGATTGAAGTTTACGGCGACTCGCTCATCAAACATTTGGTGGATGGTGAGGTCGTCATGCAATACACGCAGCCTCAGTTGGACAAACGCGATCCCAGTTATCAGAAGTTATTGCCACCCGATGGAAATAAACTGCTCAAAGGAGGTTCCATTTCGCTTCAGGCAGAAAGCCATCCGGTCGATTTCCGGAAAGTGGAGTTACTGAATTTAGGTGACGATTGTTGTCACTAATCAAAAAGGTCAACCGATGAAACCAGAAATAAGTTAACGAACAGGAGAAGTAGCTTTCGGTATTGAGCATTGAATTTCACTTCGTTTTACAAACAAGAAAAGCAGTCGTTGGGACCGGCTGCCGAATTTCAAGATGCAATATCGCAAGCTTATTTCTTAGTTGCTCACAACAATCAAGTATCGAAAGAGCTTGTATGTTTTAGACAAAATTGCGATATGAAAATTGAAGTCAACAAAAAGGCACCGGCCTTCAATGAAACTCAGATTTTAATACATGCGCCTGCCGAAAAAGTTTACAAGGTACTCTCAGGCATCAATGACTGGCCCAAATGGCAAACCGAAGTAACAGAAGCATCATTGCAAAGTCCGGCAGTTTCGGGAGCCAATTTTGCATGGAAAGCCGGTGGCTTAAAAATAAAGTCGCGGATTCATACAGCCAATTCACCCAACGAATTTGGATGGACCGGCCGAATGCTCTGGATCAAGGCCATTCATAACTGGATTCTGGTGCCACACGGAAAATCAACCCAAGTCTTTGTTCAAGAAAGCCTGGAAGGCTGGCTCTCCGGATTCATGCAAAAAAACCTGACCAACGGCATGGCTCAAAACCTCTATGAATTAAAGCTGGAAGCAGAAAAGCCCGACTAAAGGATTGCTTCCAATTTCGCCTGCTCTGCTTTTCTTTTGGCTTGGCGCGCTGCCTTCCGGTTCGAATAGTTTAGAACCAACAAGGAACAGGCAATAATCAGCATGCCCAGCAGGGAAACCAGATCAGGCGATTCATCGGGCATGAGCACCCAGCTCAGCAAGGCGCCGGCCACCGGAACAAGAAATTTCCAGGTATTCAGTTCCGACACTTTCACACCTGGTCGCTCCAGCAAGGTAAACCAGATTGTAAAAGCAGCTGCCGATAAAAAGCTCAACCATCCCAGTGCATAAAAATATTCCGGCTCAACAGCTTTCAGCCCAAATCCTTCCAGGGGAATAGAAATAACAATGAGTCCAAGCCCTCCAAAGAAAAGCGATGAAGAGCTAAGCACTGTCGGAGAAATGCCCTTCGGCTTTTTCGCGACCAGCACATTCGAAAAACCGGAAACAAAATTGTTTATCAACAAAAAGGCAATTCCCAAAAGGCTAATTTTAACCCCCGAAGGCAATTCACTACGGCCAAAAGTTATGACTCCAACCCCCACAACGCCCACCAAAATACTCAGTGTTTTCATCCAGTCCATCTTATCGTTGTGAAAACTAAAATGCGACACCACCGAGATAAATAGGGGCGAAGCACCAATAATTAAGGCTGAAATGGAGGCTGGCAGCAAATTGAGGCCGGAATAAAAAAACATATACTGAACAACCGTTTGCATGAAGGCGACAAGCAAAATAAATCTACGGTTTTCAACCAACTGCCTCCGGTATTCCTTGTAATTATTAAAGTACAAAAGCAGCAGCAAGCCGGAAAGGGTAAACCGAACTCCGGCAAACTGAAACGGGCTGTGGTATTGCAGGCCTATTTTTACCCCCACAAAAGCAGACGACCATAGCAAACAAGCTATGATCGCCAAGAATATCGTATTCGAAAAAAGGTTTCTCACGTAAATTCAATTAATCCATAAACAGATTACCAGCGCTTAAGCACCGGCAACAACCGTATAAAAATCTTCTTCCCGAAGATATTTTCGAGCCAAGGCCTGCAAATCAACCGGTTTAATCGTCATCAATGTTTGGTAATATTGCTCATGAAAATGATGATCGAGCCCAAAGTCAGCGACAGATTGAAACGATTGCGCCTGAGCAAACGGCCCATCAAAATCGCGAACAAATTCACCCAGCAAATATTGACGTACCCGGTGCAACTCTGTTTCCGGCACCAACTCTTCCCGCAGCTTCTTCATTTCCAGAAACACTTCCCGAATGGTGGCTTCTTCATAAGATTTATCCGTCTCGGTGGCAATCACCCAGTAGCCAGCCTCTTGCTGACTTATTACCGAAGAACCTATGCCATAGGTATAGCCTTTCTCTTCGCGAATATTAGCCATCAAGCGCGAACTGAAGTACCCCCCAAAAAGAGTATTCAGTACCTGCAAACCCAGGTAATCCGGATGGCTCTTTTTGACCGCCAAGCGGCCCATGCGGATGCCCGACTGAATAGCATCCTGCTTCTCAACCCGATGGATGGCTTGGGTTGAAGGATGAACCGGAAACTGCAATGAGTCTACTCGTGCCCCTTGCCAGTCATTGCCGCCAAAGTAGGTATCCAACAAGGCTGTCAGGCCCGGATCGGTTTTTCCGGAAGCCAGAATCCGACAATTCCCCGAGTGGTAAAAGTCGGAATAAAAAGCCATCAGATCCTCCCGCGTGATGGCATCAAAATCCTTCAGTTGAACGGTTTGTGCATAAGGGTGCTCCTCTCCAAATAAAACAGACGAGAACTTCTTCTGACATAAAACCTTTACCTTTTGGTTCTCCAGCAAAAACCGCTGCTTACGGCGTCGGATCAAGGTCTCAAACTCATGCGCTTCCATCAGCGAATTTTTGAGCAGATCTTCGACAACCGGCAACAAATGAGGCAAATGTTTATTCAGACTGATCAGGCTAATGATCCCCGAATGGTGATCCACTGCAAACTGAATATAGGCACCTCGGAAATCCATAATTTCAGCCAACTGAGCACCCGAATAGTTTTGACTGCCCTCCTGCAGCATAGCATTGCTCAGAGCCGCCTGCAAAGGTTTGGTTTCATGCCACAGTCCGGCATCGAAAATAAAGTCGAGCCGGGTCACGTCCTGCGTGCCGGCATTCAGAATAGAAACCGGTAATCCGTTACTCAGCTGGTTGGTTTCCGGAATCAGAATATTGGGTTTTCCGGCTTCGCTTACCGGAGGTTGTATTTTGCGGTCAATCATTTCTTAGCTAAATAATTTAATTGTGAACAATTGGTTTCCTGAAATAGCTGCTGTGCCTGCACCATCAGATCGGCACTACTTACCGTACGGTAAATATTCATCTGATCATTGATTCGCTCGGCCCGATCAATGTTTTCAAAGTTAGCCAGCTCCTGCGCCATATTCAGGTAATTCATTTGTGAGTACACCAGGTTGGCTTCCAGCTTATTCTTTACTTTCTCCAACTCTACAGCCGAAACCAATTCCTGCTGCATGTGGTGCAGTTCTTTCCAGATGGCCGATTTGGCCTGGGCAATTGTTACGCCCTCAGCCAATTTTCCCGACACAATAAACAAGCCCGGATCGTGATCGCCCGAAACATAAGCATCGAGCTCCACAAACAACTTTTGCTCTTTAATCAATCGCTGATAAAGCCGCGAGCTGTTCCCATTCGACAACACATCGGAAATCAGGTCGCAAACATAGTATTCGCGCTGCCGGCGGTCGTCCATATGAAAAGCCAGATACAAAGCAGTATCGGGCACATCGCGCTCCACCGTCATTTCCCGAAACTCCTGCTGTTTTGGCTCCTGCGGAATAGCCGCCTTATTCACGTTTCGGTTGGGAATACCTCCAAACCACTTATTGGCCAGCCTCAGACATTCTTCCGGATCAACATGGCCGCTTAAAATCAGTGCAGCATTGTCGGGCGCGTAAAACCGATAGAAGAAGTCCTTCACATCCTCCAGGCTGGCATCGGCAATATGACTAATTTCCTTGCCAATGGTTTGCCACTGATAAGGATGTACCTTATAAGCCAGTTCACGCAGCAAGGGCCAAACATCGCCATAAGGCTGATTCAGATTACGCTGCTTAAACTCCTCAATCACCACATTTTTCTGAATATTCAGTTTTTCTTCCGAGAAATCTAACTCCAACATGCGGTCCGACTCCAGCCAAAAGCCTGTTTCCAGGTTTTCCTTCGGAAGGGTCAGATAATAATTGGTCAGATCATTAGTGGTGTACGCATTATTTTCACCTCCGGCATGCTGCAACGCATCGTCATAATCCGGTATATTTTTGGTTCCTCCGAACATGAGGTGCTCAAACAAGTGGGCAAAGCCGGTTCGTTCCGGACTTTCATTTTTTGCCCCAACATGATAGCAAACATCCAAAGCCACCATGGGCGTTGAATAGTCGGGGTAAATGATTAGTTGAAGCCCGTTGTCGAGCTTATATCGTTCAAATTTGATCATAAATTAAAATAAGAAATTAGCGCCATCAGCGAGATCGTGGCGCACTTGTTCATACTCGGAAATTAAGCGGTTCATCACGTCCTCCACCGCAGGAATATCGTTTAGCTGAGCCGCCACTTGGCCAATTTCCAATTCGCCTTCGTCCAGCTGCCCTTCAAACATGCCCAATTTGGCACGTCCTTTTCCTAACAAGAGTCTCAGCTCCTCCGCATCAGCTCCCCGCTGTTCGGCTTCGTTCACCCGATTGAAAAATTCATTTTTGATAAGACGTACGGGGGCCAGCTTTTTCAGCGACAGCTTGGTACTGCCTTCTCTCAAGCCGGCTACCAGTTGTTTGAAACTTTCGTGAGCCGACGATTCCTGTGTCAAGGCAAAACGCGATCCGATCTGCACGCCATCCGCTCCCAGCGCCATGGCTGCCAACATGGCTTGTCCGCAACCAATGCCACCGGCTGCCAACAAAGGAAGTTTGGTCGCCTGACGTACCGCAGGAATCAAACTCATCGTCGTGGTTTCTTCCCGGCCATTGTGTCCTCCAGCTTCAAAGCCCTCGGCAACAATGGCGTCAACGCCTGCTTCTTCACATTTCTGGGCAAAATACGAACTGGCAATCACATGAGCCACTAAAATGCCCCGTTCTTGCAACCACTTCGTCCACTTTTTCGGACTGCCGGCCGAAGTAAATACAATGGGCACTTTTTCGGCGACGATCACCTCCATTAGTTCTTCTATCTGCGGATAAAGCAAAGGCACATTCACCCCATACGGTTTGTCAGTAGCCTTCTTCGTTTTCCGAATGTGATCCTGCAATGTTTCCGGATGCATGGAGCCAGCACCCAACAAGCCTAAACCGCCATGGTTACTGACAGCCGAAGCCAATCGCCAACCACTGCACCATACCATTCCACCCTGAATAACAGGATATTTAATCCCAAACAGCTGGGTAATTCTATTCTGCATGTTTGTCTTTCTTTCGTGTTTTCAACCAGTAGCACTTACCGGTTTTTATTGAAAATGCAAAGGTAGCACAAATGATGGGAACTGGATGCAGCTTGCTTGTCCCGGGATGCAAGCTAAAACTGTAATAGCAAAAAATACAATTGACACAGTTAGTTGAACTCTCTCGCGTTCTCCTAGCGGAGAACGAGCCTTATTGATTGGAAAAACAGGTAATTCTGCCAGCTCCTTTGCAGTCAACCCACAATTGCCAATTATAATTTCTATTTTTGCCCCAAAGAAAGATAAGTATGACCCCCTATTTGCAGGCCGAATCGATTTCGAAAAGATATGGCGAACAAATGCTGTTCGAAGACATCTCCTTTACCATTTTCAAGGACCAGAAAGTTGCATTGATTGCTAAAAATGGTGCAGGAAAAACCACCTTGATGGAAATTATTGCCGAATTCGACACACCGGATGAAGGGCAGATTACCCGAACCAATGATGTTAAAATTGGCTACCTCCGGCAAGATCCGGACCTGGATGAAAGCCTGACGGTACTGCAGGAAGCTTTGCGATCGGACAACCCGGCGCTGGATGTGATTGCCGAATTTGAGGCGGCCATCGAACATCAGGATCAAGAAGCCATTGAGCGCCTGACAGTGAAAATGGAGGAGCTGAATGCCTGGGATTTCGATGTGCGGGTTAAGCAAATCCTGAGTCAGCTAAAAATCACGGATTTTGATCAACGGGTGGGCGAGCTTTCCGGCGGACAAAAGAAACGATTGGCGCTGGCCAACGTTTTGGTGAACGAGCCCGACCTCTTGTTACTGGATGAGCCTACCAACCACCTCGATCTGGACATGATTGAATGGCTGGAACTTTATCTCGAGAAAACCAACTGCACCTTGTTTATGGTGACACACGACCGTTATTTTCTGGATCGGGTGTGTAACGAGATTATCGAAATTGACCAGAACCAGACTTACGACTATCAAGGAAATTACAGCTATTACCTGGAAAAAAGACAGGAACGCATTGAGCAGGAACAAGCCTCGACCGAGAAAGCCAAAAACCTGCTGCGTACCGAACAGGAGTGGATGCGAAGAATGCCTAAAGCGCGCAGCCACAAAGCGAAATACCGGGTCGATCAGTTTCACGAATTGAAAGAAAAAGCCAGCAAAAGCCGCCAGGACGATAACCTGGAACTGAACATGGCCTCCTCACGCATGGGAAAAAAGATCCTGGAGTTGGAGCATGTTTCGAAAGGCTACGGCGACCTGCAACTCATCACCGATTTCAGCTATAAATTTTCGCGTCTCGAAAAAGTAGGCATCGTAGGTAAAAACGGAACTGGCAAATCAACCTTCCTCAATGTCGTTACTGGAGCAATAGCACCCGACTCGGGAACGGCCAACTGGGGACAAACCATCCGCATTGGCTACTACCGCCAGCAAGGCATTGACTTTAAGCCGGACGAAAAAGTCATTGATGTCATCAAAAATATCGCGGAAGTCATTCAGTTTGAAGATGGGCAGAAAATGACCGCCAGCCAACTGCTGACTCGCTTTCTGTTTCCACCCGAAACACAATACAATCTGGTGGAGAAGCTGAGTGGCGGCGAACGTCGCCGGCTATACCTGTGCACCATCCTGATGGACAACCCCAACTTTCTGATTCTGGATGAGCCCACCAACGACCTCGACATTATGACCCTGAACGTGCTGGAAGATTACCTGGCTGCATTTGGCGGCTGTGTGGTCATCGTATCGCATGACCGCTATTTTATGGATAAGATTGTCGATCACCTGTTTGTGTTCGACGGACAGGGCAACATCCGCGACTTCCCCGGCAACTACACCATTTACCGCAACCAGATGCAGGCAGAAGAGGAAGTCCGCAAAAAGACTGAGACCACCGCCAAGCCGAAAGCGGTTCAGGAGAAGCAGAAGAAAAAAACAGTTACCAAAATGAGCTTCAACGAAAAGCGCGAATTTGAGCAGCTGGAACAGAGCATCGCACAACTGGAAACGGAAAAAAGCGAACTGGAGCAAGCACTCAACTCAGGCGAGCTGTCAGCCGAGGAGCTCACCGATAAATCGCAACGCTTTGCCGCACTAACCGATGAGCTGGACGAGAAGGAAATGCGCTGGTTGGAATTGAGTGAGAAAGCCTAAAAGTTACAATCCTGCAAAAGCACAGTAATTTCGCGAATACCTTTCGCAATTGAGCTTGCCGAGAGGGTTGCTCCGGAAATAGCCTGTACTTCATCGCCATAGTCCAGGTCGCCACCATCGTAGCCGTTAAACTGTTGCAGCCAGCGTTTGGAGGTAATTTCATGCCCATGGTCGGAATAATAAGCCGTTACACTCACCAGTACCACTTCGCGGTCTTCGTTATAATAAATCAAGAAGTTAAAGGTGTCGTAACGCCCCTTACCTAAGCCAGAAACCACAAAACCGATGGCTTTCTTATCATGAAAAACCCGCGAAACATCTTCCACAAATTCACTTTGCAGACAAGTGCTTTCCAGCTTTTCAACGGCCAGCTCCGACCGCTCAACATGCAGTTCTTTACTCAAGAGTTTAAGTAGCTTTTTAGAACCGGCATCATCGGCTCCCAAAAGCGGAGCTTGGCTCGTCGTCAAAAACAACAAGCCAAGCATCGCTATACTAAGTTTTCTTAAAACCATATACCAATTCCAAGATTTAACTGGGTTTTATAATCATCAGCAGACTCATTGCCGAACCATTGCATGTCGGCTTTTAAAACTGCGCCGGGCGCCATCCACCAGCCAATACCGGCCGTAATATCCGTCCGGTCGTAAGCTAATTTTTTCGCAATGCCTTCGACCTCCTGATGGGTATTGTACTTTTCATAGCGCGCAAAAGGAACCAGTTTCTGTTCGGTATCTTTGCGGTTCAACAAATCGTATCCGGCTTCCAAGTAGTAACCAAACAAGGCGCTGCCCAAGTCTTTTCCTGTAAAGGCGTTGTACTCATCGGTGTTGTTCAGTGAAGCATAGTTCACCTGCCCTTTAAACACCCAGCCGTTGGTTGAATAGCGGGTATCAAAACCTATCATATTCAAGCCAATCACTGAAGAGTCGGCCATGGCCTCCATTGTTGCATCATCCTTCGGAATCCCATCGTATAAACTAGTCTGGGTTTCACCCAGATAGGCACTAAAGCCAAACTTCAGCCCAGGAATTCCATAGTAATCAAACTTGGCTGATAAATTGGGATGAGTGAAGATGGACTCGGCTCCTTTCTGGCGTCCTTTGCGCAAGGCATCGGTTCCGCGAAGCACACCACCATCATCGTAACTCTTAAAGCCGTTCACCACATACAATTGGTATTTCAAATTTAGGTTCTGAATATTCCCGGTGAATCCAGCCCCAATTTCGCGCCAGGTTGTTGGAATAATTTTACTGTCCAGATTCGGACGTTCAACCCCGTTATAGGTGGCAGGTTCGTGGTATTCGTTAATAATTCCCATCGGAATTAAAAGCAACCCACCCCGAAAGTTCAGCCACGGATTGATCCGGTAGTTCAAAAACGCTTGCTCAACATAGACCTCTGAAACATGCTCGTATTCAATCTCGGTTACAAACTGGGTCCGCTCGTTGAAACGATAAGCAAACATCATTACCAGTCGGTGTATATCCATCTTCCCATTTTGATGAATATCAGACGATAAAGGCTGATTGTAATCGATTTGCGCATACCCTCCAATACTCAACTTGTCTTCCGATTCCAATAATTTTTCAGCCGTGTTTTGACCGTTGGCGTAAAATGCTGAAGTCCCAGCCAGCATTAACACTAGTAACCATCTCATTTTCATAGTAGAAATTTTCATTATAACTGTTTGACTTATTTTTTACGTAAGATGAAACGTCCATGTACCAATTGCTCCGACTTAATCATTGCCGGGAGTGTCCATGGAATGTTATCCTGCTCGTTTCATGTTACAGATATTGAATAACACTGCAAAAATACTTGCTTCCGATGGCTGCCACAATCCCTATATCTTGGGATTTTTGCTTAACTATTTTGTCGGAGGGGCCGTAGAAAGCGCAAATCATAGGTAAATTTGCGCTCAATTCGTTATTTTTTGGAAGTCATTCGTATGCGATAAACATGCTGGGTGTCGTTCGCAATTTTAAAGCGGTTGTCTATTCGGTGACCCACAATCCAGACCACCTTGCCGGCACTATACAAAATCCAGCAATTCTCCTTTTCAGGAATAGAAAATTTCTGATCGATAAAAAAGTCACTCAACTTTTTAAAGCCATTCATGCCCAAGGGTTGAAAATATTCGCCCTGCTCCCACTTTTTCAAGACCAACGGAAATTCCAGCAAGTCAAAATCCAGATCGGCCACGGCCGGGTTTTGCGAGAACTGAAAATGCTCATCCCGTGCCAGTGTTTGAATCTGAATGGCCAAGGGCTCGGCTATTTCCAGACAGTCGGCTTCGATGTAAAAACGCTTTAACCCGTCCGTTGCTTTTGGGCTGAGGATAAAAACCGCTCGGTCTTTCACCAGTCGGTGTGTTTCAGAATAAAACACTTTCCCGGCTTCAGCTTTTAAAGCCTGGCAAATTTCTTTGGCTTGTCCAGCATTAAATCCAAAGGGATGCAGCATTTCAAATAGCAAGGTTTCGGCAAAAGGCGATTGCTGCAAGTAGGAAATATCGAGAAGCAACTGACCGCCCTGCCGGGTAACAAAGCCCGCTTTTTCATCTTCTACTTTGGCTTGATAAACCTGCTCTGTTTCTTTCAGTATAGCAGCTGTCCTGGCCGCATTGGCTTTAAAAGCTGGGTTTATTTCCTCAAACAAAGGCAAAATCTTGTGTCGAATCAAATTACGTTGGTGTACAAATTCCTGGTTCGACGAATCTTCGCGATAAGGCAGTTTGTGTTCAGCGGCGTAGCTGTTAATCTGCTCGCGCGAAGCAAACAACAAGGGACGAACCAGTCGCTCTTTTTTGGGGTGAATCCCCGACAAGCCACGAATCCCGGTTCCCCGGCTCAAGTTTATCAGCAGGGTTTCCACCAAGTCATCCTGATGGTGCGCTGTCAGCACATAATCGTATGTCAGCGAGTCCAGCAATTCATAAAACCACTGGTAACGCAGCTCGCGCGCAGCCATCTCAATCGAGATGCCCTCCTGCAAAGCAAACTCCCGCGTTTCAAAGGTTTTTACATACAACTCGATGCCGTACTCACCGCAGTAGTCACGCATAAACACTTCGTCACCATCCGACTCGGCTCCACGTAACTTAAAATTGCAATGCGCCACCACAAAGTCATGCTTCATTTGCCGAAACAAATCAAGCATAACCACTGAGTCGCACCCACCGCTAACGGCCAACACCAGTCGGTCGGTCGGCAGCAGTAAATGCTCGGTGGCGATATAATTTTCAAGCTTAGGAAGCATCACCCAGTTTTACTACTTTTTCAGCAATCCGGATGATCACCTCAACCGCTTTAATCATCGACTTGGTGGGTACATATTCATAAGGTCCGTGGAAATTATGACCGCCAGCAAAAATATTGGGACAAGGCAATCCCATATAGGACAAACGCGCGCCATCGGTACCTCCGCGGATGGGTTTTATGCGAGGAGTGATGCCCAATTCGCGCATGGCTTCTTCGGCTAAGTCAACCACATATTTTACCGGCTCAACTTTTTCGCGCATGTTGTAATACTGGTCCACCATTTCAAGATTTACCGTTCCTTCGCCATACTGCTGGTTAAGGTATTCGCAAGCCTTTGTCACCAAGCTCTTCCGCTTTTCAAACAGGCTCATGTCATGATCCCGGACAATCAGGGTCAGGCTGGTATGATCCACCCCTCCCTTAAAGTCGACACAATGAAAGAATCCCTCTTTCTTCTCGGTGTGCTCCGGACGTTCCTGGGGAGGCAACATACTCAAAAACTGGTTTCCCAAAACAATGGCATTGATCATTTTATTTTTCGCTGCTCCGGGATGGACACTCCGTCCATTCACAACAACCGTTGCCATGGCAGCATTGAAGTTTTCGTATTCCAACTCACCAATTTCACCACCATCGAGAGTGTACGCAAATTGGGCTCCAAATTTCTCCACATCAAAATGATCGGCTCCTTTACCAATTTCCTCGTCGGGGGTAAAACACACCCTTATTTTTCCATGCTTCACCTCCGGATTTTGAATCAGGTAATCCATCGCCGTCATAATCTCGGCCACACCAGCCTTATCATCAGCGCCCAGCAAGGTGTTTCCATCGGAAGTAATAATCTCCTGCCCCACATAATTGAGCATGTCGGGGAACTGCTCAGGCGACAACTTCACCTTTTCATTCAAAGGAATGTTGCCCCCTTCGTACTTGCGAATTTGTGGGTTGACCTTTTCACCCGAAAAATCGGGGCTGGTATCCATGTGAGCCACAAAGCCCACCACCGGGCACGCCTGCTCAGTATTGGCCGGAAGCGTTGCCGTAACATAGCCGTTGGAATCTTTCTCCACATCTTCCATCCCTATTGAGTTTAACTCTTCAACCAGTTTGTCGGCAAAATCATGCTGACGAGCTGTACTGGGGAAGGTTTTACTTTGTGGATCTGAGGTGGTATACTCTTTGGCATACCGCATAAATCGGTCAATTACTTTTTCCATATCTTAAATATCATCTGAGTTAAACTTAAAACCAACACGCTTGCCGGTTATTATTTTTGAATGGCTGATTTCATCTTTCATCTGCTCTACCGAGGCTATTTTCACCTGATCGTAAGGCGGTACCAGCAAATCGAAATCAACCGCGTATTTAATGGCTGTTCTTAAAATCTGCCTGAAAACCTCTTTGGTTGCCACATCGCTGCCAAAGTCTTTCACCAACTCGCCAGATTGTCTTTTCCCTTCCACGAAAAAGTGATTCTCCTGGTTGATAAAAATCCGGGCAATGAGGTAACCCAAATCCTGTAGCCTGTTGTATTTAAAAGAGTCGGACAGAAAGTTGTAAATATGAATAATACCGCAATAGGAGTTTAGCGGTTCTTTTTTCACATAGTCTACTTTCCAGATTGGGTGTTCGCGGTTAAACACGAAGACATTGGAGTGCATACTAAACACCAGCAAGTCGCCGGCCAACTTAAATTCAGCTTCAAAAGGCCCTTTTTCAATATACACCGGCAAAACTTCGGCAGAGACTTTATTCTGCAATGCTGACCGAAACTCTTCAACCAATTCTTTCAACACGTCTTTCAGCACATTGAAGGACTTAAGCGTATTCGCCTGCGCCAATTGTTTGACATTCGACTTGGCTACAATCAGTTCGTAGTTTTGATCATTCCCGGTAGGTTTTGGCTTCGCTCTAGATTTTGGCATCGCTTTAGATTTTCTCTAAAAATAAGAAAAGCAGCCAAGACTGACTGCTTCCTTTTATCATGATTTACGAAAAATCTAATACGCTAAGGCAAATAATACGCGCTGAGAAGAAGGTTGACCTGAGTAAATACATTTTCCTTCTTCTTTTTCTCCGTCAAACGGAATGCAACGAATCGTCGCCTTGGTTTCTTCCTTAATCTTTTGTTCCGTTTCCGGAGTACCATCCCAATGAGCCAGGACAAAACCACCTTTAGTCGTCAGCACTTCTTTAAACTCATCATAGCTATCCACCGGAGTGGTATGCGTGGTACGGTAATCAAAGGCTTTCTGGAAAATATTCTGCTGAATCTCATCCAACAAATCAGCCACATACTGATCGATGTTTTCCAGACCAACCACCTCTTTTGTCAAGGTATCACGACGCGCCACTTCCACCGTGCCATTCTCCAGGTCGCGTGGGCCAAGAGCCAAACGTACCGGAACACCTTTCAATTCGTATTCAGCGAATTTCCAGCCTGGCTTCTTCGTGTCCAGACTATCATATTTAACCGAGACCCCTTTAGCCTTCAGTTTCGCAATAATCTCGTCTACTTTCTCAGTAATTTCAGCCAGCTGCTCTTCTTTACGATAAATAGGAACAATAACGACCTGAAAAGGAGCCAATTTAGGAGGTAACACCAATCCTTTATCATCGGAGTGCGCCATAACCAAAGCCCCCATCAAACGAGTTGAAACGCCCCAGCTCGTAGCCCAAACATAGTCATCCTTCCCATCACGATTCGCAAATTTAACATCGAATGCTTTCGCAAAATTCTGACCTAAAAAGTGCGACGTTCCCGACTGCAAAGCCTTACCATCTTGCATCAAGGCTTCAATTGTGTAGGTTTCCAGAGCACCCGCAAAACGTTCATTTGCCGACTTAGCCCCTTTAATGACAGGAAGCGCCATGAAGTTCTCGGCAAACTCGCCATAAACATTAACCATTGTTTCGGTCTCTTTCAAAGCTTCATCTTTGGTAGCATGAGCGGTATGCCCTTCCTGCCACAAGAACTCAGCCGTGCGCAAAAACAGACGCGTACGCATTTCCCAACGCACCACATTGGCCCACTGATTACACAAAATTGGCAGGTCGCGGTACGACTGAATCCAGTTTTTGTAAGTGTTCCAAATAATAGTCTCTGAAGTAGGCCGAACAATCAGCTCCTCTTCCAGCTTAGCGTCTGGATCAACAACCACTCCTTTGCCATCCGGATCATTTTTTAACCGGTAATGCGTAACTACGGCACACTCTTTGGCGAAGCCCTCAACATGAGCAGCTTCTTTACTAAAAAACGATTTCGGAATGAACAAGGGGAAATAAGCATTGACATGACCCGTTTCTTTAAACATCCGGTCCAGTTCAGCTTGCATTTTCTCCCAGATGGCATAGCCATAAGGCTTGATAACCATGCACCCCCGAACCGCAGAATTCTCGGCCAAATCAGCCTTTACAACCAGTTCGTTGTACCATTGTGAATAATTTTCACCTCTTGAAGTTAATTCTTTAGCCATATCTTTTGTTTTGGTATGGTATTTGCTTCTTTTGTATTGAATTTTGAAGCTACAAAGTAAATCATTTATTTTTAAAGATACAGGAGGTCTAGTTATGAAAGCAAAAGTTACACTTCTCTCGGCATTAGCACTTTTATTGGGTGCGTGTACCACCGGGACATACGTAACCGACAGGTACGATGACATCTACTTTACACCAGGTGATGTTCCGCCTCCCGCAATTGTTGAAGCACCAGCCACCAATGATCGTAATGCGCAAGTTGTTTCAAGGCAACAGGTCGTTACTGAACTGAAAGAAAATGAAGACGGTTCAAGAGTCCTGAAAAATTATATTTTCGAGGATGACGCCCAATACGAAGATGGACTCGTTTACGACATGGAAAACATGGAGTTAATGGGATCGGATACAGCCATGTACGAAAATGATGGCGATATTGATTATGTGATCAACAATTATTACGATGCGGATGATCTCGATTTCACTTACCGGATTAATCGTTTTCACCGTCCGTATTTTTATGGATCTTATTACTCCAGCAGGTTTATGTATGATCCGTTTTTTTACGATCCTTGGTACTATGATTCGTTCTATTACGGAGGATATTACGGTGGTTACTACGGCTACTATAACCCTTGGAGCATAGGTTGGTACAGCCCCTATTATTCTTGGGGATACAACTGGCATAGTCCTTACTACTCGTGGGGAGGCTCCTACTACCATAACGGATATGGTGGCAACTGGGGACACGGAGGTTTCTACAATTCGGATCGATATGATTACGGGCACCGCCGCTCTTCATACAGCAATGTTGCTCGTGGAGGAGGCTCATCGTCCGGAACCCGGCTTTCAACAAGTGGAAGTTCGAGACTAAAAAGCAGTTCTACGCAAGACTTAGGAAGTTCACGCAGGTCAACTTCGTCAGCAGTTAGCAACAGTGGCAGACGCACAACAACGAGTGCCAACACCACCAAAAGTGCGACTGTTATCGAAAAACGCAGAACAACATCAGGACAGGTAAGTTCATCCGGCAGAAGAAGTGTTTCAACAGCTGGTTCTTCAACCAACGCCGTGAGAAAATCGCCAACCAATCAGCGGACTTATCAAAATAAATCGACAACAACTCAACAAAGAGCTTATACGCCAAGTTATAGCAAGCCACGTACGGTAACTCGCTCAAGCTACAACAGTAGCAATTACGTTAAGCCTAGAACGTCTACTTACAGCAAACCAAATACCAGTAGCAGTTCGAGAAGAACGTACAGTACACCTAAAAGTAGCTCCAGCACCACTCAGAAATCATACCGCTCAAGTTCTTCATACAGCAAAGGATCAAGCAAGACCAGTACCTCAACGTACCGGCCAACAAGTCCGAGCCGGAGTAGCAGCAATAGCAGCTACCGATCAAACGGAAGTTCCTCGCGGAGTAGCAGTTACAGCAGCCCTTCACGCAGCAGCAGCAGCAGCAGCAGCAGCAGCAGCAGCAGTGGAAGCCGCAGTAGTTCTTCGAGTTCATCGCGCTCAAGTGGTAGTGGAAGACGTTAATTTAATGGACCTATACGATTATAAATAGAAGTGTTTATCTAATTTTATTCAGTCATGAAAAAAATTCAATATATACTCGCTGGCTTGCTCTTATTTGGCACAACAGCAATGGGACAAAACTTAGTTGATGGTTTACGTTATTCAGATTATCGGATACAAGGAACCGCACGTTCAGCTGCCATGGGAAATGCCTTTGGTGCCTTGGGTGGAGATTTTTCTTCAGCCAGCATTAACCCGGCAGGTTTGGGAATTTACCGAAGTAATGAGTTTGTCCTTACGCCCTCCTTTGGAAAAACAACAGTTGATGCCAATTATTTGAATCAAGCGACCAACGATTCAAAATATACCATTGGACTACCCAATGTAGGCTATGTCAGCACTTTCGGGAGTAACCAAAACTTGGGAGGCTCTGTGGTTGGTCTTAGTTTTGGCGTAGGCTACAATCGCCTGAACAACTTCAACATGAAACGAATGATTGAAGCCCAAAATGCGAATTCAAGCTTGCTCGACGATTTCACAGCTAACGCCAATAATAATGTTTGGAGTGATTATTACGAGGAGCTCGCCTGGGATACAGACTTGTTAATTTATGATGAAGACAATGATGTCTATTTCAATGATATTGCGGATGCAGGCTATGGGCAATCGCAGCGTAAATCCTTTACACAGAAAGGACATATCGATGAATTCCTGCTTTCGATGGCAGCTAATTTCAATCACCGGTTTTACGTGGGAGCCACCGTTGGAATTCATAATGTCGAATTCAAAGAAACAACCAGTCTTTTTGAAAACGATGTAAATAATAACATCCCCTATTTCAATGATTATACCTTTAACTCCTTTTTATATACAACAGGAACCGGGTTCAACATTAAACTAGGTGCTATTTATAAGCCAACCGATGCCTTGCGTTTAGGCTTGGCTTTCCATACCCCAACCTTTTATCGCTTGCACGACAGCTATGATAATGCCATGTATTCATACATCACCTTTGATGATGGTTCAGAAAACTTTGAAGCCCTATCTCCATTGGGTGACTACGACTACGATTTGACCACGCCCATGAAAGCGATTTTCAGCGCGGCTTATGTCATCGGCAAATCAGCTATTGTAAGCGTAGACTATGAATATGTTGATTACTCAACCATCAAATTAGACGATGGTGGTGACGGGTACAACTTCTTTGATGAGAACAAGGAAATCAAAGACGCCTACAAAGCAGTGGGCAACCTGCACGTTGGAGCCGAATATCGCTTATCCAACGCATTTAGCTTACGAGCAGGCTACGAACATTACCCCAGCCCTATCCGCAGCAACTACCAATCGGCAAACATGGACACGTCGGATGCCCTTTCATCGACTATTTCGGGAGGCTTAGGTTTCCGTCAGGGTGGTTTCTTTCTGGATGTTGCCTACAAGCATGGCTTAGATAAAAACTACGCCGAAGTCTACAGTGGATCAGATTTAGCCAAGTTTGAAATCACCAGAGAACAATTGATGATGACTTTAGGATTTAGATTCTAAAAGAAAAAACATAGGACATGCAATAAACGCCGGAATCCCCGGCGTTTATTGCATCTTTCAACCTCCGATTATCAATTCCCAAAAAAATTGTTAATAAGAAATTTAAGCCATTTTACCCTTGAAAAAGGAAAATGTCGTAAATTGATTTACTCATCCAAACAAAAAAGATGGCCAATTTCAAAGAAATAAACTATCACCAATCGCTTGAATGCCTTAAACAAGCTGATATATCAGGAATACGTCTTCGCTTAGGAGAAGTCAGCACCTCGCAATGGCTTCAAAAAGAAAACATCAACCTGGACGAAGTCAAACAAATCTCGAAAGACTATCCTGACTTAAAAATTTTCATTATTGGAGAAGGAGAATTCGAAGGTTTCTACATTTATTCGCAGAAACACGAAACTTGTTTTAAATTTGAGCCCGAATTATCTCTTTTAAAATAAGCCATGACTCCACTAATTTATTCTGAAGAAGACCCCATTTCGCTGGGTGTCTTCAATTATCACTATCACCGTGACGATTCGCCCATAATTATCCATGCCGATGATTTTGATCCCGACGAGGTGCTCCCCTCCTATTTTTTCCGTAGTTACAAGCAAATGCCTCAACTGGAACAAAAAGCGCTTCAATTGGCCAGCGGCCGCATCTTAGACGTGGGTGCCTGTAGCGGAAGTCACGCCCTGTATTTGCAAGATCAGGGGCATCAGGTAACAGCACTCGAACAATCGGAGCTATGCTGTAAAGTCATGAATGACCGGGGAATAGCAAACGTCCTCCACCAGGATTTCTTTCAACTTCCCCAACAACAATTCGATACGATTCTCCTATTGATGAATGGAGCCGGTATTGCCGGAACCTTAAGCCGATTGGATCTGCTGCTCAAAAAGCTAGCCGAATTGCTCCATCCTGAGGGACAGATTTTGATCGATTCATCCGACCTTATATTTCTGTATACCGATGACGATGGCTCAGCCATGATTGATCTGGCTGCTGATAAATATTACGGAGAATTAACGTTTCAAACGGAATATAAAAACCAAAAAGGCCGTAAATTCCCCTGGCTTTATGTTGATCCCGATTTACTGAAAGAAAAGGTTAGCCAAAACAACCTTCAGGTGAAGCAAATTTTCAAAGGTGACCACTTTGACTACCTTGCTCAGATCACGTTTTAAAACAACTCGACGATGACAAACACAACTTACCGCCCATTAACAAAAGAAGAAATTCAGCAACTAGAAAAGAACCACACAAGCGCCGACAATTGGAATAACATTACCGTTAAGGATGGATTCGACCCCATGCGGATCAAAAACTGCCATTTCACTGGCAAAAACCAACTCGGTGTTTTCAACGAATCAATGATTTTTTTCGGACAGGTTGAAAAGCCTTGTGGACTTTACTATGCGCATTTTCACAATTGTTCCTTAGGCGATAATTTGTTTGTGAACCAGGTTAAGAACTACATCGCCAATTACGACATCGAAGACCATGTTGTTATTGACAACACCGATCTGCTGGCTGTAGATGGACCTTCGAGTTTTGGCAATGGCCTGCAAGTTTCGGTTTTAGACGAAACCGGTGGACGAAAAGTCATGATTTACGATCAGCTTTCTGCTCAATTAGCCTACATGCTCGCTTTTTACAAACACCGCCGTACTTTTAACAAACAGTTAGAAAAGCTGATCGAAGACTATACGCATACAATCCAATCAGACCGAGGTATGATTGGGCATCATTCTAAAATTTGCAATTGCCGCGAAATAAAAAATGTAAAAATTGGTCCACACACACTTATTGACGGTGCCAGTAAACTGGAAAACGGATCCATCAACAGTACCATTGAGGCTCCGGTAGAATTTGGACATGAAGTGATTATAAAAGATTTCATCATTTCTTCCGGCTCGCAAATCACTGATGGTGCCGTTATCAACAAATGTTTTATCGGTCAAGGCTGTAAACTGGGAACGCAATATTCAGCAGAAAATTCGCTGTTCTTTGCCAACTGCCAGGGTTTTCATGGTGAAGCCTGCTCGCTGTTTGCCGGTCCTTATACCGTCACCCACCACAAGTCAACCTTACTTATTGCCGGCATGTTTTCTTTCAGCAATGCAGGCAGTGGCTCCAACCAGAGCAACCACATGTACAAGTTGGGTCCAATTCATCATGGAATTGTGGAACGTGGCTCAAAAACAACCAGCGATTCGTACCTCCTTTGGCCTGCAAAGATTGGAGCCTTTACGCTGGTTATGGGGCGCCACTACAAAAACTCAGACACCTCTGACATGCCATTTTCCTACCTCATCGAACACGAAGATGAAAGTTGGTTGGCTCCCGGCATTAACCTGAAAAGTGTGGGCACAATCCGGGATGCCTTGAAATGGCCCAGACGCGATAAACGAACAGACCCGGTTAAAATGGATCACGTAAACTTCAACTTACTAAGTCCGTTTACCATTCATAAAATGGACAAAGGAATCCGAAAGCTCAAAGAAATTCAGCGCATTTCGGGCGAAACAACCGAGGTTTACTCCTACAACAACACCAAAATAAAACGTCATGCGCTAATTCGGGGGATTGAGTTGTACCACATGGCCATCATGAAATTCATTGGGAATTCCATCATCACCCGATTAAATTCCTGTAGGCTGGAAACACGTCAAGATGTGCAGTCATGCTTAACACCCGATTCGGAAATTGGAAAAGGAAGCTGGATCGACCTGGCAGGATTGATTGCACCTAAGCGATCAATATCTGCGCTTTTGAATGGCGTTGAGAATGGCACCATCAATCAGCTCAAGCAAATTGAAGCCATTTTCTATTCTCTGCATGATAATTATTACGACTACGAATGGAACTGGACAGTAGATTTTATCGCCAACTATTTAGAGAAACCCCTTGCAGAAATGTCTGTAGAAGAAATCATCCAAATCATCAAAGAATGGCTTCAAAGTGTCGTCGAAATTGATAAGATGCTTTATCTGGATGCTAAAAAAGAATTCCGTCTCGAATCGATGACCGGATTCGGCACGGATGGAGATCAAAAAACGAAACAATTGGATTTTGAAAATGTACGCGGGAAATTCGAAAGCAATGATTTTGTGAAGGAAACACGCAATCATATCAACCGAAAATCAGCTTTAGGCCAACGTGTCATCGAGCAACTTAGTCAAACAATAAGCAGCCCGGATGACTCTTTAAAAGCAAATACCGAATCCTGATTCTAGTTCCTCTGGCGAAAACTATAGATTGGCTTTTCAAACCAAGCAAAACGGTCGAGGCGAAGCAATCCATTCAATATAACCAAAGCCAACACCGTACAAATAACACCTACGAACGAGCCAACATACACATCCAGGAAGAAATGCTGTAACAGGTAGATGCGCGAGAAGCCGATGACTAAGGCCGTCATAAAAAAGAACAACCCAGCCCATCTTTTCCCGGCAAAATAAGCCAGCAGGCTCATGGCCGCAAAAATGGTCATGGTGTGCCCCGATGGAAAGCTGTAATGATAGTTCAGCTCAACCGTATAGATAAACCGATGGAAATCATCGTAATAAAAGTAATTAAACGGGCGCATCCGCTCATCAAACACCCCTTTTTTCAGCAAGTTGGTAAAGATTCCCACCAGCCCAAGTGTTACCAGGCCGGTTAGGCCATAGCGAATTTTCCAGAACAGCAAGGCGACCATCGCTCCGGCCACGTATGTTCCCAGCCCCAAGTCGGTCAGGAACTCAACAAAGCCGTCCCACTCAATTCGGGAATACCGATTAATAAACAAAACAACATCGCCATGCTTGGTTGTTAAAAAAACAATGATTCCGAGAATCAGAAATATGCCATAAGCATATACAAATCCGGTAAACCCCTTACTTTTATATAGTTTACTAAAAACTTGTTTTATTTCCATTGCCATGAATAAGCCAATTTAATCGTTTGATATTGCCAATCGTGTATCCCACAGATGTATTGAAACTGAACCGCGTTTTTTTTAAAATCCCGCTTCACTGTCAACGTATAAACCATAGGCTTATCTCGTTCATTTTTATAGCCTGAGTATCCACTCAAGCTGTTCGATAACGTCCACTCATTATTATTCAGCTCCACGCCCCCGCCATACAGCAAGGCATCGTTTTGCAGGTTGTCCATATCGTTTGTTTGCCAGGAGTAAAACCCTACTGACGCAAACGGAAGTGCTTGCCAATGATCGCCCGGAAACGGAATTTCTTTTGAAGAGCTAAGATCAAAATAATACCCCGGACTATCGGTATAACGCGCGGCATCGTAACGCCGTCCCGAAGCTGTTTTGCCCGTCATTCGCAGCACCGTGTTTGGAAAAGCTTTTCCTTTTACCAGCTGAATCAAGGTCGAAAAATACAAATCGCCTGTAGCCACACCTCCGCCATCGCGGTCGCGCGCCGCCCGCTCATCCCGAACGGCATCCGACATGGAATAATGTTCAACCAGCACGCCATACAACTCGATGGCAATCCGTTCGGAAAACGGATAATAAAAGCGCCCCGCCATATTTTGCGTATGATCACCAGTTTGGAAATGAAAATCGGAACTCAGGGAAAAGCTCTTGCTCTCTTCCAAAATCCCTTTTGCCAACTGCGGCACAGGCAAGGCGTTGGGCCCCAAATACCCCGGGCTGATGGTCAGAAAACTCCGCCAGCCCGGCATGCCCGGTTCCCATCCATGCGTTTCATTCCACCACGACCAATCCTCCTGCGCATGAACACTCCCCATGAAAAAACAGGTCAATATAAAAAGTAAACATCGCTTCATCAATTGGTCGCCGTGTTCTGATTCGTTTCTAATTCCTTTGATGTTTGTACCGGAAATGCTTAAGCGTTACTTTCAGGCAGCTTGCTCATTCCGGAGCAAACGAACAGCCAAAGATAAGAATCGCCAAACAAAAGACATAAAAAAAACTCCCATGGTGTTGGGAGCTTTTCATCTTTACAGATTTAATTTCTTTCGAATGCTCTTTGGAATGGCATCCTTATGAACCATGATGCTCATGGTTTTGTATCGTACATAGGGTTTCGATGCGTAGAAGAATCCATCATAAGTATTGTATTCCCCCCACGAATTTTTCACTTTGTAATAAACCGTTCCATTTTGATCTTTGGCGGTACCAACAATCAACATTCCGTGATCATCTGTGGTTTGGTAATTATCAAAAGCCTCTTGTCTAATTTCCTGGGTAATATTCTTTTCAGAGCCCGGTTTTTCCAGACTATACAACTCATCGTTCTTTTCCTTTTCCGACATATTTTCCCACCGGGCAATTTCGGCATCGTTCATTTCCTGCTTAGCTGCTGCAGGAACAACCGCAACACCTTTTTTCGACGTGCTAAATCCTTTTTCACTAACATCGGCAGCCCAGGCCACTGTGTAGCCATTTTCAATTGAATTATCAATAATTGCTTCAAACTCATTCAATGGAACATTGTACACTTCATCCCACATCCAGTTGTCCGGAACTTCAATAATAAACTTCGAATAAAACGGATGATGCGTGTATGAACTTACTTCAACATAATCGTCCATATCCAACCCAGTATAATCTGAAACAAAGCTCATAGGCGTATAGCTTGATCCTTTATATTCAAAATTAGCTGGAATCTCGCCCAAGTAAGAATCCAGCGTTCCGCGAATAGATTCTCGCCATGCTGAGCTCAATTTTTTATTCGGATTTTCAATAATTCCTGCTACCTGATTTTTCAACACACGATCCATTTCGCCGTGTACATGCTTCGGTTCGCCATAATTCAGGCCAGTATATACTTCTTCCGGTACGATACCATATCGTTTAATAATCTTCGTCACATCGTGAAATGCACCTCCAGCTGAAAAATTTAAGTTGCCATGTAAGCGAACATATTTCATACTTTTTTCATCATAGGTATGCCATACTATAAACATCTCAGCCAAATCCACCTCAGGTTTTCCGATGCGCAACATTTCAGCCTCTAAAAAACTCAAGCCCGAGAAAGACCAACAAGTTCCCGACCGATGTTGGTCTTTAACTGAAGTGATCGGTATTTCTTTGATCGTTGAAAACTGGTAGCCTTTCGTCGTCTCCTCTTCCTGTGCGCTGACCATCCCTGCAAATAACACGGCAACCAATGTCAGCACCAAGTGCTTCTTTAAATTATTCATAATAAATTTCAAAATATACATCAATAAACGTTCGCCAAATATAGTTAATTATTAAGCAAATGTTAAACGCCCAACCCCCTTTCTCAATGTTAATAATCGTTAATTCAGAAGGGATGAAAAATCGATCACGCAAGCTCTTTATTAGTTTTGCACCTACAAAATTCATTAAACCCTTTGTGCCCTTCAATCGTTTCTTCAACTAGGAGCATATGCCCTTACTAATATTGAAGAGCAAAAAAATTACTAATTATAAAAAAGATGAAAAAATTAAATTGGTTAATCCTTGTTTTAGCACTTATGCAAGCTTGCGCAGTAAAAAAACAAGTGGTGCCTGTTGGTAATTATGTTGGAGAGCTCCCCTGCGCAGATTGCCCGGGAATTAAGTACTCGCTCTCATTAAATAAAGACCGCACCTATTCGGAAAGCTCTACATACCTGGACAGGGAAGATGGAACCTTTCTTGATTCCGGGAAGTTTGAAATCGTAAACGACACCATTCTCCACCTGAAAAATAAACCCAAGAACTCCGGATTGAAACAGTTTTTCATTAAAAAAGACCAATTGGTTATGCTTGACATTCATGGCAAGCCCATTGAATCGGGTTATGCCGACTGGTATATTCTGAACAAAGCCAGCCATGCAGCTCAACAGATAGACCTGAGCGGGAAGTGGGTGCTGGCGCAGATGAATAGCACCACTGTTGAAGGAGACCGTGCACCCTATATCGAATTTCAGCTTGATGCTAAGCGGTTTTCGGGATTTGGCGGGTGCAACCGCATTGGTGGGAACTTCGAGCTAACGGACAAGTCCATTCAGTTTGGGATGATTATGGCGACAAAAATGGCCTGTGCTGATGATCAATATGAAAATGAGTTTTTAAAAACCCTGAACGAGGAAAACTGGAAAGTAGAACAAGCCGACCAAAGCCTGACCCTGTCAAACGCTTCGGGCAAGCTGGTTTTTCAGCGTGATGCTGCTTCGTCCAACTAAGGACAACAGGACTTCGGCCTCATGAAACAGCGCAAAAGCTGAAAAATGCCCGACGAGCCATCATCAGATGGTCAGTGAATTGACATAAGCTGAACGGATGAAAGCAATTCAGCATGACTCCAGATCTAAACACTCGGGTTAATCCTCCTGCTTAAGGGGGATTCCAAAAAACATCAGGATGTTTTCAGAAAAAAGTCGGGACATTTTTGGGGTAGCCCTTGAGCTGCCCAATCAGAACAAGGGCAGTTTTTCGTTTTCCCGCCTGTTGGTTTAGGCTAGTTTGCCCATTCAAACAGGTAATCACCTGAACCTATTTGAACCAAAACCCGGCCGTTTTCCTGTCCCTCCAGCGTTATTCCTTTTAATTCGGAAAGTCGTTTTCCTCCTTCCGTAATGCCAGCTGCTCCTGAAGCAGGAATGGACACAATCGCTGTTGTATTAACCGGCACCGAAATCTGCAACTTCACCTTGTCAGCCTCTTTTTTCCATCCCGAAACAACCGAACCATAATAGGTTTTCAGTTCGGCTTTGGCATGGGTTAATGGTTCTCCAAGCTGCGGCTCAATCCGAATTGCTTTATAGCCCGGCTGGTCAGCCTCTGTATCGATACCGGCAACCACCCGGTACAGCCAGTCGCCAATAGCTCCGTAAGCATAATGGTTAAACGAATTCATGCCCGGTGTTTGAAAAGTGCCATCGGGCTTGATGCCATCCCAACGCTCCCAAATGGTGGTGGCCCCCATGGTCACCGGGTAGAGCCACGATGGATAGGTCTTTTGCATCAACAATTCGTAAGCCACATCGGTATAGCCAAAACGAGAAAGCACATGACACAGATAAGGCGTTCCTAAAAAGCCGGTGGTCAGGTGGGTGTTGTAAAGCCGGATGTTATCCACCAGGCGTTTTGCCGCCTGATCCCGAAGCTCTTCGGGCAACAAATCGAAATGAAGTGCCAACACATAAGCCGTTTGCGTACCGGAAACCAATTTTCCTTTGGGTGTCATGTACTCCTGCGTAAAAGCATGCTTGATCTTCGCTAGCAAATCCTGATAAACGTTCAAATCGTCCTGCTTCCCCAACACTTCAGCTGCCTGGATAAGCAACTGAGTGGAGTGGGCATAGAAAGCCTGGGCAATTAAATTTTTGTCTGTAACAGCCGACATACCCGAGTTATCATCAAAAGGACGATAAAACAGCCAGTCGCCAAAGGAATGCTTGGGTCGCCACAAATTCTTCCGGCTCACATGCTGAATATAGTCCACCCAAGCTTTCATGCTTCCATACTGAGCTTCCAACAATTCCTTGTCACCATAAGCCAAGTAGATGGTCCAGGGAGCAATGGTAGCTACATCGGCCCATCCCGGGCTGACCTGCCTGTTGTTTAAAACATCAGGGACAACAAAAGGTACCCCGCCATTTTCATACTGGTCGGCAACAACATCTTTCAACCATTTATCGAAGAAACTGTGCACCCTGAAATTGAAACTTGCCGTACGGGCAAAGGCCTGTGCATCGCCCGTCCAGCCCAAACGCTCGTCGCGCTGCGGACAATCCGTAGGCACATCCAGAAAGTTGCCTCGCTGCCCCCACCGGATGTTGTGCTGCAACTGGTTGACCAACTCATCCGAACACTCAAAAGATCCGGTTGGTTCCATATCCGAATAAAGGGCTGTGGCCGTAAAATTCTCTGTCTCTAATTCACCCGGATAACCTTCCACTTTGATGTAGCGAAAGCCTTTCCAGGTAAAATGCGGTTCAAATTCTTCTATGCCCTTCCCCTTTAAAATGAAGGTGTTTTGCTGCTTGGCCGACCGTAAGCTTTCGGTATAAAAGTTGCCGTCCTTGTCCAGTACCTCGGTATGGGTAATGGTGATCTTGTCGCCTGCCGTTCCGGCCACTTTCATTTGCACCCAGCCCACGAGATTCTGTCCGAAATCGATGACCTGATCCCCCTCCGGAGTTTTTAGTATTTCTACCGGATGGAATACTTCCTGCTTTCGGATGGGTTCATTCTCGGTGGTTACCAGAATATCTTTGGAATAATTCTTCAGCTCAACGCCCCTCCAGGCGCTGTCGTTAAATCCGGCTTCAGACCAGCCTTCTTGCTCCAGCCGCGCATCATAGATTTCGCCATGATAGATTTCGGAATAAACAATGGGGCCAGTCGATGACTTCCAGCTACCATCGGACAAAACCACTGCTGTTGAGCCATCATCATACGTCAGCTCCAGCTGGAAAAGCAAGGCTAGTTCATCGCCATAAACATCAACCTGCCCTTCGAATCCGATATTTCCACGGTACCAACCATTCCCCAATGTCACGCCCACAGCATTGCTCCCTTCGTTTATCAACTCAGTCACATCGTACGTTTGATACTGCAAGCGCTTGTTGTATGAAGTCCATCCCGGTGCCAAACAAAGGTCGCCAACTTTTTGTCCATTGATCTCAGCCTCGTAAACGCCTCTGGCTGTTATAAGCGCCAAGGCTCGCACAAGCTTTTTGTCGCTATTGAATTCCTTCCGGAACATGGGCGAAGGACGACTCTTTTCTTCTTTAAAACCAACCTGAATCCACTGAGCCTGCCAATTGGCAGCTTGCTGAAGGCCAGTCACAAAAAAGGAAGGTTCACTCCATTTCGATAGCTTCCCCTTATTGTCACGTACCCGTACCTGCCAATAATATGGGGTGACCGGAGCCAATTCACTCCCCTGATAAGGAACCAATACGGATTGACCGGACTGAACAATGCCGGAGTTCCAGCTTAAGTTCTTGCCCTGCTTCAGAGCTTTTACATCCGGGCTGACTCTGATTTCATAAGCAGCTTGCATCACATTCCGCTTGTCTGCAAGTAGCTGCCAACTCAAACGGGGCCTAGGATCATCTATACCCAAAGGTTCTTGCCTGTTTTCGACCAACAGACTGGTAACCTGTACTTGAGCAACTAAAGAAACAATACTGATTTGAAGAATAAATAACAGAAGAATTATTTTTCTCATAATGGTTTAGAATTAGGTCATTGGGGATTGATATTAATTGTCTTTCAAAGATAGTCTCGCCACAAGGTACAAAAGTTAGCTTGTTTTTTGCTAACAGTTATCCGGTAGCATCCTGCTTTTCAAATGTATTCTTCAACATAAAAGCATTCTCCTCTCCACAAAAACTACAACAAACGAATCATCTAAAAAAAAGACCAAGAAGATGTCTTACCCATAAGTCAACAATATCACTGAGCAAAACTTCAACATGGCTAGAGTAACTTTATTTACCATTTACAGCTTTCGCTAAAGAAATACTCACTATTTTTAATGTATCAAGCAGATCTTTGAAGTAACTGATTCAGAAATAAAAACATCAGCTGAATCAAATCTCCATTTCTCCTTGAGTAAAATCAAGCACTTAACTGTATTAACAAAAGAAAAACAATTTAAAGTAATAACTAACCAATAAACACAAATCATTCTAAACATGAGAAAACCAGTTTTATTTATTCTTCTTCATTTATTTTTAGCGAGTGCCTATGCACAGTGGAGTCCGGCAGGTGATAAAATCAAGACATCCTGGGCCGGAGAAATCGATGTCAACAATGTTTTGCCTGAATATCCTCGTCCATTGATGGAACGAGCCGACTGGAAAAACCTCAACGGACTTTGGGAGTATGCCATCCAGGAAGTGGGAGCCGCAGAACCAGCAAGCTTTGGTGGTAACATCCTGGTTCCTTTTGCGATTGAGTCAAGCTTGTCGGGCGTTCAAAAACGGGTGGGTGACAAGAACGAGCTGTGGTACAAACGCAGCTTCACGGTGCCTTCAAACTGGAAAAACAAACAGATTTTGCTTCATTTCGGGGCTGTGGACTGGCGGTCTGAAATCTGGATCAATGACATCAAGGTAGGTACGCACGAAGGAGGCTATGCGCCGTTTTCATTCGATGTAACTCCTTTTCTGAACCAATCGGGTGACCAAAAACTGGTGGTTAAAGTGTGGGATCCCTCAGAAAAAGGCTACCAGCCGCGAGGCAAACAAACCAGCCGTCCCGAAGGAATCTGGTACACCCCGGTCACCGGAATCTGGCAAACGGTTTGGCTGGAACCCGTAGCCCCAAAACACATTGCCTATGTGCGCACAACACCCGATATTGACAATAACCGTCTTTCGGTTGAGCTGATTTCAAACGGAACCAGCTACAGCGATTTATACCAGCTTGAAGTGTTTGATGGCAACACAAAAATTGCCACCGCCAAAGCATCGACCACGCAAGCCCTTGACGTCGCAATTCCAAATGCAAAACTGTGGGATACGGAATCTCCTTTCCTGTATGACTTGAAAGTAAGCTTGCTGAGCAATGGCAAGGTGGTGGACCAGGTTGACAGCTATTTTGCCATGCGCAAAATTTCGACCAAGCGCGACGAGCATGGCATCGTTCGCCTGCAACTCAACAACAAGGATGTGTTTCAGTTTGGCCCGCTGGATCAGGGCTGGTGGCCCGATGGCTTATACACCGCCCCAAGCGACGAAGCGTTGAAATACGACATTATGAAATCCAAGGATTTTGGCTTCAACATGATCCGTAAACACGTAAAAGTAGAACCAGCACGCTGGTACACACACTGCGACAAACTTGGAATTCTGGTTTGGCAGGATATGCCTAACGGGGACCGCTCGCCACGTTGGCAAATGCGTCAGTATTTTGATGGAACGGAGTTGAAACGAAGCGCTGAATCGGAAGCCAACTATCGTGCTGAATGGAAAGACATTATGGATTTCCTATATTCCAATCCATCCATTGTGTGCTGGGTTCCGTTCAACGAAGCCTGGGGACAGTTCAAAACTCAGGAAATTGTAGCGTGGACCAAGGCCTACGACCCCAGCCGACTGGTGAACCCTGCAAGTGGCGGTAACCACTACCCCGTAGGCGATATGCTTGACTTGCACAACTACCCCCATCCCGAAATGTACTTGTATGATGCAAGCCGGGCAACGGTACTAGGCGAATACGGTGGGATTGGGCTGGCTTTGGAAGGACACCTTTGGGCTACCGACCGCAATTGGGGCTATGTTCAGTTTAAAAATTCTAAAGAAGTAACCGACGAATATGTGAAGTATGGCGACCAACTTCTAAAACTTGTTAAAGCCGGATTCTCGGCCGCTGTATATACGCAAACCACTGATGTGGAAGGAGAAGTAAACGGCCTGATGACGTACGACCGAAAAGTCGTTAAAATTGACGAAGGCCGTGTGCTTCACATGAACCAGAAAATTGTGAACTCACTCAAAGAATAAACAAAGAAACGGACAAAGTAAACACTGAAAGATCAAAAAAGCCACAGCAAGACGCATTGACGTTTCGCCGTGGCTTTTTCTTTTAAAGAATGAAGCAAGCTGCTCAATGGCATCCACAATCATTCATGCCGCATGCCCGCTCCTTTTTACTTTTAGGTTTCAGAAAATACTTCTTCACCAAATAAGCCACCGCTGCGGCTACGGTCAGATAAACTAAAATATGCTGTAAACTCCACATCGTCAATTATTCTTTCAGATTAAAAAATTACGCCAACACCTGGTAAGCCCCTAACGCAACGAGGTAAGCAAAACCAGTCATGAGCACCAACTGAATAAACGGCCACTTCCAACTGTTGGTTTCCTTTTTGACAATAGCCAGCGTACTCATACACTGCAAAGCAAAGGCATAAAACAACAGCAGCGAAATGCCGGTCGGTAAGTTAAAAAGCTTCTTGCCGGTTCGGATATTCACATCCGACGACATGCGTTCCTTAATGGTCTCCTCCTCATCGCTGCCCACACTGTAGATGGTAGCTAAGGTTCCCACAAAGACTTCGCGAGCCGCAAAGGAGGTCACCAGGGCAATGCCAATTTTCCAGTCGTAACCCAAAGGCCGAATAACCGGCTCAATCGCATGGCCAATGATGCCAATATAAGAGTGTTGTAACTGGTATGAAGCCACAGCTGTCTGCATTTCCTGCTCGCTAAGCATGGTATTTTCAGCTTGCGCCCTCACAATTTCTTCAGCTTGGTAAAAGTCATCGGAATACCCATTCGAAGCCAAAAACCACAAGACAATCGAAATTGCTAAAATAATTCTACCGGCAACCAGCACGAAGCTTTTGGTTTTTTCGAGCACCGTGTAAAGCACATTCTTGGCCATCGGAACTTTATAAGCCGGCATTTCAACCACAAAAGTGGTGTGTGCCTTATTTTTGATGATTTTATCGAGCACGAATGCTGAGAAAACCGCCATGCCGAAGCCCAAGGCATACAAACCCATTAAGGTCAAGCCTTGCAGGTTAAAGCCCGCAACGGACTGGTCAGGAATAACCAAGGCGATAATGATCAAATAAACCGGCAGACGAGCCGAGCAAGTGATAAACGGTGTTACAAGAATGGTGATCATCCGTTCTTTCCAGTTTTCAATATTCCGGGTAGCCATTACCGCTGGAATGGCACAAGCCGTTCCCGAAATGAGCGGCACAACGCTTTTTCCACTCAGTCCGAAACGACGCATCAAACGATCCATCAAAAAGACAATCCGGCTCATATAACCGCTTTCTTCCAACAAGGAAATAAACAAAAACAGAAAAGCGATTTGAGGAACAAAAATCACGACACCACCAATACCGGGCAGAATCCCTTCGGCCAATAAGCTAGTAAAAGGCCCTTCCGGCAAATGATTGTTGGTCCATTCACTCAAGCGCGCAAACGATTGATCGATAAAATCCATCGGGATGCTGCTCCAATTGTAAATAGCCTGAAACATCAGGAGCATCACCAAAAAGAAAATAACATAACCTCCAATGCGATGAGTCAAAATACGATCTAAAACACAACGCCAGTCGGTAGCTTTGGAGCTGTCAATCTGGTAAGCATCTTTCAAAAAACGGTTGATAAACAAGTAGCGGGCAATGGTTTCTTTCTGTTGCAAACGTTTAATCTCCGGCGTGTTTCGCTCCGAATAATCATTCGCTTTCAACAGGCTTGCATCAATCATTTTTAAGGCAACATCTTGCGAAACACACAGCCATAGCCGGTATAAATCCTCCTCTGGAAAGGCCTTTTGCAGTCGCTCGAAATAAGTCGCATCCAGATCCGAAATAGACAGACAGGGAGAAACCAGTAACTGCTGGTAATCTTCAATCTGTTTCTTTAGCTCATCAATTCCTGTCTTTTTCCGGGCACTTATCAGCACCACTCGGGTATTCAGCTTTTCCTCAAGCAGATCAACATCCAGGCTTATCCCCCGACGCTCCATCTGGTCGGCCATATTGATTACCAAAATGGCCGGAATCTTCAAATCTTTAATTTGGGTGAAAAGGATGAGGTTACGCTTGAGGTTTTCCACATCAGCTATCACCACAGCCAGATCCGGAAAATCGTGTTGCTCTTTTCTCAGTAGAGATTCAACCACCAACTGTTCGTCCGCCGAAGAAGCATTCAGGCTGTACGTTCCGGGCAAGTCGATGATATGCGCCTTTTCACCTCCCGGCAATCGGCAAACCCCTTCCTTTTTCTCCACCGTAATGCCCGGATAATTGCCAACTTGCTGGTTTAATCCGGTCAAGAGGTTAAACAAAGATGTCTTGCCGGTATTCGGATTTCCAATAAGTGCGACCTTCAATTGTTTGCCCATTTCGTTCTAAAGCACTTTTGTAATTTCAATTAGGCCGGCTGTTTCCCGTCTGATGGCCAAATTGTTCCCGTTAATATTCAGAAACAAGGGATCCCGAAACGGAGCCAGTTGAATTAGTTGCACTTCATTCCCAGGCAAACAGCCCATCTCCTGTAGCTTAATCGGAATTTGCTCAACTGAGAAATTACCGATAATTCCTTTTTCGCCTGGATTCAGGCTATTAATGGTCTCTTTTATTGTTGAAATTGTAAAATCAATCATGCGCTAATTTTTAGTTGGATTAAACACCAATCTTTCTCGATAATCAGGTATCTCTGTGTTTTCCCAATAGACAAAAATACCTCGCCACAGGAATCTTATCAATCCCTATAACTTGTGATATTCGCTCAACAAAGGAAAGTCTAGAGCTATGAACTCCCCTTTTGTTATGATTTAAACCAGAAAGAAATCCGTCCACACCCTGGCATCATTTCATCCAACAATTGCAATCCGGAGGACTTCCCCAATTCACTGAAACAAAAAAAGTGCCTCCCTACTGGTGGAAGACACTTTTTGAATATTTTACAACTAAAAATGATTACGCTTTACGCTGCCGACTTTGCCAGGTATAGCCGGTTATAGTTTTTTGGTTTGGCAAAACCAGGCTCAGCAACAAGGCCAGCAAAACACTGGCACCCATGCCTACCAGACCAAAAAGCAAAAACGAAAGATCGGTATGGTTTTTCACCAGCAGAAGTGCAATTAAGCCACCAACAACACCACCCAGTGCCGCATAGCCCGAAATTCGTGGAAAGAAAACACCCATCACAAACAAGGCGCCAAGGCCTCCGGTTAGCAAGCCCAGGAACGTGTTAAACTGATCCCAAAGCGAAGCAATGTTCCAAGTTGCCAGCATCAAGGCCATCATAATTCCAAGTACGCCCACAATAATTCCGGACCAGCGGGCAACAGACATACTACGCCCCAGGGTTACCTTTTTAGCAAGCACCTTGTAAAAATCTGACGTGATTACCGCTGACACCGAGTTGATGTTGGACGACAAGGTTGACATCGCCGCAGCAAAGATGGCTGCAATCAGCAGTCCGGCAACACCAGCCGGCATTTGGGCCACAATGAACTGCGGAAACACCGAATCAATATTGGGATTTACCACCGCCATCCGTTCAGGGTTTGACGTGTAATAAGCGTACAGCCCGGTTCCTAAAAGGAAGAAAATGATGCTTACCGGAATACTCAAAAATCCATTTAGCCAAATGCTTCGTCCGGTCGCTTTTTCATCTTTAGTTGTCATATATCGCTGCACAACACTCTGGTCGCTGGTGTACGAAATTAAGGTATTTGCCAAACCGCCAATCAACACCACCCAGAACACCGGCTGTGTAAAGTCGAACCGAAAATCGAAGGTGTGAAACTTATGATGCGCGGCAGAAATGTCTAAAAATCCGCCCAAGCCGCCTTCAACCCCGGCCAACATAAAGGACAGTGCGATGAAGGCACCTCCAACCAAAATAAAACCTTGAATAACATCGCCCCAAACAACAGCTTCAATACCACCACTTGTACAGTAAATGATGGTTACCGCACCCATGACAATGATAGCCAGGTAAATATTGAATCCGGTTACGGCATTCAGGGCCAATGAAGGCAGAAACAGCACAATGGCAATCCGGCTCACCATGAAAAAGACAAACAAAGCCGAAGCCAGCCAGCGCACTGACCGGTTAAACCGGACTTCCAGATATTGGTAAGCCGTATCAAAATTAAACCTTCGGAAGAAGGGCAGAAAATAGCGAATAACAATCGGTGCAATAACAATAATGGCCATATTAAACATGAACATCCGCCAGTCAGTAGCATAAGATTTGGCCGGAATGGCTATAAAGGTAATCGCACTCAGTGTAGTGGCAAAAATACTGATACCTGCAGCCCACCAGGGAATACGCCCTCCGGCTTTGAAAAAATCGTCGGTGCTGCTTTCTCGTTTCATGAAATAGAACCCGAGGAGCAACATGCCAATAAAATAAACCCCCAACACCAAATAGTTGAGCCAGCCAAAAACCGGCTTCACCGTAATCTCGATTTCCCGCAACAGGGGCGTTCGGGTAGCAGGTTTAATTTCGCCACCGGGCACAACCAGCGAGCCGTCCCACCAAGCCGAAGAGGTAACAGCCACAGGCGTTCCTTCCCAGCTTCCTGCGTCAAACCAAATATCGGTCACCGTATTATAAATTAAGATCTTTGTATTAAACCCCGGATGATTAATCCACAGCGAATCCCTCTCAGCCTGAGCCAGAGCATCGCCGTTCTGCATCCGGTTAATGGCTGCTTCAACCTGATTGAAAGTAGCCCCGGAATCACCACCAACCAAAACAACATGCGATGCACCAACCGAACTTGCTGAAGCAACCGCTAAGGGAATCGACTGTTCATCGGAAAGACGGATATCTTTTTGCTGTTTCCACGCGCCCTCTGAAGGACGAAAACAGAATACCCCGGAATAAAAAGTTGTCGTGCTGGATCCGGCTGCTTTTGCCCGGCCACCAAAAACAAAAACACTCACCTCTTCCCCATCCATCTGGGCAACAGCTGATGCGCCGGCGACCGGGTTGGGAAAAGCTTTCAACACTTGCCAACCAGCTGAAAGCTTAGAGGCATCCAATTTTAAAAACTGATCGGTAGCGCCTGTTGCGCTTTGGCCACCAACAATATAAACGGTATTCCCGATAACGGTTGCTGCCGGATTTTTTACGGCAACCGGCAGTTCCGGAAATTGTTTTAATTCAAGCTGATTATTTACCCAGCTGATTAAAACCACTTGTTTGCTTAAGCCTGCAGGCGTTTGACCGCCCAGGCACAAAAGTCCTTCGGGAAGCGAAACCGAAGCTCCCTCAGCAATGCCATCAGGCAGTTGTGTATGCTGCACCTGTTCAACTGCTCCATCCGCCCCGCGCTCAAACACAAGAACAGCCTTGGAAAAATGCTTTTGACCACCTTCCCAGGGTTTGCCTTCGGGAAAAGCAGAGCCTCCGGCAACAATCAGGGCATTGTTATGCACGCCCACAAAAGCGCCTGCCACGCCTTCCTGACCGGCAATTTGTTTAACATCACCCAGTATATTTTGGGTGCTTTGCTCGATATGATTAATTTCTTCTTCGGCCAGCAGCTCTCCGCTCCACAAGCCAAACATTAAAAGAAAGGCCATAGTCACCTTTCTTGCTAAGCTGAATGCTGACCTGGCCATTTGTTGATTTCGTTTTTGATTTTGTCTCATTAGTTTAATTTTTCCAATGTTTGCCATACCTGATAAAGTCCGCGAGGCACATGGAAGCATCCCTTCCACTTGCCACCTTTCAGCGGCAGTAATACTTCGCCACGGCGGTTCAGGTACCCAAACCATTCATCATGCTCCGGATCGGCAAAATTCGACCAGGTATAATCGTGTACTTTTTCAAACCACTTCAGGCATTCTTCGTTGCCTGTGTGTTTATAGGCTTTAATCAGGCTGATGAGCGTTTCAATATGCACCCACCACAATTTCTGATCCCACTCCAGTTGCTGAGGTGGATTGCCTTTAAAATCGAGGAAGTAGAAAATGCCGCCAAACTCCCTATCCCAGCCAAACTTCAGGGTGTCGAGCATAATTTTCACGGCCTTGTGCATCAGGGCCTCATCATTGCGGCGCTCCGCCAAATCCATGATAAACCACATGGCTTCAATGGTGTGTCCGGGATTTAAGAGCCGGCCTTCAAACGAATCGGAAAAGCTGCCATCGGGTTTCACATTTTCCAGAATCAGTCCGGAATCTGGCTGGTAGAAAACATCCATCACCTCGTGAATCGCCTCATCAATGGTTTGATTCACCAGTTCTTCAGGCAGAAGATGCTCAATTTCCAGCGACAGGTTACACAAAATCATAGGCAGCGAAAAGCCTTTCAGCGGACGCGTGCCATCAACCAGCTTGTTGTATTGTCCTTTGGGGTTATTTTGGCGCACCAGAATATTGTCGAACGTTTGTTTGGCAACCTCGGCGTACTTCTCGTTGCCGGTAGCCTGGTACAACTGGCCAAAAGCCATGGTTGCAAAACAGTCGGAGAAAATATTGTACGGCTGCACCAACGGCTTTCCTTCGCGTGTAAGCGAAAAATACCAGTTCAGCTCTCCATCATGTCCGTGCTTCAACAGGAAACGAGCGCCATGTTCGGCCATTTCCAGCCACTCTGCTTTTTTCTCAACCCGGTTGTACAAAGACGAAAACATCCACACCTCACGTGCCTGAAGCCAGACAAATTTATCGGTATCAAAGACTTTCCCGGTTCGATCCAGGCAAGTAAAATAACCACCAAACTCCTCGTCTTTCGAATTCTTCTCCCAAAAAGGAACCACCTTTTCCAGTAATTCCTTCTGATATTGTAATGCTAATTGTTTAAAATCCAAACTCATGATTTTTTGTTTTTATCCGAATTAAAGCTTATTCCTGACTGATGATTCCGCGAATCACCTCGGCTGAACGCATGCCTGGACGAATTTCACCTCCGGGAATAATAACCGACTCGTTCCACCAAAAGGCAGTGGTTGTTACCGGCGTCATTCCGGCCATTTTCCCGGCTCGGCTCAACTTCCCGCTTCGAGTGTTGAAACAGAAAACAGCTGTGCAAAAGCCCTTATGACTGGTCAAATGATTTTCTTTCAGCTTCAGGAAATGGTCCTTTTCTTCCGGAGTGTCAGCCAGAGCCAAAGCGTTTATCAAACGCTCGGTTTGGTTAAAGTCTTCTCCCGTATCGCCGCCAAACAACAGGATAGAGTCGCTGCCATAAGCCAGGCCCGTACCTGCTGAAAGTCCAAACAGCGCTTCGCCTTCTACCTGAAGTTCACCGGCTTTTTGCCATTCATTTTTTGAAGGTACGTATTTCCAGATAGCGCTCAAAAACTTGGAGGTTGCTCCTGCCCTACAGCGACCACCCAAAATATAAAAGCAGGTTTCTGTTCCGTCGTGCTGACAGGCAGCTACCGCATGCGACAAGCGTACCGGTAAATCAGGCAACTTCTGCCAACCAGCCTCCGGAGCTTGCAAATTCAGTGAAAAGAAATGACTCGTTTCGCCTGTTACGCCCATACCTCCAGCCAAGTAAAGCGTTGTTCCGTGCGCCGCGGCTGCCGAACTGGCCAAAGCCTCCGGCAACTGCTGATAATCTGTCATTCTTAGCTCATCCTCTTCAAATGAAAGGCAAAAAGCACGAGCGGTAGGGCCATCGCCAGTTTCTCCTCCTAAACTAACAATTCCTTTTTCAGTAGAAACACAAGCGCTATACGCCATCGGCTCTGGCAATTGCCAGTCGGCCTGCTCCCAACTAAACGCAGCGTTTGCCTTTTGCTTCCATGTAAAAACGGTATCGTGATACAGTTTTCGGCCTCCTTGCCAGGGCATCGCTCCATCAAAATTTGAACCTCCCGCCAGCACCAATTGATTTTGGTGCACGCCGGCAACAGGCCCTGCCAATCCATGCTGAAAAGCATTTCCATCTGTTACCAGAATCTCTTCCAAGCTATCCCACTCTATTTTCATATCGGTCGGTCCTGCTTTTATACTTTGAAATAGTAATTAGTTAATTAAATGTTGTTCGTTTTCCCGTCAATTCTTAAATTTTCGAGAATAACGCTTCCATTTTTAATGCTCGAACGTCGGCTTCGAATGCTTTATAAGCCTCAGTAGTCATGTTTTTCACCGGCAAACGGAATTCGCCGCACTCCACGCCAACATAACGCATATAAGCTTTTCCGGTAGCAATACCACCATATTTGCCCAGCAAGCGAATCATGTCAATCGACTGCTGCTGCATCTTGCGCGCTTCCACAAAGTTACCTTCATTGTAAGCTTTAATCAGCTGATGGTAAAGCGGTGCCGCATAATTGAACGTACTTCCAACGCCTCCGCGGGCTCCCAATACAAGTGCCGACAACAAGTTTTCATCGCGTCCCCATAGCATGTCGTATTTTCCATCCTGAAAGCTCAAACAGCTTAAGAAATCCATAAAGTCTTCGTGCGTGTATTTGATACCAGCCAGGTTAGGAATCATTGTACTGGCTTCCTGCAAAAACTCATACATCGACACATTGCAGCCCGTTAACACCGGAATGTGATAGAAGTAAACCGGCAATTGAGGTACAGCCTCAGCAATTTTAGCACAGAACTCAGCCAGTTGTTTTCCAGAGGCTGGTTTAAAGTAGAAAGGCGCCAAAATGGCAATGGCGTCAACACCCAGTTCGGCTGAAGCCTTCGCGCTTTCAATGCATTCCTTATAAGAAGTTCCGCCTACCAAGTTAATCACCTTTAGGGCTTTGTGTTCTTTATTCAGAGCAGTCCAGGCTGCTGTAACTTTCACTTTCTCCTCTTGCGAAAGAGAAACACCTTCACCTGTTGAGCCATTGATAAAAGCTCCTACAATGCCATTCTTCTGCAAAAAATCGTAATAAGCAGGAATTTGTTCCAGGTTAATCTCTCCATTGGCATGCATTGGTGTAAATGGTGCCGCAATAAGTCCTTCAATTTTATTAATCATTTTCTTTTCGTATTAAAAACATTTAATTCTATAGATTCAGTTGAAATGTTGAAGCAGGCAAGCCTACTTCATTAATTAAGTTTCCTCGGGAGTATGGTTCCCAGGCATAACGTACCTGACGAACCTCAATTTCATTTACCCGAATAAGAACCGTATTTCCCTTAAGTGTCACCTGAGTTGAATGAAAGATGCCATTAGCTCCGGCAAATTCAAACTCACGAACAGGTTCTCCGTCAGCAGTCATCAGTCTGGAGCCTGGCTCAAACTGTAACGTCAGCCAATCTCCTTTTTGCTTAAAGCCGATTGGTTTAGGACCACTGCAAACAATTTCCTCTCCGTAGTTTTTATTGAGTGCCAGCCGGGCAAAACGCTCGCCAACCTCCTGCTTTCGCACTGGATGCACATCCAGCGAATCGCCAAGATCGCTGGTTACAACCATTCCGGCATAAAGAATCTCATCGGCCAGCTGACGTTGTGCCTCTCTGAAGTGCGGCCACGATGGGCGACTTAGGCTTGAGAGCTGTGCAAAAAAGAAGGGCATGTCTGGTTGTTGAAAATTCGTTCGCCAAGACTGAACCAAGGCCGGAAAAGCCCGCTGATAATGCTCCACATTATGCGCATTCGATTCTCCCTGATACCAAATTGTACCAGCCAAAGGCAAGCCGGTGAGTTGCTGCAAACCGGCTTCATAAATATAAGCGGGTTCATACGGATGCCGTTGCAGATTATTCGTTGCCAGCGCCAGGTTTTTTGCTCCTCGCATCCGGCACCAGTCCATTAAAAACTCATTCTTTTTCCAGTTATAAAGAACATCTACCAGATAGGGATCGGACTCCAGTGTGAACCGATCGATAAAAGATTCAACAGGTGCTCCTCCAACACTCAGTTGGATAAGCCCAACAGGAACATCAAGCGCTTCCTGCAACTGTTTTCCAAAGTAATAAGCAATGGCCGAAAATCCGGCAGCAGTCGCAGCAGAGCAGGTTTCCCAATTTCCCTCAAAGTAATCAAGGTCATTCACTTTTTCCAGGGTTTCTAAATCCCACTCTGAACTATTGGGTCGCGCGATGCCCGCCATATTAAAGAGTCGAATACGATCGTGGTCAGCCTGCTGAAGAGTTGCATTTCCATTTTTCGAATCCTGCAGTTTGAATTCCATATTCGATTGTCCGGCACACAACCAAAGCTCCCCAACCAGAATATCATCCAGCACGATCGGATCACCGCTTTCGGCATGAACAGTTAAACGATAAGGACCACCCGCCGGAACCGGATCGAAAATCAGTTTCCAGTTGCCAGCATCGTCAACCACCGCTTCGCGCACTTGTCCGGCCAACCGAGCCATAACCTTTTCATGGCGATTGGCTTTTCCCCATACCGATATTTCCCGTTTCTGCTGAAAAACCATTTGATTCATCAAAACCGGGGCCAGCGTTAAGCCTCCAAAATCACCGGTTAGATGCTGATAAACAGTTTCAGCCAAAATTGCTGCCCCCTTAGCGTTTGGATGAAGCGCATCAGGAAACAAATCAGGATGTGGATAAAGCGCTTGGTGCAAGTCAATCAGCCCCATTTCCATGGTTTCGGCAAGCTGTTCTATTTGAGCTTGAATATGCCAAAACCACTCGTGGGTTCCGGATTTAAATCGTGGATGCGGATGAAAAATTGGTGTCATCCGACAAATCCAAATTTGTACGTTGGGCGAACCCGATTCACGAAAATCCTGAATCAGCTGCCGGTAATCGTTCAGAAACTCATCGCGGTAGTTGGGCCAGTTTCGCGGATCCGTGTCATTCAACCCCAAATGAATAATAACAACATCGGGTTGATAGGCCAAAGCGTTCTGATAGGCTGTAGTTTGGATGTAAGGCCGATGACCTTTGCTTAATAAAGTAGAACCGCTTACTCCAAAATTTTCAACCTGATAATCTTCGCCAAGCAAGCCTTGTAACTGAGCCGGATAAGACTCTTCTTTCGGATTCTCCAACTTATACCCTTCAGTAACTGAGTCGCCAATGCAAGCTACTTTGGTTGGCTGTGCTGCAAGCCAGAAAGGTGCTAAAATCAGCACCAACAAAGCCATTTTGTTATTTTGCAAACGTTTCATAAATAACTGATTCTATAAGCTACCTGAGCTTCATGTCCGTTGAAAACTTCAGTCCTTCTACTTCGCGCACGCCTCCTGCGGCCATATGTACCGGGACAAAAGTGAACATCCTTTTCCAGGTATCCTCTTTGACCGGTATTTTCAGCAGCACTTCATTCCATCCTTTTTTCAGATTGATGGATTGCGGGTCTCTGAAAAAATAATTTTCATCGGTGAAAGGAATTTCATCGGTGTTGCTTGCCAGTCCGGGGTTATTCCATTTGGGTGCGGCAATCAGTTCTCCGTTCAGCCATGCTTTCGGATGGGTATTGTGCCATTCCCCGTCTTCTGGAAATGGTCCTCCTCTGCGACCACCGGAGCGTGACCAGTCGTGAAAGCCAATCCAGGCACCAACCGTTTGATCTTTGGGCGACCAAATTTGGGTGAAAGCAAAATAAGTCCCTTCTTCTTTGGGAAGATAAGACGGGTAACCGAAGAAGTGACTCAGGTGAATCGTTCCACCACTAAAAGGCCCTTGCCAGAAATAATCTACCGTATCAATCCGGTAAGTATCCTGCAGTTTTTCTTCTACCAAAAACTTCGCATCCACATCGCCCTGACTGGCTATCGGTCCTAAAACCTTCCATTCGATATTCGTTTGTTTCACATAGGGAAACGGCTTTCCGGCAAAATACTGATCGCGGTGCTGAATCATGCGGTCCTCAAAAGCGCTGAATTCCTTAAACAACTCGCTCCCTTTTTCCGGCAGCTTAGCCAGGTACTTTTCGCCAATTTCTTTTTTCTGTCCGGTCCACGACGTTTCGCTGTAAGTCAATATTGAAGGATAAACCGGATTCTGTATTAAAATATCGTATTCGTCGTTCACATTGTTGTCGTTCCAGCAACACAGAATGCCCCCCATTCGCAGCGAATCGCCATGGGCTGCTCCGTTAATGCGCTCGAAATAGAGTTGCGAAATACCCGCCAACGGATCAAGATGGTTCACGTAATTTAAACGGCAATCAATGTAGCGATGTCCCGGTTTGGGATGGCCGCCTGACGACCAAAGTTGGGTGATGGAAACTGAATCGCCCTCAATTTTTTGTCCCGGCCGCCAAACAATCAGTTCACGCCCATGCTGTTGGGTTACCCGCTCAAGAAGCGCAGGTAGTAGTGTCGGTGAAGGTTCTTCATAACTGTGCCAAACCTCATCGGTTCCCAGGTGAATGTAGGGCATCACCTCAGCCGGAGCCAGACTGCACAATTCATCAACCAGGTCGATTAACACCGGCTGCACCCGCGGATCGCTCATGGCTTCAAATCCCATGGCTTTTCGGAATGCGGCACTGTGCCCGGGTATGTCAAATTCAGGAATCAGTGTAATATGCCGTTCCTGACAGTATGCCACCAATTCTTTAAAGTCGTTCTGGGTATAATATTTGCCTTTTTGGCGGGTCATGCTTTCTGCCGCGTTCAATTGCGGATAAATTTTGCTTTCCAATCGCCAACCCGGATTTTCGGTTACATGAAAATGAAAAACGTTAAACTTATACGCCGCCAGCACATCGATTTGCTCTTTGAGCATTTCCATACTTTGGAAGTTTCGGCCCACATCCTGCATGAAGCCGCGGACACGAAAAGCCGGCCAGTCGACAATATTGCAACCTGCAATAAGCTGCTTGCCCTTGTTGGAGAAGGTCAATTGACGGACCGTCTGAAGTCCACGGTGAAGTCCTTGTTCGGTTACGGCTTCCAACACAGCAGAGTCAGCCGTAATTTTTAAACGGTAAGCTTCGTCTGCATTTCGTGGTATACCAGGAAACTCATCCACCAAGCGCTGAATCATCGGCTCGTTATTTTCCACCTGGAAAACCTCGTCGTTCCAGCTCAGCTTTTGTGGTTGTGGAATTAAGGCTGGATGAGCTGAATCCACTCCCTGCTTGGTGCAATTCCATAGGCCCGCTACCAAAAGTAGCAGGCCAATAAACCATTTTTTTTTCAACAGACAATTCCTATAAACCATTGCGATGGCATTATTTTGTAAGGTTTCTCAGTAACTCTGCTACCGGAATTTTCTGGAAATAAAGGTTTTTTACGCCTTCGTATAAAATGCCAATGGTTTTGTCATCAATCATTGTCATGCACGAATAGCCATAACCGCCCGCTTCGTTCAGTTCCAACTGGTATTTTTCAGGCCACGTCATGCCCTCATCCAAACTGGCTTTAATGGTCATGTTGGTCCGTTGATTCTTGTTATTGGGGTTTGAAAAGAACAACACCCGTTGTTTCTTTCCATTCACGTTCAGATCAGCTGAAATGATGCTGGCCATACAATTCGATTCTGGCAAGGCAGAATTGGATGTGGCATGAGTTGTCCAAGTTTTTCCGAAATCAGACGTTGTCGCAATGGCCCGTCCATTGTTTTCTCCTTTATCTTTTCGGTTACGGTCATCGCGCATGTTCAGCATCAGGCTTCCATCGGTAAGCTGAACCACCTGTGCTTCGGTTGTATTCGATTTGGCACCCGTTCCAATGTGCCAGCTTTGGCCGCCATTCTGGCTATAAACGATGGATGAGTGGCTGGAATACTGTCCGCCATCAAGAGCTTTTTCACCAATATCGGCCTTGAACTGAGCCGGAAATACCAGCGTACCATCTTCGAGTGTAATTCCTCTTCCGGGTCCTTGCAATAACAATTGCCAAGCCGGATCTTTAATTTGTTCCGTAATATTAATTGGTTCTGACCAGGTCAATCCGTCATCGGTACTCTTAGCCACAACAAACTGGCCGGTTACTTCAGGGCTCATGCCCGGCTTGGAAGCCCACCACAGCATGTCTTTCTCCGTTGCTCCACTCATCCATAGTCCTGCAACCCATAGCGTTCCCGTAGTATGGTCATATAAAACACTAGGATCACCAATCCCGTTAAGTCGTTCAGAGCGTCCGCCCCACTCGCCCATGTCCATTATTACACGCATGGGCTCCCAGCTTTGGCCACCATCCGTACTGCGACTCATGCCGATATCAATATTTTCTTGTAAGTCTTTGCTGTTGTTGTAGCGGATGTCATAAACAGCAATCAATGTCCCTTCGTTGGTGGTCACCAATCCCGGAATTCGGTAAGTATCCGCCTGGTCTTGTCCGGCTGCGCGCAATTCTTTAGCCAGACGGTAAGTGTGGGGAATTGTTGGAAGTACTTCCACGGTTTGGTCGTTGCCAAACTGAAGTTCAATCCGTTGAATTTGTAATTCGGCTAATAAGTCAGCCTCTTCTTTCACTTTGAAATTCAGGTTGAATGTTTGTTCTTCCTGGTTAAGTACAATTGATCCTTTCAGCTCCGTTTTCTTGCCTGGTTTTTCAGTACGGGCAAATACACGGTTATCTTCGCCGGCCGAAGTAGAAACAGCTACAGAGGCCAACGTTTTAACTTGTTTTTTCGAATCAAAGTAAACCGTAAGTCCTGTCAACTCCAGCGAAGCCTCTTGCTGCTTATTTGTAACAACCACTTGAACTGCCTGAGTATTATCCTGACCAACAAACAGAGGAACTGATTTTTGAATCAATTCAACCGAGATTGAGTTGGATTCCTCAGCAGATACTTCATAAGCTGAAGTTTTGCAATAAGTAAAAAACAAGCCTGCAACCAGTAAAAAAATCAATTGTTTCATTTTCGTAAATTTTAAGTATTCCTGATGGTTTAAGAGTAGAAACAGGAGAAGACAACAATTGCCCCCTCCTGTCTAACTGTAAAACTATAAAACTCTAATAAACCATCTATGAAAAGTTTCGTTTAGTAGCCATCCGTTTGAGTTAACTCTGAATCGTCGGCTAACATACTTTCTGAAATTGAATAGTAAATTTTATAGGCTTCTGATGCATCCAATGACTCTATTTCATCAAACACATAGGTACCACCGGCGCGAACCAAATCCCACCAGCGCTTACCTTCACCTACAAACTCTTTATATCGCTCATCCAAAATGGCTTTTGTATTTTGTTCTTTGGAACCGTTTATATATTCGTTTCCAGCAAAATTATCACCGTAAGCTCTTGCGCGTACGGCATTAATTTCTGCAGAAGGATCTTCGTCCAGGTTGTTTTTAGCTTCAGCAAGCAAAAGCAACACATCGGCATAGCGATACAAAGGTACATTGTTGTAACTCAAGCGAGATCCGTCTTCACCAATAATACCCAGAAATTTATTCAAAACAGCTCCCTGATAATTAGGGTCTTCAGCTTGATACGGAATATGTATGGCGCTATCACTGTAAAATCGAATAAAAGTATTGCGACGCTGATCCAATGTATCATCCAGCAAAAGCAGTGTTTTGTCTGACGCACCATAACGACTCAATCCGTTGATTACAAAATCTTTCATCGGATTCGCATTCTCATCATACAAGTCGGCTACATCAATTTGCCGGGTCGTAAACAGATTTCCATAGAAGTTACCTGCCTGATCTTGTTGATAATCGACGCTGAAAATAAATTCATTATTTTCTTCATTGTTTTGTCCCCAAAGATTTTGGTAATCGACCAAACTAAAACCTGCAATTTGCGAGAGGGCTGCTTTGGCTTCGGTAAAGTCAGCAGTTCCTCCGCCTAAAACTTTTCCTGACCATAAGTAAGCGTCACCTTTCAGTGCCAAGGTAGCTGCTTTTGACCAATAAACACTACGTCCGTTCCATAGGCTGTTGTCGTTGCCAAAATATTCGAGCGACTTGGCCAAATCGGCCTTAATTTGTTGCATCACCTCTTCTTTAGGCGAACGAGGCTTTTTAAGCAACTCCAAGTTCACTTCCAATAATGGTTCGGTATTGATTGGCACGTCACCCCAAGCTTTCACCATCGTGTAATAAATCTGCGCACGCAAGCCATAAACCTGTCCCAGCATATGATTTCTTTCCGCTTCATCGGCAAATTCAACATTGGGCGCATTTTTTATGAAATCGTTGACATAGTGCATCAATCCATAAAAATTAGACCAATTAGAGAAAAACACCAGAGTAGAACTAATGTTATTGGCTATTAAGTCAATATCATTCGGAGAATTGGCAAAGGTATTTCCGCCCCAAACATCAGAACGAACTTCGCCCATTTGCCATTGAGTGAACGTATAGTTCCGGTAGCTGGCATAAATACCGGTGTGTGCAGCCCTTACGGCTTCTTCAGACTCCCAGAAGCCATTGTAGGTTAATTCACTCTCAGGCTTCAGTTCCAGGTCACAGGCGCTAAACAGCGCTGTAACCAGAAATAATAGGGTATATAATTTCATTTTCATTGTAGATTCGGGTTAAAAGGTTGCGTTTAATCCAAAAGTTATTGTCCGTGGTAAAGGGAACCGGCCATAGTCAATTCCATCTCCTGATTCTTCCGGAGAACTTCCTGAGAATCCATTAAAGTATGCCAGGTTAGACCCGGTTACATAAAGACGAAGGTTTTGAAATACGTTTCTGAGTAACTCCTCATTGAAGTTGTAGCTCAAGGTAACTTCACGCAAAGCCAGATAATCACCTTTTTCCCACATTCTGGAGCTACTGCTGGTCATCGATCCCTGGTCGCCACCGGCAGCCAAATGGTTTCTCTGACGGTCAACCAAGGTAAAGATTGGAATGTTGGACGTTGGATTTTCCGTTGTCCAGGAATCACGAATTTCCAGCGGTCCGTTTTGGTTACCCTGCGTTTGAGCAATCCCTTTTACCCGACGTCCGTTGATGATGTAGTGTCCAACAGCAAAGTCGGTTTTCACAAACAAACTGAAGTTTTTATAGCTAAAGTCAGAAGTAAGACCTCCTGAGAATTTAGGCGTTCTTCTTCCAATTACTTGCCTGTCCAAGTTGTTGATTACATTGTCTCCATTCAAATCTTTCCAACGGGTATCGCCGAGGAAACGGGTATCTTTATCAGTTGCAAATTCAACGATACGTCCTGCATGCTCATCAATGTCGGCCTGTGTCTGATAAACACCATCAAACACATAAGCTGTAATCACATCATAGCCCACACGTTCGCCTTCCTGTAATCCACCAACATATTGTGTTCCACCAGTAGCCGGATCATAAATTTCGGTTCCTCCCTGACGGTTTTTATCCACCCCATTTTCAGGTAACTGCTGAGCAAAGTTACGTACGCGATAGTAGGTCAATCCCAGATTCCAGTTAAAGTCATTGGTTTTAACAACATCTGCATTCACCTGCAATTCGAGCCCCTTGTTTCGAAGTGTTCCATTGTTGGTAGTAATACCCGAGAAACCAGTCCACAAAGGCAGGGTCAGGTTGGCCAGTTTGTCTTCCACGTCACGAATGAAGTAATCTCCAATTACGGTTACACGGTTGTCAAACAAGCCCAGGTCCAATCCGATATTAAAGGTTGTTGAGCGTTCCCATTTTAGATCGAGCAAAGGCAGTTGGTTATTCCGATAACCAGCTTGTGTGTCGTAAACGGGAGATAAACCATAAGTTCCAAACACACCAAAATTACTTAAGATATCGATGTTCCCGTTGACACCATAACTCAAGCGAGGCTTGACTTTAGTAACAAAACGTTTTACGTCTGACCGACTAAAGAAATCTTCATTATGGATATTCCATCCGGCAGAAACCCCTGGAAAGAAGCCATATTTGTTATTTCCCAAGCGTGAGGTTCCATCATAACGAAAGGTAAACCCAAACAAATATTTGTAATCAAAATCGTAGTTTACCTGACCAAACAAAGAGGCAATTCTGTAACCAGTATGTTGGGACGAAGGAATACCATTGGCCTCAGCGCCCACATTCATTGTATAAATCAAATCGGTAGGCGAAAGACGCGTTGCCGCATTGAAAGAAAAATAGCTTTCTTCGAAATACTCCGTACCTACCAAGGCTGTCACATTGTGATTATCCTGAATGGTTTTCTTATAATTCAACAAAGCAGTTAATTGATTTCTCAAGGTTCTTTGGTGAGAAGCTGAGGATACACGCTCGGTGTTCAAGCTTCCTGAATTTAGAAAAGCTTTGTTGAACGACTCGTTGGAATTGTTAATCGCAAAGTGGCTACCACGTGCAGTCAAGGTGAAATCGTTCAGGAATTTGTAATCCAACTGAACAGAACCCGTCAAACGCTGCTCTAAGTTGTAACGAACAAATTTGTCCTGGTAATAAAGTGGGTTACCAAAACCTAAATACGTTCCAGGCTGGTAGTCATCCGACAAGCTTCCATCCGGATTGTTGTTATAAATACGCGAAGTAGGTGCTAAACCAGCCGTCCGTTGAAAGAGGTTATACTCGCTGTCGAACGGTAAATTCTGATTCGAGTGCGCATAAATAAAGTTCGAGCTAACTTTCAGCGCATCACTCAATTTATACGATGCATTGAAAGTACCTGAGTAGCGCTTAAAAGCAGATCCAAATACCAATCCTTTGTCATCCATGAAACCAAGTCCAAGGTAATAGGTTCCTTTATCATTACCTCCGTCAAACGATAAGCTGTAATCCTGTGCATGGCTGTTTTGGTAAAACAGTTCATTCATTTTGTTTTCCTGGAAAATCAAGCTCGTTCCCGGATTTACAGGATCTTCAATGGTTTGCCATCCTTCGTAATCCAGCAAATAACGATTGGCTTCCGACAATACCATGGTGGTATAAATCGAGTTGGTTGTGTTGTTTCCCGTAGCGGCAGCATGTGCGCCAGTTAAGAATACATCCAACCACTTATAGCCCATTACGTCTTGTGCTGCCTTCACCGCCAGACGGTTAAACTTCACATAGTCGGCAGCTCCCAAATAATCCATCGGATCTTCACGACGCTCATTGCTGGTGAATTTCGCCCGAAAGTTAATACTTGATTTCCCGGCCTTTCCTTTTTTGGTGGTAACTAAGACGACCCCGTTAGCTGCACGTGCACCATAAATGGCTGTTGATGCTGCATCTTTCAAGACCTCCATCGATTCAATATCGTCCGAGTTCAAGGCATAAAAAGATCCCGGTACGCCATCAACCAGCACTAAGGGACTCCCAGTTCCCGAAAAGCTGGTTCCACCACGAACCACCAGGCTTGGTGTTGATCCTGGCTGACCGGTTGTTTGTGTTACTTTCAAACCAGCAATCGTACCTTGCAGGGCTGTTGCCGCATTTGAACGAGGTGCACTCTCCAATACTTTTGTATCGAGTTTTGCAATTGAGGTTGTCATCTCGGCACGCGACTGAGTCGAATACCCCGTTACAACAACTTCATTCAACGCTGTGGTTTCTGTTGCCATCATTACGTTGATTACTTCTAATCCAGTAATATCAATAATCTGTTTTTCGAAGCCAATCATTGAAAACTGAAGTTTTTCGGAACCTGCAGGCACTTCCAATAAGTAATTTCCATCAAAATCACTCACTGTACCAATTGTCGTTCCCGGCACAAGGATTGTTGCTCCAGGTAAGGGTTCACCTGTAGCCTCCTCCGCAATCTTACCGGAAATACTGCGCTGGGCAAAAGTAAAGCTACTTACCAGCACCAACGCCGTCAACAAGCAAATTGACAGCATTTTTTCTTTCATCTTTCCCATTAGTTTTAGTTTTTCGTTTTAAACTCTCTCTTGTTTTATGTCGTACATAACGCAAAACAAATATAGAGATTAGTTTTTTTATTCCAAATATTTTTGGAAATTTGTTGACTTATGTTATACATTACCTAAAATTCTAACAATGAGCACCGATGATAAAACGCTACTAGGCACAGTAGATACACGAAGTCTGGTAGATAAAGTGGAAATGAATTTGATTGAATTCTTCATCAAGAAGAAATTACAGCCAGGTGATGTCATCCCTAAAGAAATGGAATTGGCTTCGACCATGGGGGTAAGCAGGACGGTGATTCGGGAATCGCTGAACAGACTAAAAACCATGGGCATGATCGAATCCAAGAAACATAAAGGAACCATTATTAAAAGCCCGAGCATCACCACGATTCTTCAAAAATCAATGATTCCGCACATTCTGGATATCAGCACGCTTAAAAATGCCTTTGAAATGCGTTTGATTATGGAGGTTGGGATTGCCGATTTCATCTTCCAACGAATGACAGAGAATGACATCAAAGAATTGGAGGAGATTGTGAACCAAGAACCTGAGCAAAGTCGAAATATCATGTTTGATGTTGACCATGAGATCCGGTTTCATGGTAAACTTTATGAAATGACCCGAAATGAATCGTTAATCACCTTTCAAACCATTTTATACCCCGTATTCCGCTATGTATATGACAGTGGCCTAATTGATAAGCCGGCCGATAATGTTCAGTATGTTTCTCACAAAGGCTTGGTGAAGGTTCTCAAAGAAGGTACTGCTGATGAGTTTCGCAATGCCATGCGCGAGCACCTGGAAAACCATTTTCAGCGCATTTTCAAACTTGAGCAGGAGCTTGAAGAACAGCGCAGAACAGAAATACTTTAGGATTAATAAAAAAATCCCGGAGACTTATTGCCTTCGGGATTTTTTTTGCTTAGAAATTCGTAGTCAACACATTCCTTCTGATTCTCAATTTCTTAGAAACATACGTCCAGATTACCAACTGAAAGGTGTGAGTACGATACCTGTTTCAATCCAATCGGCACTGGCACCACGGCGGGTTTTTAAGCCTAACTGCAGTTTCACATGCTTGGTCCAGTCAAAACGCAAAGCCGGTCGCAAGAACAAGAAATCTTTCCCTTTATCATCCGAAAGGTAAGTTCCTGCTTCCAACAAAATAGCCAATCGCCAGAAGTGAAAAGCAGCACCAGCATGAATTCCCCATAAATTCTGATCTTTGAAATCCGGGTACTTCGGTTTCAGGCTTTCGTCTCTAAAATAATCCAAGCCAGCTAAAAATGAAATCATGGTATTATATCGGTATTCGTAATCCAATACCAAGGAATAAGCCGGATAACGGTTAACTCCCACAATACCATCTTCGGCATAGTTTTGTACCGTTCCCATAGCGACATAAAAAGAAAGATTACTCGCATTAATTAGCTCATTGGGCTGCTTGCTGGCTCTTTTCCGGCGTGCATCAACCACCGTTATCGGATAAAGTCCCGGATCAACTTGTTTTTGCAGCCGGTTGTAATGATAACGCAGCCCAAGATTCAGGCCCAACATGTTCAGGCCCCAATTCGGAACGAAGGTTCTTCCATTTGAAAAGTGGCTGAGGTCAAGTCCATAAGTTAAATCGAGCTCGCGGGTAAGTTGGTAAGAAAAACCAGCGTGCAAATTGAAATACACAGCAAAGCGCGATCCAATGGCATCATTCAGCGGATTAGTCGCTTCATTGTAGGGCTTTAGGTTATAGGTTAATCCAAATGAAGGACTTATTTCGAACACATTACGCCGAAGTGGCTTACTGGTTTGAAAGGTCATCCAACCAAACACGGCATTCGGGTTTCCAAAAATATCTGCATTGCCAATATTTCCACTGTAAAACCCAATACCATAACTTGGCTGACCATATTTAGCAGACCACACCGTTTCATTATCTGACTGCCATCCCAAACGCAACTCGCCGGAACCGTACCCATTCTCCAGGAACTCACCCAAGGTTTCACCACCATACAAATGAGAACCACTATGTCCTCGAATTTCTATAATTCTGAATTGATTGGACTGCGCCTTCAATACTCCCGTGCTCAAACCCCAAAGCGCTAACAGCATCCAAACTCCCTTACTCAAACTTAACCTCATCAATCCTGACTTATTATCAATCACTTATACCCGACCTTAATTTTTTAGATCAAATTCATCCTACGGAAAAAGTAACGAGCAAGTTTTGTCTGTTCGTTACTTTCTCCTGTTAGCAAGAATTCAATTGCTACTCTGCCTTGATCACAAGCTTAGCAGGTTTCAATCCTTTCCCTTTAACTTTCAGTGAAATTTCTCCGGTTTGGTCTTTCAACGACTGCACCGTTACCACCAGTTTGCCGCTAAATGCTTTCATGGTTGGTAGATGAAATAGCTCCAGCGAAGTGGCATCGCCGTTGCAAACGGCCCGAAACCCCCCTGCTCCACTTACACTAATATTCAGCCTATTAGAAGCACTCGGGCAAGGATTCCCGTTTCGATCAACAACAGTTACCGTTACATAGCTCAAATCTTTTCCATCAGCATCAAGCACACTCCGGTCAGCTGTTAACTCCAGATGATGAGGTTTACCCGCGGTATGCACCTCTTTTTCAGCAACCGGATTGCCCGACTCATCAAAGGCAACGACTTTTAAGGTTCCCGGTTCATAATGAACATCCATCCACATCAGCCGGTAGCGGTGCTGGTTGCTTTCCCGGCTCTTGTGCTGTATGCCCTGGCTTACGCCGTTGACAAACAGTTCAGCACTGTCGTAGTTGGTGTAAACAAATACAGGGGTTACTTCGCCTTCGCGACCTTCCCAGTTCCAGTGCGGTAGCATATGCAGCGTTTCGTCTTTGGTGTTCCAACGACTACGGTATAAATAATAGCGATCTTTAGGAAGCCCTGCCAGGTCACAAATACCAAAATAGGAACTGCGTGAAGGCCACATTTCGTCATAAGGGGTTGGCTCGCCCAGGTAATCAAAGCCGGTCCAGACAAACTCGCCAATCACCCATGGTTTATCATCCTGCAATACAAAATCATCATCCGGAACATTCGACCAGCTACAGGCTTCCAGATCATAGGAAGAGCACTGAAGGTCATCGTAGGTTTTATTTTTGGCATGAACTACCGGAAATTTGTAAATGCCCCGGGAGCTAACGGTTGATGCCGTTTCCGATCCTAAAATTAATCCTTGCGGAAAACGCTCATAAGCTTCTTCATACAGGTGCACGCGGTAGTTCAGTCCCGGAATATCCATCACCGCACCAAAGCCACTTTTCATCGTTGCATTCACCTGATCCATGCCCACAGTAACCGGACGTGTCGGATCTTCCCGGTGAAAAATATCCTGCAGCCATTTGGCTCTTTTCACGCCCACACTGCCGTGCTGGTCCGGCACTTCGTTACCGGAACTCCACATAACAATACTCGGATGATTGCGGGTTGCATGAACCAGGTTAATAACATCCTTTTCGGCCCACTCGTCAAAAAAGCGGTTGTAACCATTCTTCACTTTGGGTTTGGCCCATTCATCAAAGCTTTCAGCCAAAAACAAAAAGCCCATCTCATCGCAAAGTTCCAACTGTTCCATCGACGGCATGTTGTGCGAAGAACGAATGGCATTGCAGCCCATATCTTTCAGGATCGTTAACTGGCGACGCAAAGCGGCCTTATTCACTGCAGCTCCCAAAGGCCCCTGATCGTGATGCAGACACACGCCTTTAAACTTGGTGGACTCTCCGTTCAACAGAAAGCCATGTTCAGCGGTATAGCTGATTTCACGCACGCCAAAGCGAATCGTTTCTGCATCTTTCAATTCATCCCCTTGATAAAGTTTGAGCTCTGCATGGTATAAATTCGGATGCTCCGGCCCCCATAATTGCGGAGACGGAATTCCCAGGTTCAATTCAATTCCATCTCCAAACTGCTGGGAAGATGAGTTGGAGGCAATCACCTTTCCGGAGGCATCCTTAATCTGTGCTTCAACCCGGACTCCACTCCCACTCACCCGCGACTGAATCCGGACCTTAGCCAGTTCGTCGGAAATAAACGGAGTAGTAATAAAAGTTCCCCAGTGTTTAAAACTCAACTTATCTTTTAGAATCAACTGAACTTTCCGGTATAAGCCAGCTCCGGGGTACCATCGCGAAGCAAAAGGCTGGTTTTCCAGCCGAACAGCCACCAGGTTCTCTCCTTCTTTATTCAAGTATTTCGTAATATCGAAATAGAAATAGCTGTACCCATAAGGGCGCTCCCCTACTTTCTGACCATTGACATACACCTGCGCTTCGCTCATGGCACCATCAAAAACCAGCAAAGCCTTCTTTTCCGGGATCAAATCAGGCACCGCAAATGCTTTTCGGTACCAGCCCACGCCAATATGTGGCAACGCACCAGTTCTTCCGGTCTTTTCAGTAGCCACCTTTTCCTTGTTTTGGGTAATCAGAACGGTTTGCTTATCCACCTCCAGATCAAACGGCCCATAAATCGCCCAGTCATGCGGAACCGACACGGTTTGCCATCCTGTCGTTGACAGGCCTGGCTGTTCTGCTCCGGAAACATCTTCCCGCACAAATTGCCAGTCATCCTCAAACAAATAGACTTGACGGATGGGTTCATCAGCAGCACAGAATACAAGCCAAAAAGCGAATCCAAGGATCAAATGATTTATCAATTTCATATTCTTTTTTTATTCAATCAGCTAATATAAACTGAAACAGGAGCTAATCAAAAAAAATCAGCTCCTGTTTCTATCTTAAGTATCTTACATTTAAAGAACGGGCTGAACCGTAAAATTAAATGAATAATCTTTCACTTCCACTTCATATTGCGGCAATACTCCCGGACCACAGGTGGCTGTTCCAACACCCGTTTGCTCGGCATCCAAATGAATGGTCACCTTTCCGGTGCGGTACAATTCGTTTACATGCTTGGCCTTTTCTATTACCTCATCGGCATAAGGACGAACACTAAACTGAAACTGTTTCTCCGAGTCAAAAGCCAAACCTTTTCCGGCTTTGTTTGTCAGGTTCATCCAGCGCGTATCTGTCCGGTTACCGGTAGCCTGCGGAACCACATAATAGTGGAACATACGCTCAGCAGTTGTTTGGTAAATACCAATGCGTCCCGACTGCTTCCTGTCAGCTTGTGTTTCATGGTCACCACGGCCCAAGTAGCTCACTTGGTTGTAGCTATCCTGCATTTCAAAAGTCAGTCCCACACGAGCAAAGGTTTTCACCAGGGTATCCACCGGAGTCAATTGTGTTTTAATGCTGAGTTTTCCAGCTTTATCCAAGGAATAAACAAAAGTTACATCACCCACTTTTTGCTCTTTGCCATTGGTTAATTCCACAACGGCTGTTCCGCCTTTCGAATTTGTTTTTACTGAAAGAGCTGTCTGCTTCAATTGATTGATTCCGGCAGCTTTCCATAAACGGGCACTTTTCCAATCGCGGTTGTCGTTCTCGGTAATCGGACGATACAGGCTTAAAACAACGGGCGATGCCAGCATTTCTTCTCCATTCACCGTGTATGATTTTAAAGCACCAGTTTCCTCGTCAATTTGAATAGCAACTTTTGCTTCGCTCTTAACAGCACTCTTCTTTTTGAATGATTTTTCAGCGATTACAAGCTGATCATAGGCGACCTCTGGCACTTCGTTGCTCCAGCTTGGTTGCTCGTTAGGTGTCCAGCTTAAATCCAGGTAAGCCTCACCGATCTGCTTTGGAAGCTTCACTTTTCCTAAAGTAACAGTGACCAGTTCCTGAGGAGCTGCCTCAACCACCTGGTTTCCTGCTTTAATTACCTGTCCATCATCGCCGGTAACTTTCCAGTTCAGCGTGTAGGCATTCAGGTTCGTAAAATCAAACCAGTTTTTAACCGAAATCGACAGGTTTTCCGAATCAACCAACGAGCTTTTGATATTCTGATACACCTTCTTTACTTCATACAAGTGCGGATGTGGCTCACGGGCTGCATTAATCAAACCGTTGGCACAAAAACTTCCGAAACTGGGAACATTCTCGGGGCCATAGTCGCCACCATAAGACCAGTACCATTTGCCTTTTTCATCCACTTCGCGGAAGGTCTGATCAACCCAATCCCAGATGCAACCTCCTTGTGCCATTGGCTCGCTTTCGAACACATCCCAGTAGTCCTGCAAACCACCAACGCTGTTTCCCATGGCGTGAACATACTCGCATAAAATAAACGGACGGTAGATATCATCACGCGAAACGTATTTCTTAATGTCATTCACGCTGCGGTACATGCGGCAATAAATGTCGGTATTGTAGTTTTCCTCGGCACGTTCGTATTGAACCAAGCGCGAAAAATCAGCAGCTTTTAGCCAGTCGTAAGTGCGCTCAAAGTTGATTCCATTGCCCGCTTCATTACCCAACGACCAAATAACAATGGCCGGGTGGTTTTTAGACCGATGAAACATGCGCTGAACACGATCCATATGAGCAGGCAACCAGGTAGAATCCTTCGCCAAAGAAGCTGGTCCGTAGCCCATTCCGTGCGACTCAATATTGGCCTCATCAATCATGTAAAGACCATATTGATTACACAGTTCGTACCAATACGGATGCGTTGGATAGTGCGAGTTACGTACCGTGTTAATGTTGTGCTGTTTCATCAACAGAACATCCTGCAACATCAGTTCCTTGCTCACCGTGCGTCCTTTTTGTGAGTGCTCGTGGCGGTTCACCCCTTTCACCAAAATCGGTTTCCCGTTCACACAAAACTGTCCGTTTTTAATTTCCGATGTACGGAAACCAATCTGGCGTCCTGTCAGGTGCTCGTCCCCTTTCGCAGTTTCCAGTTCCAGTACCAATTGGTATAAGTAGGGATTTTCGGCACTCCAGGCATTCACCTTCGAAATCACTTGATCTTTCAACTGGTAATTTCCTGTTCCTTCGGAAAACTCGCCGGCAACTTTTCCGGAGAATACCGTTTTGTTTTGCTGATCCAACAACTGATATTTCAGAACCGGCTTGTCTTCTGAAACGCCTTCAACCAGCACATCCAGACCAAAAATACCATCCTGGTAGTTTTCCTTCTCCAACGAAGCCGTTACGGTATAGTCTGCAATATGTGCTTTCGGCGTGCTGTACAAATACACATCCCGCTCAATGCCACTCAGGCGCCAGAAGTCCTGACACTCCAAGTACGATCCGGCACTCCAACGGTAAACTTCAACAGCCAAAGTATTGTCACCTTCCGTCAGGTAGTCAGTAATGTCCCATTCTGAAGGCGTTTTTGAACCTTGGTTGTAACCCACCATTTCGCCATTCACCCATACATAGTAAAAAGAAATTACCCCTTCCAGGCAAAGCACCACGCGGCGTCCATCCCAGTTTTCGGGCACGGTAAACGTCCGACGGTATGAACCAACTTCGTTCTCCGCGTAAGGTACCAAGGGAGGATTCTTCTTAAAATTGAACAGCTCGTGATCAAATTCATAACGCTCGTTCACATAAATAGCGGTACCATATCCCTGGCGCTCCCAGTTTCCGGGCACCTGAATGTCAGCCCATCCTCCGGTATAAAAATCAGGTTGATAAAAATCTTTTGGCCGGTTATCCGGATTTTTCACCCAATGGAATTTCCAGGTTCCGTTCAAACTTTGGTAGTAAGGCGATGTTTCATACTCGCCCGACAAAGCAGACTCTTTGTTTTGATAAGGCCACACGTAACTGTGTGGTGCCAATTTGTTGAGTCCAACAGCATACTGACTTTGCCACTCCGGCAATTCCTGCGCTGCTAGCGGGAACAAAGCCATTCCCAGCAAACATCCCAATAATAAAAAGCTTAGTTTCTTCATTCTTTATTCTCTGGTTAATAATTACAAATTCAATGGTTCTGATGAAGCCGCTTAGTTCACGATCAACTCATCAAAATACATCCAGGTCGCTTGCCCTTCCCGTGTATGCCCAACAGGACAGCGTCCCGGGTTTTCAACCTCAACTTTCAGGTAACGACCACTCACATTCAGCGCTCCAAAATCAAGGTCTTTAATTTGGGTTCCACGCTCAAAAATACTTGTTTCCGACTCGGTAATTTCTGCTACCTGCCGGAAGTTTGTCTGATCATCCGAAACCGACAAGCGCACAACAGCCGGGCGGTGCACTCCCATTCCAAAGTTGGATACCGTACCCAGCTGAACGGTTGAGATCGCTTGTTTTTCTTTCAGGTCAACCACAAAGCTGGCATCCTGATTATACCAGCCAGCCCATTCAAAATCGCTGTGCCGATCGCTGCCTCGAACTCCGTTAGTCAACACATAAGCACGCGCATTTTCAGTAATTACCGGACAAGCAGTTGCTCTATTCTTCAGCAGATCCAAGGTCAGGTTTTTTCCCATTTGCTTGCCGGCACGAAAGGTAGCCGCCTGAATCATCGTAGCCGTTTCCACCTGAATGGTGTCGGCATACAGCATAGATGTAGCCTTTGGTGCCGAGCCATCCGTGGTATAACGAATCTCCACATCAGGACGAATGCAGCTTAAAGCAACCTGTAAGTTTCCGTCAACCGGCTGTACCAAATGGTCGAGGTTGTACATGGACCTGGCATAAGTTATTCCTTTCTGATCCATGTGAGTCAGGTAGTTGTCCAGGCCGGGCAAAAATCCTGCCCAGTCTTTTGTTCCTTTCGCCGACCAAGCCACTTCAGCCAGCGCAGCCAAACGTGGAAAAACTAAATATTCAACATCTTCGGGGGTACTGCAGAACTCCGTCCACAGCGAGCCCTGAACACCCATTAGCAAGCTATCAATACCTTCCTCCCAATCGGGCTGAACCGGTTCGTAGTCATAAACATCTTTCAGGGTGTTGTTACCAAAATAGGTTAATGGTTCAAACCACTGCGGTCCCTGATAACGAATCAGGTAAAGTTTCCGGGCAGGGGTCATCACAAAACGATGTCCTTTTCGGGCAGCTTTCAAAGCGGCATAGCCATACCCACGCCAGCCAAAAATAATGGCATCTTCCGGAATTTCACTATTCGTCAACTCATCCCAGCCCATTACTTCTTTGCCTTTACTTTGCACGTAACGACTCATCCGTTTCATGAAGTAACTTTGCAGTTCTTCTTCATTCGGAATTTTTTCAGCCTTCATTCGCGCCTGACAATCGGGACACTTTTTCCAATAGGTTTTAACAGCTTCATCTCCTCCAAGGTGAATGTATTGAGAAGGAAACAACTCAGCAACCTCATCAATTACATCTTCCAGAAAGTGAAAAACCTCTTCTTTTCCGGCGCAATAAATAATTTGGGTGTTCTTCCCTCCCCCGCCAGGCAAAACGTGAATATTTTGATCGACGACAGAACAAGCCAGCTCAGGATAAGCCGCCAATGAGGAATTGGTATGAGCCGGCATTTCAATTTCAGGAATGATCTCCACCTGGCGCTTTTGGGCGTAGGCTATCATTTCCTGAATATCATTCTGGGTATAAAAACCGCCAACTGTCGCTTTTTCACCCGGGTTGGCATTTGGACGCGCTGGGAAAGGCTCGTTGCGGGGCACCCGCCACGCTCCCACTTCAGTTAGTTTCGGATATTTTTTTATTTCAATCCGCCAACCATTGTCATCCACCAAATGCAGATGCAACTTATTGATCTTTAGCATAGCCATGCCATCAATCATTTTCAATACCGTTTCCTTTGGAATGAAATAGCGTGATACATCCAACATGAGTCCGCGATAAGCAAACCGGGGCGCATCAGTAATGCTGACAGCCGGAACAGTCCAGCTACCTTGTTTTGTACTTCCCCCCTCTATAGCGGCAGGCAGAAGCAGTCGGAGGGTTTGCGTAGCATAAAAGAAGCCCGACTCGCTGCTGGCTTTAACCCGAATTTCATTTGGGTTCACTTCCAGGCGATACGCCTCATTGGCTAAAGTTGAATCGTGCTGAAATACGAAATCAGCTTCCGCTTCATCCCGGATAATATGTGGTTTAAAACCGACACCTGTTTCCAGCAAATCCAGGAACTGATCAGCCACCTTTTGCTGTTCGTCGTTTTCAACCCGGCAAACAGTATTTGCTGAAAATTGGAACTGACCTTCCTGTTCTTCCATCGAAACCGGAGCCGGCACGATAGCTGTTTCCTCTGTTAAACGGTTCTGGCTTGACGAGCTGCAGCCCAAAACAAGGCCGAACAAAGCAAGCAGGAGTATGTAATTTATTTGCTTCATCTTCTTCGTTTTTATAAACAACAAGACAATTGTTTCCCGTGATGACAAGTTTTGCTTTTGATAAAAAGCATCACTCATCAACTGACCTTTGCTCAAAAAAACAACTAGTCGCGGGCTTTGTCTTCGTATTGATACACGTTATAAGGAATCGGCTCACCATTCAATTGAAGAACCACAACTCCATGTGCGGGAACCTCTAAGCTTAAAGTTTCATCATGCGATGGCTCATAATCCTTTTTAGTCCATAAATCGCGTGCCTGGTAACCTTTTGAGGCGTCAAGACCAACAGCTTCCAAGGAAAAAGAAATGTTTGCTTTTTCGTTTGAACGGTTAAGCAATGCAACAGCCAGCTGCCCACTCACATTCGACACCAATGGTCGTCCCCAAACTTCCTGCTCCCCATAGTCCACCAGTCGCCTGGCCTGGTAAACAAAAGGACTTTGATTGATGGCTATCAGCTCTTCATTGGTCACCAATTCGATCGTTTCTTCCGACATGGTCGTCAAGTCATTTCCCAGCAGCAGTGGCGAGTGCATTAAACACCACATCGAAAAATGTGCCTTATCCTCTTCATAGGTCATTCCACGTCCGACCTGCAACATGTCCATGTCGTTGTAGTGCCCATAAGAAGCATGTTTCCACAAGTCGGCATTCAGGTCAATGATCGCCAGGATAGAACCAAATTTATTGTCGATGTCGCCTGAAATACGCCACGAGTCAGCCACCTGAGTGACCCAATTTCCGGGAAATTTCCATCGACAAACATTGAATACAACCGATGGTTTAATGGATTTGGCTAAACGAGCCAGCGTTGTATAGCGTTGTTCCTCATCCAAGCCCAGCCAATCTCCTCCGCACCAGTCTACTTTTATAAAATCGTAATTCCAATCAACTAAAAATGTGTTTAAATCTTGTCTGTCATGTCCAAAAAGTCCCATGCCAACGCCAATAGTATCTTTGTCCCAATAGGAAGCACAGGTGTTGATCCCCGCATCAGAATAAATTCCGGCTTTCAGTCCTTTGGCATGAATGTAATCAGCAATAGCCTTCATCCCATCAGGAAACCGCTCCGGGTGAGCCAGCAAGTTTCCTTCGCAATCGCGTCCGCCAAAAAAACCATCATCTACATTAAGGTAAGTATACCCAGCGTCATTCAGTCCCAGATTGATCATCGCATCAGCCTGTGCTTCTATAATATCCTGATTAATATTGACCCGGTAATTATTCCAGCTAGCCCAGCCCATTACCGGAGGATGCAGTTTGGTTTGTGATTCCAGCATTGACTCCCGATCGCTCATTGAATTGGTGGACTGCTTATCATTGCTGCATGAAAAAAGCAGCAACATCATGACGAAACTTCCCAGTTTGGCTGTCCAGTTGAATTGAATTATTCTCATATCTTTTGTTTTATTTAAACGAATCTATTCGGTCATTCTTTTAATTAATTGCAGGTGCTCCAAGGTCGCTTTTTACCCGAATTCCCCAGCCACGTCCATCCAACGGATAAACCTGATTTTCCTTCGCCCATTTCTCCCATAACTCTTGCATTTCGTTGGCCTTTTGAGGCTGTTCTTCAATCAGGTCATGCATCTCTGTCGGATCCGCTGTCAAATCATACAACTCCCAGTCCCCCTCGTAGGGAGGCTGTGGATTCCTTTTGCGCACCAGCTTCCAATTGCCACCAATTACCGCGCAGTTTGCTTCATGTTCGAAGAAAAGTGGCTCGCGAAGAAATACATCGCCGTTCATAGCGGGCACCAAACTTTTTCCGGGAAGCGGATGAATGGCTGATCCTTCAACCGATTCGGGATAATCGGCTCCCGCCAATTCAGCCAGGGTTGGCATCAAATCAATCACATGAGCCACCTGTTTGGTAACTGTTCCTTTGGCTTTAATTTGTTCGGGCCAGTACATCACCAGAGGTGTTGAAATGCCTCCCTGATGCACAAAGCTTTTATATTCGCGAAAGGGCGTATTACTAACATTGGCCCAGTTGGTCCGGTAACTCTGTGCCGGCTCTTCATTCCCCAGCTGAGGCAGATCATCCAGTGTCAGTTTTCCGCCCTGGTACTCAGCACAACCACCGTTGTCACTCAGAAAGATGATCAAGGTGTTGTCCAATTCGCCATTGTCTTCCAAGGTTTGAACGATCTGTCCAATGCCTTGGTCCATCCGGTCAATCTGGGCAGCGTAAACTGCCATCCGCGCATCCCAAACCTGCTTTTCCTCTTCCGTCAAACTGTTCCACTCCCGAACATTGGCATCGCGCTCAGTAAGCTCCCAGTTTTCATCGACAATTCCAAGCGCTTTCAGGCGATCAAAGCGCTGTTCGCGATTTTTATCCCAACCATCGATAAACTGGCCACGGTATTTGGCAATATCTTCCTGAAGCGCATGCAACGGATGGTGTGGCGCATAGTAAGCCACATAGCTGAAAAATGGTTTGTCTTTTTGCGTTTCAAAATGATGATTTAAGAAAGAAACGGTTGAATCCGTCACTGCCTGAGTCAGGTAAAAATCATCCGGAAGCGCCACCCGATCATTCCCATAGGTCATGGTTTCGGTAGTAAAATAGCTACCACCGCCAGTCAGGTGTCCATAAAAACGGTCAAATCCGCGCTGAAGCGGCCAGTTGTGTTTGGGGCCATCTGCTTCCATAAACGGGTCGTAGGTCAGGTGCCATTTCCCGGTCATGTAACAGGCATAGTCAGCCTGTTTAAGTAACTGGGCCATGGTTACACATTGACGGTTCAAATCGCCAGTGTATCCGGGACTTCCCAGGTTTGAGGCTGTCATCCAGCCCATACCCGTTTGGTGAGCATACAAACCCGTCATCAACGAAGCTCGGGTAGGACAACAACGCCCTGTATTGTAGGCTTGCGAAAAGACAACGCCATTATTTGCCAGCATATCGATATTGGGCGTTTGAATACCTGATCCCATAAATCCAAGATCAGAGTAGCCCATATCGTCAGCCATAACCAACAAAATATTGGGTCGTTCCGATGTCGTTTTTTCTGGTGTTGGGGTGCAGCTTAACGCCATCACCCCAACCGAGAAAATGCTAATCTTTTTCAGCATTGCTTATGTTGTATTATCGCTATTTGGAAATCACATCCAGCTCGGCAATGCCCAGCACACATTGACCATCGGCAGCAGCTGTTGTTGCAAACTTTAAGAATTGACTGGTAACCTTTTTACCCAAGTCAATGGTTTGAGTAATCGGATTATTCCGGATATTAGAAAAATCACCGGTTGCCAATTCCGTCCAGTTTTCGCCATCCTCGCTGATCGAGATCTGGTAGTTTAGAGCAATTCCACGCGACCAACGTGCCTGATCCGGCAGATAAGTCAATCCGGAGAAAGCAATTGCTTCGCCAAAATCAACCACCACTTCCTTCACGTTATTGGCGCTGACCCAACTGGTGTAGGATTTACCATCAAACAAAGCCAGTTTAGCAGCATCGGTACCAACAACAGTCCACTTCTTTTTCGATAAGCCAAACCTTTGCTCGCCAAGTTCGCCGTGATTTTCGCCGCTGTAAACAATGGCTTTTACGGTAACTTTTCCGTCATTCAGAAACGGCTCGGTATATTGGTTTGACTTACGGGAAGGTGTTGATCCATCCGTGGTGTAAAACACTTCACCAAATTTTTCGGGTGAATAAATGCTCACCATGCCCCTCTGACCACGACGAATGGTCGGTTCAGCCAAAAGTATTGGCGCATTGTAAGCCGATACTTTGGTAATCATTGCAGGAGCAAGTGCTTCTTCGATGGTTATTCGTACCTTTTGCGTGGTGATGGGCAGGAAGCGCAAAATCCGTTTGTAGCCAATGGTTGTTTCTCTCGTCAGCTCTTTCCAACCATTGTTCTGCCAATAGTCAACCCGGAACGCTTTTACCCGCTGTCCTTCAGGAATATATTCCTGAAGCAACAGGCGATTCAATGTTAGTGGGTTCCTGAAATCAATTTCCAAAAAGCTCTCATCTCCGGCTGCCTGCCAGTACGAATCGTAGTTATTGTCAAAAGCCTTTTTCAGTTTTTCCTTGTGGTCCGAAGAAAACCGACATTTTGAACTTACCAGATCTTCTTTAAAATCCAGCTCCAGTTGTCGTTTCCACTGCAACAAACGCAACGAGTCAATCGGATGGATCAATCCACGCTTGTCGGGACTCAGGTTAAGCAGCAGCAAACTGTTGCGGCCCACACTTTCGTAGTAAATATCCATCAAACGAGGCAGTGACTTCACCTGGTGATCTTCCGCAGCATGATAATACCAACCCGGACGTACCGAGACATCGGTTTCTGAAGGCAGCCAGCGGGTGCCGTCTTCATGCCCCTCGTTCAACTGGGCAGGAAAGCTCTTGTCTTTACTAAACTGATCGTTCGGACGCAAGGAGCTCCAGTGCGTTTTGGCAGCGTGCCCCTCTTCATTGCCCACCCAACGAATGTCGGGCAAACCACCTCCATGCACAATGCAGTTGGGCTGCAGTTCGCGAACCAAGCCAATAAATCCTTGCCAATCGTAATAATCTTTGCTGATGCTGCGGTTGTGTAGTGAATCGGTTCCGTAATAGCCACGTCCGCCATTGGCGCCGTCAAACCAGATTTCAAAGATGTCGCCGTAGTTGGTCAGCAGTTCTGTCAGCTGATTTTTGAAGTATTGGTTGTATCCGGGCTTTCCATAGTCGGGATGGTTACAATCCCAAGGCGAGAGGTAAAGCCCCATTTTCAGGTCATACTCTTCGCAAGCATCAGCAAATTGACGCACCACATCGCCTTGTCCATTTTTCCAGGGTGAATTTTTCACGCTGTGCTCGGTATAAGCCGAGGGCCACAAACAAAAACCATCGTGGTGTTTGGCTGTTAGGATGACCCCTTCCATGCCAGCATCTTTACAGATTTTCACCCACTGGCGACAATCAATTTCGCTGGGGTTAAATAGTTCGGGCGATTCATTGCCGTACCCCCATTCCATATCGGTAAACGTATTCACACTGAAGTGAATAAAAGCAATGGTTTCAAGCTTCTGCCATTGCATCTGCAAATCCGTCGGCTTAATAAATTTATCTTGAGCAAAGGCACCTGCTTGCCAGTTGACAAACAGGGCCGTTAGTAATATTAATCGTAGTTTCATGAGTAGTTGAATGTCTATTTTATTGCTGAGTTAGAATTGGATCCTGGTACTGCTCCTGCAATTTCCGAAGCTCCACTTTCAGTTTATCAGCTAATTCCTGATACTCTGCTTTCCCGTATAGATTGTTCATTTCGGTTGGATCGTTTTCCAGATCGTACAATTCCCACTCATCAATGTCGTTGTAGAAATGAATCAATTTATAGCGGTCAGTGCGAATTCCGTAGTGACGTTTTACAGCATGCTCAGCCGGATACTCGTAGTAGTGGTAATACAAGCCATCGCGCCACTCGGCTGTTTGCTCTCCGTCAACCAATGGCAGCAGCGACTCGCCCTGGATATCTTCCGGAACAGTAACACCAGCCAGGTCGAGGAATGTAGGGGCATAGTCGATGTTTTGTACCAGCTGATCGATTTTACCGTGTGCATCATATCCTTTTGGGAAGCGCATCAGCAGCGGTGTGCGGAATGATTCTTCATACATAAAACGCTTGTCGAACCAGCCATGTTCGCCCATGTAAAAACCTTGATCGGAAGTATAAACCACCAGCGTATTTTCAGCCAGTCCGTTGTCATCCAAATATTTCAACAGGCGACCTACATTGTCATCCAATGATCTCACACAAGCCAGGTAATCCTGCATGTAGCGGTTGTATTTCCACTCGGCAAGTTCTTTCCCGCTGAGGTTTTGGGCTTTGAAATCTTCAATAATCGGATCATACACGGCATCCCAGGCAGCACGCTGTTCATCAGTCATGCGGACATATGCACCTTTCTCGTAATACGAACGATAAGGCGTTTTTATGTCTCCTTCCTCGTCCAGCATTTTCAGGTCATACACCAAATCCATATCTTTGATGATGCTCATCTCCTGCCCGGCAGCGGCCGTTCTTCCTTCGTAATCATCGTAGAAGTTATCCGGCAAGGGGAATTTCTGATCTTTAAATTCATTCAGGTATTTTGTTGGCGGCATCCAAACGCGGTGCACCGCTTTATGATGAACCAGCATACAAAATGGCTTGTCCTTATCACGTTGATCCAGCCATTCGGTGCTGAAGTCGGTAATCACATCAGTCACATAACCATCATAACGTGTTGTTCCGTTTTCATCAATGAAATCGGGATTGTAATAGCTTCCCTGTCCGGGTAATATGTTCCAGTGGTCAAATCCGGTGGGTTGACTTCTCAGATGCCATTTCCCAATTAAAGCCGTTTGATAGCCCGCCTGTTGCAACAATTTAGGAAATGTTTGCTGATTCCCGTCAAAGGTGTCCGAGTTATCACGCTGCCCATTGGCATGACTATGTTTTCCGGTCAACATGACCGCCCGGCTAGGTGCACAAATGGAGTTGGCCACGAAACTGTTGGTGAAAGTCACCCCTTCGTTAGCAATCCGGTCAAGACCAGGCGTTTGAATAAAACGATTATCATACGCGCTCAAGGTTTGAAACGAATGATCATCGGTCATGATAAAGATAATGTTCGGTTTTTCAGGCTTTTCGTCTCTTGGAGCCGAAGAGGTACATCCGGCAGCAAAAGAGGCCAAACCACATGCTAGTAATAAATTACGATTCATAGGATTTTATATTAGTCTTTGTTATTGAATTCTTTCATCGGGCCAGGGAGCTGGTTTTGTGTTTCCTTAAAGGAAGGACGGTCTGCCCCCATGTTAAAAGCAACAGATCTGTTTCTCGATTTTAATTTCATTGGTTCGTTCAGTTCTTACAAATTACTATAAAACATCGTCCTTAGTCAACAAATCTAATAAACGTTTAGGACAAGCTCCAATGGCACTGTTAAATGATCACTTCAGCTTGATTTAGTTTTCGCCGGCATCGTCTTTTACCTCCCAAACTTTGACATAGTCAATTGCCATTTCGTAAGGGAAACCACTAGTATCGGTAACATTTCCGGGCCAGAAATACACGCCGGAAGTTCCTTTATCGGCACAAGCATAATTCAGGATGATGTAAAAATCGGTTTCAAAAGGCCAACGAGTTCCATTTCGCTGATCTTTCTTATAAGTCAGGGTGGTTTTTCCATTTACCTGGAATTCAATTAAGTTCTCCGACTTAATGATCCCATAAGTATTATAATCGTTTAAATCAATGGTTGCGGTTATGCTTGGAGCTGGCTTTAACTCTTTTCCTTGGGTTTCTGACTGGTGAATGACCTGATAAACGAAAGCATCGTTATTTAAATGCTCCATCACGTCAATTTCACCGCAATCAGGCCAACCATTGTATATCGAATTTTCAGGCATCAGCCAGATGGCCGGCCAGGCTCCCTTACCCGAGCGTGTGAACTTAGCCCTTACTTCGAGCTTGCCATTTCTCATACTGTACTTGCCTTTCGACTGAATCGCGCCGGTTTCGGGAAGGTCAGTCTCTTCGTTCCATCGTGCTCTCATGTGTAAAGCACCATCTTTTACTTCGGCCAGGGAAGCATCATTGGGAACAACATATTTGTTCCAAGCCGATGACCATGACTGAGTCTGATAACTAGCCCAGGTTTGGGCGTCGTAGGCCGTACCGTCAAAGTTATCTTCGAAAACCAATTCCCACTCCAACTCTGTTTCCGGATTCTCTTCTTCCGGAAAAATGACAGGCTCGCTGTCCTTGCTGCATCCTTGGGAAAAGCATAGCACTAGTGCCAGTCCCAGAAATAGTCTTGCATTTTTTTTCATGAATTTTGATTTCATAAAGTTGGCAATAATCCCTACTTGTTTCCAAGTCTGATTATTGCCAACTCTTATTATGGTTTTTCAGTATTCTGCCAGCAGAACCTGTCTTTAATTTGATTTAGTTTACGACAATCTCGTCGGCAAAGACCCAGGCTGTTTTGCCAGCACCGTTATGTCCCGGAGGACACACATTGTTTTTTGCCGTTACCCGAATGTAACGGGCTTTTTGCGCCGCAAATTCCGTTTTAAAATCGTGTATCGCAACCGGCGCATTAATGTCAACCGGATTTTTCAAGGTTTCAATTTCTGTAAATGACTTGCCATCGGCTGACACTTCAAATGTGACCGATTCCGGAAGTAAAATCCAGTCGCGGTATTTCTGTAAACACCCCAATGCAATCGACTGAATGGTTTTAGTTTCGCCCAAATCAATGGTTGCAATCAGACTTTTATCGCTGAATCCATGCCAAAACTTGCCAACAGCCTCGGTTCCGCGTACTCCGTCAGTCAGGGTATTGGGGCCATCGGCCTGGTAATACGGACTCACCAGATTGGCATATTCAACCGCCTGCCCGATGGCTTGGTGCATTACAAAGTTTTGTTCGGCAGGTTTAAATCCTTTAACCTCTCCATTCAACACCGTTGATGCTTTTAACACAACGCTTGAATTGATCTCAATTGGAGTCGTATATTTTTCACTTTGAAGCGTTGGCTCACTGCCATCCAAGGTATAATATATTTCACCGTTCAGAATCTCAGTCGAAAGTTCAACCTTCAGTTTTCCATTTTCTGAGTTAGGTTTGATGTTCACAGTATAGTTTCCGGGGCAGTAGTGTAAGCCTTTTTGCTCGTAGGCGCGGAACTGATTTTGCAGACGAACATTAAAGCTATCCCAGTCTTTGTTTTCTTTCGATGTCCAAACCACTTCAGCTAAAGCAACCATACGTGGCAATACCATGTACTCCAGGTGTTCGGCTGTGGTAATGTATTCAGTCCACACGTTAGCTTGTGCACCCAACACAAAGTGGGCTTCTTCGGCCGTTAATTCTTCAGGAATCGGTTCATAGGCATACACTTTTTTCAAGGTATTGAAGCCGCCAATGGCTACAGGCTCGCCTTCAGGACCTGCCTGGTAGTGGTCGAAATAGCATGGGTTCCCCGGAGTCATCACCACATCATGTTTCATTTTAGCGGCTTCAATGCCACCAGCTTCACCTCGCCAGCTCATCACTGTGGCTTCTGGTGCCAATCCACCTTCCAGAATCTCATCCCAGCCAATCATTTTGCGACCTTTGCTGATGATAAATTTCTCCATCCGGGTAATGAAATAGCTTTGAAGCTCGTTTTCATCTTTCAGATTTTCTTTTTTCATGCGAGCCTGGCAAAGTTCACATGTTTTCCATGGATCTTTATTCACTTCATCGCCACCAATGTGGATGTACGTTGAAGGAAACAGGTCAATCACTTCAGTTAATACATCTTCTAAAAAATGAAAAACCTCTTCGTTACCGGCGCAGTAGTTGGAAGCCATGTTAGAATAATCGCCTCCCGTTAGTGGTAGTTGTGGTTTCTGCGTACAGCTCAACTCAGGGTACGATGCAATAGCCGAAGCCACGTGCCCGGGCATTTCAATTTCGGGAACAATCGTTACATTGCGGGCAGTTGCATACTGAATAATTTCTTTGATTTGCTCCTGCGTGTAGTAGCCACCGTAGGTAGGTTCTTCACCGGCTTTAGCTTGTGGGCGGTCACTCCAAACCAGATGATTTTGATCAACCCGCCAGGCGCCAACTTCCGTCAGTTTGGGGTATTTTTTGATTTCGATACGCCAGCCCTGATCGTCGACCAAGTGCCAGTGGAAGGTATTCAATTTGTACGAAGCCATCAGGTCGATGTATTCTTTCACCACCTCGGGGCCAAAAAAGTGACGACTTACATCGAGGTGCATGCCACGCCATTTGAAACGTGGGTAATCGGTAATTGAAAGGCAAGGGATTTCGAGCGCGGCATTGGTGCGGATAGCAGGTAAAAGCTGAAGCAAAGATTGCATTCCGTAAACGATACCCGTTTTAGTATTTGCACGCAGACTGATCTTTGCCGGAGTCACATCGAGCAAATAACCTTCGGTGCCAATAGAAGCAATATCTTCTAATTTCAACTCAATGGTTTTTGCTTTCTTTAGCTGGTAAGGCAAATCGTAGGCTGAGATTGTTCTTACGGCAGTGGCAAAAAAGTCGGCTGCTTCTTTCAATTCAGTTTGCTTGGAGTTGAATTGAATAGAGGTATTTTCATCGATAATAAAACTTTCGCTATGCACTTCCAAAGACACTGGCTGCGGAATAATGGATACATTTTGCCGGGCCACTAGCAAAAAAGGGCAAAGCAAAATCAATAAAATCAAAACTTGTTTCTTCATGATCTTTCTCTCTTAATTATGGTGTTTCAAAATTCAAATTCAATCCCAATGATCTACGGTGTAAATTCTCGTTTTTTTTTGGCAGTAGCTTAGTTGAGTTGATACACCTTAACCCAGTCCACTTGCATTTCCACAGGCAAGTCTTCCCGATTAACGGGGCCGGGCCAGTTTCCTCCCAAGGCTTGATTTAGAATAAGGTAAAATTCCTGGTCGAATGGCCATTGACTGGATCCGATCCCTTCAACTTTGGGATAAGTAAACGTCTTTACCCCATTTATCAAAAAGTCCAGCCTGTCAGGATACCATTCCAGGCCAAAGATATTAAACTCTCCAATTTTATACGAAGTTGTTGCATGATGTTTGGGCTTATTTTTTTGTTGCTGGATATCTACATAATCCGAATGAATGGTTTGATAAAAGATGGTATCAAAGTTAAGCTGCTCCATCACATCAATTTCACCACTTTTAGGCCATCCACCATAAACACTTTTTTCGGGCATCAGCCAGATAGCCGGCCATGATCCCTGCCCTTGATCCAACTTGGCACGCACCTCAAGCTTCCCGTATTGAAACGAAAAATTTCCTTTAGTTTGAATGCAGCCCGTTTGATAGGCTAGCGTGTCGGCATCATTCCCGGCGACGATGCCACGTAAATGCAAAACACCATCAATTACTTCGGCATTTTCAGGCTGATCGGTACAATAGCACGCCCAGTCGGGTGAACGACGCCCACTGAAACTCCATTTCGATTGATCGGGCACTCCGTCAACAGAAAAGTCATCACTCCAAATCAGTTCCCATTTTTGGTCCTTGTTTTGAGAACAAGCCATGGTTACCAAAGTCACCATAAATAATAACACGATTTTATTCATAATCCTTTCGTTTTTATTGCAAGCTCTTTTAATGAAAACAGGAGTAAGTATGTTCTACTACCCCTTCCTTTTTGTTGTAAAAAGAGGCCACAAAAGCATGATCAATCATTCTTTATGTGGCCTCTTCAATGCACTAAATTATCTTATGTATGATTTTTTTCAATTTAGTCAATAGCTCCGCTATTAGCTTCCAACGGCCATCCCGGGTTCTGGTAAATCGCAGAAGTAGTCAGATCAGACGTATTTTCAGCTGTAATGATAAAGTGCTGAATCGCAATCGGATCCAAGTAGTGTGCTGCAGTCCAGTGGTAGCCGTCGCGTACAAGGTTCGTACTGCTCAAGTTGATGCGATACGGACGCAAGTACTCACTTTCTGATGAGCTTGAAACGTTTGGAGTTTGATCAGGAGTTCCGGCTTCAATCAAACGTGATTCACCATCTTCGTCCACAAACCAGTTTTGCATGGGTCCCCACAGTTTGAAACCTTCCACAATGTATGGATTGGTTTCTAACTGATCCAGCGCTCTCCAACGCTTAAGGTCGAAGTAACGCATACCTTCAGCCATCAACTCACAACGACGCTCACGACGAATGTTGTACAAAGTTTTATCGGCCAACAGTTGTCCGGCAGAGTAAGCTGCAAAGTCATTCTTCGCTTCTTCGCTCATCACGGTAGCATTTACCGTAACCGTGTAATCAGGATTAACACCTGCACGCTCACGGATAGCACGCCAGTATTGGTCAGCTTTCGCATTAACCGTTCCTTCTTTCAGGTACGATGCTTCGATGTAGTTCAGATAAGCCTCAGTAGCACGGAATACAATACTTCCGGTTGATCCGTTACTTCCTTCTAATTGCGCATCAATGTATGACATTCCTTTTTTAAGGGCATAACCTGTAACATAGCGTGTTTCGTTAATTCCGATGAGATCAGGATAACCTTCTACGATAGGCGTACCATCAACATTTGTTTTATCGACCACACGTAAGTCACCAGGCGTTTTCAGGAATAATTGCAGACGGTTATCACGGTCAACTTTTACCAGTTGCGTTGAATCGTCACCAGCATATCCAGAAGCGGCATCATAGATTGGCAATCCATTTGCCATCAGGAAATTATCAACAAAACCTCTTGTATAACCTGTGTTTCCACCATTTTTATTCAGGTAGTGGTTCACGTTGTGGTTGATTCCTTTACTTGGGTCATAAGCACGCCACAACAACACTTCACTGTAGCCATTCATATCCACATCGGTATACATTTGGGCATATGGATTTTGTGAAGAATCGTAACCATCATCTTTGGTATTATGAACCAAGGCAACGGCATCGGCAACCTCCTCAGAAGCTTCCATCGCCTGCGCCAAGAAATAATCGATTGCAACATCGATATTGAATCCAGAAGCAGTAGCAGGATCACCTGGCCATCCTTGTCCTCCAGGAACCTGAGCAGTTCCTTTGTGGTATTTCAACCAAGTAGCTTCGTGTAAGGCTACCCGCGACTTGAATAACTTAGCCACGTCTTTCGAAATCCGGTTTTTACCATAAGGAGCACTTTCGCTCAGCAGCATAATGGCTGAATCCAAGTCAGAAATGATAAAGTGAGCTACTTCGTTACGTGGACGACGTTTTGAAGCCAGCACCAATTCTTCCATTTGGTCATTCAGTGTTTTCTTCACGATCGGGAAATCACCAAAAGCCTGTACTTTGTTGAAATACTCATAAGCTCGCAAGAAGTACATTTCACCGATGTAATGATCCACATTCGTCGCATTACCTCCAATTTCTCCTGCTTTCCAGCGAGGTAAAACCGTTTCGAAGAAATAGTTACACTGACGAATTCGTCCAAAGTTCCAGGCACCTCCTGATTGTGGCACACGGTATTCACCCGGCACCCAACGATTGGAATAGCCCGAAGTTACTTGGTTATCGGTATGGTTATCGTAAGCAAAGGTACCAACTCCCCAACCTCCATGAGTTGGGAAATTATATTGCCCAATCGAATAAGCCGCTAAATCAGCTTCATTCCACAAGTATTCGTTTGGAGTCACATTGGATAATGGCTCCCGGTCCAGATAATCGTTGCAGGAAGTTAGTGATACTGCAAGTAGTAAAATGACCGAATAAATTGTATATGTTATTTTTCTATTCATTTTTTCAATCCATTAAAAGTTAACACTTAAACCACAAGAGAATACTTTTGACAATGGATACGTTTTTCCATCGCTCCAGCCACTCAACCCAACTGTCTCCGGATCAAATGTTTCAATCATATTGGTAATTGTCAATAGATTATCTCCTGAGATATAAAAACGAGCTTTGTTAATTCCTACGCGGCTTGTTAACACTTTAGGAAGTGTATACCCAACCTGAAGGTTTTTCAAACGCAGGTAAGCGCCACTTTGTAAATAACGAGTTTGTGTTTGCTGGTTCTTTCCAGTACTGAAGTAAGGTTTTGGGAAGTAGGAATCCGTGTTCACATCAGCATGACCGGCCTCTACCATTACGGAGTTTTCATCACGGAAATAGTCCATGTGTGTTGTAAATCCGGCTGATTGCCACATACCACCGCTGGCACCCCAGAAATAAGCTCCATTAGGCATCCAGTCTCTTTTGCCTATTCCCTGGAACAAGGCTCTGAAATCAAATCCTTTCCATGATCCGGTCAGGTCAACGCTGAAACGGAAACGAGGTGTTGAGTTGCCAATCACGCTACGGTCACCTGTATCTCCCAGCAGTCCTGAACCACCATCAATTTTACCGTCGTTGTTCAAGTCAGCGTACATAATGTCTCCAGCACCCCATTTACTTGACAGGCTGCTTTGGCTAACATTCGCCAGGTGAGCATCCATTTCTTCTTGCGTTTTCGCAATTCCGATGGTAGTATATCCCCAAATCTGACCCATTTTCTGCCCTTCGTACCAGGTACCAATGTTGTTAGTTGGGTTCGGGTAGTTGGTAATTTCCTGCTGGTCATCTGACACGACAGCCCGCACCCCGTATTTGAAATCACGAATTTGATCTTTCCAGCTCATCTCCAATTCGAAACCATACGATTTCATATCGGCGTTGTTAATCTGAGGAACGCTAGTCCCTAAAATAACAGGAAGTTCAGGAGCAGGTCCAACCATATCGAATGTTTTCCGGCTGAAGTAGTCCGCGTTTACAAACAACCGATTGTTGAACATCGACAGGTCTAAACCAATGTTATAGCTGGTTACACGTTCCCAGGTTAACAACGAACTGATCAATCCAGGTGCACCTGCTGTATTTGGTCTTTCACCACCCAGCAACCAGCCACCATTGTTGATGCTTACAGGCATTTGCGAGTAGAACGGATACCAGTTTGAGGTGTTTTGATTACCCAACTCGCCATAAGAACCTCTCACCTTGAATGTTTGGAAAATATGATCCAGTCCCCAGAAGTTTTCTTTCGCCATGTTCCATCCCAGTGAAACAGAAGGGAAAACGTTCCAGCGCTTGTCATCCAAATAACGTGAAGTACCGTCGTAACGAGCATTTACTTCCAATAAGTAGCGCTCTTTGTAGTTGTAGTTCAAACGTCCAAAGAAACCGGCAGTAGCCCAGTGTTGGTATTGACCATGCTCAGCTTTACTATTATCAGTGGCTGTATTAATCGTTGGCAATGAAGGTGAAATCAAGCCTGTGCGCGATGCGCCCAAGGTACGATATTTCATCAGCTCCGAGTTAAACCCACCCATCACTTTGAAATAGTGATCATCATTAATGTTGAACTCGTAGTCCGAGTAAATATTCGAAGTGAAGAAATTCTCCCCTCTGTCAGACTCATAAACGGAACTGTGACCTGCTGCATTCCAAAGCACAGCTACAGGGTAAGGGTTTTCATTCACGTCATAAGCGTAAGCAGGAAGTACATCCCGGTGATAAGTGGAATAATTCACCCGGTAGTTACCGTCCACATAAATGTTCCAGCCTTCCAGCGGATTAATAACCAACTGAGCTTGCTGATAGACCCAATCTGAACGATCACTGGTACGTCCGCCATCGCGAAGCTGAACAATTTCACCACTCGAATCGGTGTAATGTCCGTTCGGATCTTTTACGGGTATTGTGGGCCAGCGACGAGCAATGTTGTGAAAGAACAAGCCCGACTGCTGAGTGGCTCTTTCATAATCTTCGCGAACCAACTTCGAGTTGTAATTGAACGATACATGCTTACTCAGTTTGGCGTTAATTTTTGCCGTAATGGTATAGCGGCTAAACTGGTCATCGGAGTGACGAGCTAAACCTTCCTGATCCAAAAAGTTACCCGACACATAGTAACGAACATCTTCATTTCCGCCATTGATGCTAACCGCGTGTTCCTGGGCAAAAGCCGCACTACGGTAATGCTCTTCAAACCAATCGGTGTTGGCATTTGATCCGGTATAAAATTGCCAGCGGTCACCATTATTATTAGGTACCGTACCGTAATCAATTTCTCCGGCCTGGTATTGCAAAATACGCTCAATCACCTCGTCCGAGAATTTAGCTCCCTGCCCATCATTGGCAGCAGCTTCGTTCCAGTACAACGCGAAGGAATACGAATCCAACATTTCAGGCAATCCCATAGGAGCCGTCAATCGGAAGTTATTGTTATAGTTGATGGTTGTTTTTCCTTCTTTCCCGGTTTTTGTTGTAATAAGGATAACACCAAATGCAGCACGCGATCCGTAAATTGAAGCGGCAGCAGCATCTTTCAATACCGAAATGTTTTCGATATCCTGTGGGTTGATGGCATTCATGTCTCCTTCCATACCATCAATCAGCACCAATGGAGAAGAGTTCGATCCAGACCCAATGGTTCCTGCTCCACGAATATTAAAACTTAAACCTTGGTTCAACTCCCCCCCCAATCCGGAAGTTTGAAAGTTTAAGCCGGGAATAATTCCCTGAAGGGCTTGCCCTACATTTTGTACCGGACGAGATTCCAGAACTTCTGAAGTCACATTCGATACCGAACCTGTCAGGTTCACTTTTTTCTGTGTGCCATAACCGATGGCCACCACTTCTTCAATTCCGATGGTCTCTTCTTCCAACACGACATCAAAGCTTGACTGATTTCCAACAATCACTTCCTGGCTTCGCATCCCAACAAACGAATAAACCAAAGTAGCTCCTGGAGTTACTTCTTTCAGGGCGTATTTCCCATCAAAATCGGTAATTGTTCCATCTGAAGTCCCTTTGATCATTACCGTTACTCCGGGAAGCGGTTCGCCACCCTGGTCCGAAACTGTTCCGGCAATGGTACGCTCCTGCTGTGCGGTCTGACTCTTAGTTGAAAGCACAACCTGGCGATCGATCACCTGATAGCTCACTTCGCTATCTTCAAACATCATCTTCAGCACCTTATCAATCGATGCATTTTTGATTTGCATATTGGTTTTACGTTCCACATCAACAATATTTCTATTGTAGAGAAAAACGTATTCACTCTGTTGTTCAATTTCGTACAAAGCATCTTCAATCGACCGATTTTTCACATCAAGTGTCAATTGTGTTTGCTGCGAGTACCCTGAAACCGCAAAGGTTTGCATCAGGCAGAACAACATTAAAAAAGTTGTCAATTTCATCATGCGCAATACTTTCTTCAGACCTACCCTGCCGGGTAAGCCATAACAATCAATTTTTTTCATAATTTTGTAGTGATTAATTCTTACAATTAATTGAATTATAGATTGGGATGCGGATAATGTTGGGGCATTATCTGCATTTCTTTTTTAATTACATAGGCTAAATTCTCTTACTATTTTTATATCTCTCTTATTTTCACTTTTCCTTTCACATAGTCCCCTTCTTTACTCAAATACCCTTTGGTATAATCAAATTGAATAGGTGCCGAAAGCTCCAGGAGCTCAAGAATTTGCTCCAAACTTTCATTTTGAAAGGTGAAATTATATTTGGCGTTGCCCAATCCGGGATTGGCAAGCACGAATTCGACATTGTATTGACGCTGCAAAACGCGAAGAATAGAATTCAAAGAGTTGCCTCGGAAGATGTACTTCCCTTCGCGCCAGCAGAGAAAGCGCTCCAGACTTCTTCGTTCAACACGAATGGATTGGCTTGACTTATCGAAAAATGACACCTCGCCAGGCTGGATAAACATCTCACCACCCCTTTTAGCCAAGGAAACACGCCCCTCTACCAAGGCTACCGTTACCACTTCTTCTTCGCTATAAGCATTTACATTAAACTCGGTACCATAGACCTTGATGGTTGGCCCAAAGTTTTCCACTTTAAAAGGAGTTTCATCTTTGCTAATTTCAAAAAAAGCTTCTCCTTCCAGCCTGACAGTCCGCCCGCTATTAGCAAAAATTGGCGGATAAGTCAGTTGCGAACCGGCATTTAACCACACTTTTGAGCCATCGGGTAAATCAACAATGGTTCGTGTTCCGATGGGCGCAACGACTGATATTTCCTCGTCCAACTTATTTTCAACCAAACTGACGTAAGTATTTTCCAGCTGCTTCTTATCAAGCAATGTCCAGGTCGTAAAAAGCAACAAGGGAATAAACAATACGGCAGCCACTCGCGTCAAGCGCTGCAGCATAACAAATGTTCTGGAGGTGTTTCTTTGTTTCTTGGAACGATCAAAAGCTTTTTGTTTCAAATAATCAACTTCCAAATCGTTAATGGCAGGTGTGGCAAATGAAAACATGCGAACGGCCTGGCAGGCTTCATCAAATTCTCTCGCTTTATCCGGATGATTTGCCTTCCACTCCTCCCACTTCTGAGAATCGTCAACCTGCTTGCCTTTTGCCCAGCGTACAAACTGAGTATCAGCAATCAAGCTTTCGTATGTATTTATTTCAGCATGTTTCATGGTGTGCCTTTGCCTATAAAGAGTAGAATTAGAGATTTTATACTCACTCGTTTTAAGAAATCTTTATCTTTTCTTTAAAAAATGTGAGTAAGATAAGGCCAACATCCTGTTTTTCAGCCAAATCTCCCGAACTCATTTCTTCTCTTAATTTTTCGAGGGCACGAAACAACAAGTTACGAACAGACTGAACATTCAAATCCATAGTCCTTGCTATTTCCTTAAATTCCATTTCGTGTTTAAACCTTAGCAGAATGACTTCGCGCTGCCTTGCAGTTAAATGCCTAAGCCCGGCAACCAACATGTTTCTGGTTTCCAGCTCTGTTTCATTTCCAACGATAAAGTCTTCGCTTGAAAAAGTAAAATACTGTGAGGATGCTTCATCTAAATCCGTATGAGTGCGGATTTTTGCAGCCCGTCGCACAAGTTCGCGGCGCAATGAAACAAATAAGTAAGCATTAATATTGGCAATTTCTTTAACGTTTTCTTTACGAGACCATAAGTCCGTAAATAAATCCTGAATGGTATCTTTCACCAATTCAGAAACCGGCACCAACTTTAAGCCGTAATAATACAACTCCCGAAACCGTTCCTGAAAGATCTCCCCAAGAGCATTGGTATCCCCTTGCTGGAAGCGTTTCCACAATACGTTATCACTCTGACTATTCTGCACACTCATCCCTTTTTACTGCGGACACAAATATATCAAATATGTCACACATAAACCGCTGGGAGGGAGAAAAAAACGGCCGAACTTTCATCATTAGAAAGTCCGGCCGCAGCATTTAGATCTTTATTTAACAGTAACTTGAGATGAATCTGCTAAACATTATTTTTCGTTCGCAAGCGTTTTACTCACTTCAATGTATTTCTTCGTTGAGCCGTTTACCATCGGTACCAGATAGAAACTATACTGATGCTGCTCCTGTCCGCTCATGGTGTATTCTTTCTGCGGACGAGCGCCCCAGCTGTTATCTCCGGCCACTCCGCGCTGTCCCAGATCAATGTTCAGCTGTACCAAATCGCGCTCTTTAATATCGTTGATATGCTTGCTTCCGTTCACTTCCGGAATACCATCAATACGGAATGCAGGCTCCACCTCGCTGTTGCCTTCATAATCGATTCCTTCCGTGGTATCAAAATCTTCGTTTAACATATGCAACGCACTCATGCTTAATCCGACTTTTGGTGTATTAGCCACAACTAGCAAACCTTTTCCGGCTCCATCTTCCAGGGCAAACCAATTCACATCGGTCCGATAGCCATTCTCCTGAGGACGTACATAAGGCACGTACAACTCGCTCACGCTTGCCTGGTACAAGTCGACAAAAGTTGAAGCTTTACGGTCAACGTAGTTTTCCCAAGGACCACGACCAAAGTAAGTCAGTTGCTCATAATCGGCAGGCAACTGCATGCGCATGCCCACACGTGGAATATCAGCACGATAGTCGGTTTTATCCAAGATGTTTGACACTTTCACCACGCCTGTTCCTGCAATTTCGTATACACTTACAAAAGTGGTATTAACACCTGGCAATTGGTAAGTCACTTCCAGTTTCACCTGGTTGTCAGCCAGCTTTTCTGTTTTCATAGCAGTAACTTCTGAAAACAAAGAAGCTTTCTTCCACTCGCCGTTATTGAACTGCATGCGGTTTCCAAAGTCGTTATCGGTTGGTGCACGCCAGAAGTTTGGCTTAGGACCTTTACCGTCTTTCAGCAATTCGCTGCCTTTGTATTCAAACGAAACCGGACGTCCTTCCTGTTGACTAAATACAAATTTAAAATCAGAATTCGACACTGTTACTTGCTGCTCATCTTCCTGCACAGTTAAGTCCGCGCCATTGGCAACCACTGTTGCTTCTGCCTTGAATAGCTTCGTCAGCTCAATTTGCTCATGAGCCACTTCAAACCCGACAGGAAGCAAACCCCAAGCCTCTTTTAGTGTAGCAGAGAGGTGTACAAAATAACGCGTATTGCTTTTCGGCTGAACACCATCCAAAGACACCCGAATCAGTTGTCCGGTATGTGTTTCCACATCAAGATCGTTAAAATTGAGAGTCTTCAACACTTCTCCATCCGCTTTTACCTGAGCGGTGAAGTTGAACACATTTAAGTTGGTAAAGTCATACAGATTTTCAACAAACACACGCAACTCATTGTGACCATTGATACCCGCATTTTTGAAATTGATAAACTCATGCGCTTTTTTCACTTCATACAAACCAGGCTGAGCTGAGCGGTCGGGGAATACAATTCCGTTGTTCAGGAAAGTATTGTCGGTTGGCATTTTTTCACCATAATCGCCTCCATAAGCATAAAAGCGCTCTCCTTTTTCATTGGTTTTCCAGATGGATTGATCCACCCAGTCCCAAATAAAACCGCCTTGCAGGTTGTCGTACAACTCAATAACATCCCAGTAATCCTGGAAGTTACCCGTACTATTTCCCATGGCGTGAGCATACTCACTTGGAATAAACGGACGGTTGGTTTTGTGTTTTCCGATGTACTCAAAGAAACCAGGTGATGGATACTGTGGCACTACAATGTCGGTATTCCAATCCATATCCAGAATACTACCATCACGATCTTTATACGAACGCTCGTATTGCACAGGGCGCTTTTGCGAGTCGGCTGCTTTCATCGCTTTGTAACCGGCGTAGAAGTTAATACCATTACCGGCTTCATTACCCATACTCCAGATAATAACGGAAGGATGATTTTTATCGCGCTCAACCAGACGTACCATACGGTCGACATGCTGGTTTTCCCAAATTTCTTTTTTAGCCAGCGAATGATCGCCGTAATACATACCGTGCGATTCAATATTCGCTTCATCTACAACATAAATTCCGTGCTCATCGCACAATTCGTAGAAACGGGCACCACGTGGATAGTGACTCAATCGCACCGCATTAATGTTGTTTTCTTTCCAAAGACGAATATCCGTCATGATCATTTCTTCGCTCATCACATGCCCCGTTTCCGGATCAGCCTCCTGCGTATTTACCCCTTTCAAGGTTATGCGTTGTCCGTTGACCAGCAATAAACCTTGCTTGATTTCAACGGTTCGGAAACCAACTTTTACAGCTGAAGCTTCTAGCGTATTGCCTTTTTTATCCTGAACTTCCAGCAATAAAGTATACAAATTGGGATGCTCATCACTCCAAGGTTTCACATTTTCGACCGTGGCTGTCAAGGCTTCTGTCAGGTCAGCACCTGCATTTACTTCCAACTTTCTTGATTCGCTGGTCACCAATTGTCCTTTGTCGTCTAACAACTGATAAGCCAATTGAAATTTCTGTGCTTTAGGGAGATGATTTTTCACTTCTACCATCAACTCCAATTCACCATTCTGATAAGCTGCATCCAGTGTTGCGCTGGCCTCAAAATCGCGAATGCGTAGTTTGGGTTGAGCATACAAGTAAACACTGCGCTCGATACCACTGATGCGCCAAAAATCCTGACACTCGAGATATGAACCATCAGTCCATCTAAAAATCTGAAGAGCGATGGTGTTCTCCCCTTTTTGAAGATGAGGAGTAATGTTGAATTCGGCAGGCAGCTTACTGCCTTGCGAGTAGCCCACGTATTTTCCGTTAATCCATACGAAACCACCAGACTTCATGGCTCCTATGTGCAAGAAAATTTCTTTGCCATCCCAATCATCAGCAACCGTAAAACTGCGACGATAAGAACCTACGGGGTTATACTCATGAGGCACTTTGCCGGGATATTTTGGATAAATCCCATCCAGCTCCATATCATCGGCAACCGGAGCTTTATGATCGGCAAATTCGTATTGATGGTTCACATAAATTGGAACTCCGTAACCTTCCACTTCCCAGTTTGAAGGAACTTTGATGTTATCCCAATTATCTACATTTTCTTCAGGATTCATAAACGTTACCGGCCGATCTTTCGGAGAACGTACCCAGTTGAATTTCCAGATACCATCGAGGTACTGGCGAGTGCTTACCTCGGTCGCTTTTTTCGTTAAAGCTTCCTGAACGGCAGGAACCGAAACAAAGGAGGCATGAGCCGGTTCTTTGTTTTCTTGAATCACTTCAACGTTTTCCACATAATTCCAGACATTAAGATCAGAACCGGATGTCTGCCCGGTTGCCGCCCATCCGGCAAAGAAAATAGTAATAAGTAGTAGTGTTGATTTTCTCATGAATTAGAACTTTTCTTATGTTTGAGTCATTATAGTTTTAGCAGTAAAAAAAAACTGCCTTCAAAAGTAACACACAAATCATGTGTTTTACTCCGAAGGCAGCCTTTATTTTATTAGTAGATGAAATTCTCTAATTTAATTTGTGTGAATTTTTCGTCACCAACTTTTTTGTAGTCTACAATAAAGTAATTCCACGATTGTGGGAAACCACCAATATTGTTGTTCAGATAAATAATTTCGACAGCATGTTTACCTTTAGCTAATGCAATTTGAGCATTGTTTCGTGAGTAGCGCTTCACTTCTCCGTCATTGCTCACCAAAAGCTTTCCTCCAATAAAAAACTGGTCAAAATTAGTTTGAAACTCGTAGAATCCATCTTCTGGAATCTCAATATACCCTTGAAGCTTAGCTCCTGTTGGTTTTTTGTAATTATTGATTGTCCGAAGTGTTTTTTCGTTTACATCAATTGTCTTCCAGTTTTCAGCCGACTCCAGATCCTTCACCTTCACAAAGATTCCTTCAGCATACTCTCCGGTTAAACCCGTTTTGCTTGTTTCAACCGACACTGCAGGCAACAAACTTTGTTTTTCAACCGTGATAGTTCTCACCGCGCTCATTTTGCCGCTGTTGAGTACCGAACGAATCTTCACCGTCGCATTTTCGGTAAAAGTCAGCGGAGACTCATAAACGGTTGAGTTTTGATCGGGCTCGCTACCATCCAGCGTGTACACCATTTTTACGGGACGTGTAGTCGTAAATTCAAGTGAAGCCGTATCGGCAAAGGCAATGTGACTCAGAGGGCCTTCAGGCAGTGGAATATGGTAATTGATATTATGCAAGTCCAGTCTCACAAATTGTGGATCCATACGCTTCACAAAATCCTCATAATCCTTATTCTCTTTCTGCGTCCAGCCGACTTCAGCCAAGGCAATAATCCGAGGATAGATACGGTATTCAAACAGTTCAGGTGTATACATATACTCCGACCACACATTTCCCTGAGTTCCGAGAACATGCTTGGCTTTGGCAGCATCTAATTCTGCAGGTACCGGATCGTAGCTGTACGATTCCTCCATGGTTGTGTAACCACCAATAGCCACCGGCTCCACTTTGCTGTCTCCTTGGTAATGATCGAGGTAAACCCAGTTTCCAGGGGTCATCACCACATCGTGCCCTTGATTAGCCGCTTCAATACCACCGGCTTCACCTCTCCACGACATCACTGTGGCCGAAGGAGCCAATCCGCCTTCAAGGATTTCATCCCAACCAATCATTTTCCGGTCGTGTGCCAACAGTACTTTTTCAATACGTTGCACAAAATAACTTTGCAATTCGTGCTCATCTTTCAGGCCTTCTTTGCGAATACGACGCTGGCAATCGGGACAAACTTTCCAACGATCTTTTGGTGACTCATCGCCTCCAATGTGAAAATATTCGTAAGGAAACAAAGGCACCACTTCATCAATGATGTCTTCCAAAAAGTGGAAAGTTTCCTCTTTACCAGCACAATATACATCGGGCTCAACACCCCACACTGTGCGCACCTCGAAAGGACCACCCGTACATGAAAGTTCAGGATATCCGACTAAAGCAGCCAACGAGTGTCCTGGCAATTCAATCTCAGGAACCACATTAATAAAGCGCTCAGCAGCATAAGCCACCACTTCTTTAATTTCTTCCTGGGTGTAATAGCCACCGTAAACACTTCCGTCGCCCTCGGTACGCTTAGAACCCAACTCAGTCAGCTTAGGATACTTTTTAATTTCAATCCGCCAGCCCTGATCTTCAGTCAAGTGCCAGTGAAACGTGTTCATCTTAAACAAGGCCATCACGTCCAATTGCTTTTTAATGAACTCGATCGACACAAAATGACGACAAACATCCAGGTGCATACCACGCCACACAAAACGAGGGGCATCGTCGATCTCTACACAAGGCATAGTCCAATCAACATCAGCCACTGCCTGCGTGCTTTCAATTTCAGCAGGCAACAACTGCAGCATACTCATCAGTCCGTAGAAAGCTCCACGCTCTGATGCTGCTTTGATATTAACTCCGGCAGAAGTAACGCTCAACTGGTAAGATTCGTCGTTTGAACCTGCTTCTCCCGTCAGTTCTACGTGAATGAAGTTTTTAGCGGGCAACTCCTTAACAACTGCCAACTCAAAACCTGCAGCTTGCTTAAACCGTTGATTGATCAGTCCTGCTGCCGATTGAAGTTTGTCATTCTCTGGCACAACGAACGCCGTCTTGGCATCGATCGTAAAGCTCCCCTCCCCTTTCACCAGGCCGTTCGGCTGAGGTACAAGAGCTATTTCCCGTTTTTTTCCAGCCTGATTCGTACAAGCTCCAAAAAACGTCATGATTAATGTAAAAAAAATGAATGTTCGAAAAATTCTCATTTTGAAATGATTTAATTGATAATTGATCTCCATAAAAATGGCAACTGCACAAATATATTAAAAGAAGTGTGCACGTACACACATTTTTCACAAAAAACTTTTCCCATCAAAAAATAGATACTACTTTAGCCCCAAATTAGGCGATCGAATAGCGTTATAAAAACATCTACAAAATAAATAATCAAATGAATACAAAAGACTTACCTACAACTACGGAGAAAGTCCCACTTCGTATCTTTAGTGACAAAGAAGAAGGTTCTGCATTTATTGCCAAAGAAATTGCAGCCGTTATTAAAGCGAAAAATGAACTCGGCCAACCAACCGTTTTAGGCTTGGCTACAGGTAGCAGTCCCCTGCGTATTTATCGTGAATTAATTCGTCTTCACAAAGAAGAAGACTTGAGTTTCAGCAATGTAGTCACATTCAACCTCGATGAGTATTACCAGCTTGAAACGGACAACAAGGAAAGCTACCACTACTTCATGCACGAAAACCTTTTTAATCATATCGACATTAAGCCGGAAAACGTGCACATTCCTAATGGCATGTTAGCCCCTTCAGAAATTGATGATTTCTGTGCTGAATACGATCGTAAGATTGCGGAACTGGGCAATCTTGATATACAGTTGTTAGGTATAGGAAGAACTGGACATATTGGATTTAACGAACCCGGATCAACAGATACTACCGGCACTCGTCTGATTCAGTTACATAAAGTAACCATCGAAGATGCTGCTGAAGCATTTGGTGGAGAAGAGCATGTGCCACTTCGGGCCATCACAATGGGAATTCGCCCTATTCTGAATGCGAAGAAAATTTTTATGGCTGTTTGGGGCGAAGGTAAAGCCGGCATTCTGGCCAAAGCCATTGAAGGCCCTGTGAACAGTGAGGTTCCAGCGTCTTACCTGCAAAAGCACCCCAATGTGCTTTGCGTTGCTGACTTGCCTGCAGCTTCTGGCTTAAGCAAATACATGACCCCTTGGTTAACTGGATTCTGCACCTGGGACAGCCACCTGAAGAAAAAAGCGGTCGTTTGGTTATCACAACAAACAGGCAAGCCAATTTTGAAATTAACCGACAATGATTATAAACAATGGGGATTAGCTGAATTATTGAAGACTGCAGGTTCTGCCTACGCTGTAAACCTGGAAATTCATAATCAGCTTCAGCAAACCATTACCGGATGGCCAGGTGGAAAACCAAATACCGATGACAAAAACCGCCCTGAGCGTTCAAATCCATTTCCTAAAAAATCAATCGTTTTCAGCCCACACCCCGATGATGATGTTATCTCAATGGGAGGAACACTGCTTCGTCTGGCTGACCAGGGACACGAAGTGCATGTTGCCTACCAAACATCAGGAAATATTGCCGTGTTCAACGACGACGCTCATCGTTTCACGGATTTCATCTTAGGCTTCGCCAAAAAGTTCAATGTAGCCGAAGATCAGGTTGCAGCCGTACACAAGCAACTGATTGATGCCATCAACGATCCAAACCAAGATCCGAACAACAACCCGGACGTACTGAAAATAAAAGGTTTGATCAGACAAGGCGAAGCATCTGCTGCTTGTCGTTTCTGTGGTGTGCCAAGCGAAAACGCTCACTTTTTGGAATTGCCTTTCTACGAAACCGGAAGTGTTACTAAGAACGACTTATCGGAAGCTGATGTCGACATTATTGTTGAACTGCTCAAAGAAATAAAACCAGACCAAATTTTCGCTGCCGGCGATTTATACGATCCACACGGAACGCACGCCGTATGTTTGAACGCTATTTTCAAGGCAATCGACCGCTTAAAATCGGAGCCATGGATGCAGAACTGCTATGTTTGGTTATATCGCGGTGCATGGCACGAGTGGGCTATCGAAGATATTGAAATGGCCATTCCAATTAGCCCGGAAGAGTTGATGAAAAAACGGAAAGCAATTTTCAAACACCAGTCTCAAAAAGACTCACCAGTATTCCCTGGAAAAGACAAAAGAGAATTCTGGCAACGTGCGGAAGACCGCAACAGAGGAACAGCTAAACTATACGACAAACTAGGACTAACAGAATACGAAGCCATCGAGGCTTTCAAGCGTTATAAATTCTAAACAAATCACCTTATGACTGAAAATGAAATCAAAAAAATTGCAGAGCAATTTGCAATTCAAGGAACTGTAGGCGAACTGAAAGCCTATGGTTCAGGTCACATTCATGAAACCTACCGGGTAAAGAATGCCGATGCGCAACAGCCGGACTATATTCTTCAGAAGATCAACAACAGCATCTTTACCAATGTAGAAGAGCTGATGAACAACATCCAGACGGTTATCCACCATCTGCAGGAACAAAAGAAAAACGACACCACTGGCACGGTCAAAGGTGAAATTTTAACCTTGATCCCTGCGCTGGATGCAAAAACCTACTACCAGCATACCGACGGCAGCTACTGGCGTGTTTATCTGTTTTTGAAAGGTACCCGTAGCTACGACCTGATTGAAAACGACAAGCAGGCCCGCGAAGGCGGTAAAGGTTATGGTCGGTTTATTTCATCGCTGGCTGACCTTGATCCAAACAAGATTTTTGAAGTGTTGCCAGATTTTCACAACATGCAGCACCGCTTAAATCAGCTGGATACAGCGATCGCCAAAGACCCTGTTGACCGTCTGAAAACGGTAGCTGACGAAGTAAATTTTGTGAAGGAAAGAGCCGAGCGCATGACAACCATCAAAAAAATGGGAGACGCCGGACAACTGCCTTTACGCATTACACACAACGATACCAAGTTCAACAATGTATTGCTGAATGAGAACGACGAAGCGCATTGCGTAATTGATCTGGATACGATTATGCCAGGCTATATTGCCTATGACTTTGGTGATGCTGTTAGAACAACAATCAACACCGCCGATGAAGATGAAAAGGACCTGGAGAAAATCCAGCTCAACATGAATGTCTTCAAGGCTTTTTCCGAAGGATTTATCGGCGAAACAGGCGCTACCCTAACGGAAAACGAAATCAAATCGTTGTCTGAAGGCTGCCTGATGCTGCCCTTCATCATGGGTGTTCGTTTCTTAAGCGACTATATTGACGGCGATAATTATTACCGTATTCATTCTCCCCACCACAACTTGCAACGGGCCCGCGCCCAGTTCCAGTTGGTGAAAAAACTGGAAGAGAACTTTACGGAGATCGAGCAAATAATTCAGCAAATTAGCGAAACAACCAAGAGCAAATGAAGTTAGAAATTCCAAAACTCCTCACGCTGGTCAACACGCAGGATGACTTAAGTACCGCTTTTGACGGGATGAAGGAGAATGCAGTGGCCTGTTTCCCCTGGGAGACACCAGCCAGCAAACCCGTAGTCGGCTTCAAAATCGCTCATAACAATGAGTCGGTTTTTCTAAGCTACCGGGTTCAGGAGGATGAACTACTTGCCCGCTTCAGTCAACACAACAGCCCGGTTTACACGGATAGTTGTGTTGAGTTTTTCGTGTCTTTTGAAGGTGACTCGAATTATTACAATTTCGAATTCAACAGCCTGGGAACCTGCCTGGCCGCTTACGGACCGGATCGCCACCAACGGCAATCCATTGCTCCGGAAACGCTTGGCCTGATTCAGACCAAAACGAAGATCAACAGGCTGCAAGGCCAGTCGCACCGCTTCGAATGGCAGTTGTTTGTTCAACTCCCTATTGCGGTTTTGACAAACACCAAAATTGACAGCCTATCAGGGGTAAAGGCTCAGGCCAACTTTTACAAATGTGGGGATGACCTAAAAGCACCTCATTACATCAGTTGGAAGAACATTGAAACCAACAATCCTGATTTTCATCAACCTCCATTCTTTGGAGAAATTGAATTTTTATAATCCTGGGCAACCCGGTTACCAAGATAAAAGAGGAGCAATGGCTTCCTCTTTTATCTTGTTTTTTTATAAGACAACGACCAATCTTCCCTTTGTTGTAAAACAGCAAATGAACGCCTTGCACGCCCTCAAAAGAACAATTGAATAAGCCAACACGATAAACAACGCAACAGCTTATTCTCAATAAGCTAATAAAAAAAAATTTATCAGTACTTTTGCGCCTGAGGCGTTGACTTAGGAAGTTATGGAGAATAAAGAACCCAACAAAAATATCGTTAGGATAAAAGACATTGCAGAGCTTGCCAATGTTTCAACAGGAACCGTAGACCGCGTTTTGCATAATCGTGGCCGGGTTTCAGAAGAAGTTAAGAAACGTGTACTTGCCATAGCCAAAGAGTTAAATTATGAGCCCAACATGCTGGCCCGAGCACTGGTTTCCAAACGCGAATTTCGCATTGCCGCTTTAATCCCCGACGCTTCGTTGGACGAATACTGGGCAGAACCGGCTAAAGGAATCCGCAAAGCCGAAGCGGAATTACGGCAGTATGGGCTGGCAGTCTACTACCATATATTCAATCAATTCGATGTCAATTCGTTTAAAGAGGAAGCAGAAATAATATCCGGCCTGAATTACGATGGTATCTTGCTGGCTCCCGTTTTTTACCGCGAGTCATTGACTTTTTTAAACCGTTGGAAAAGACAGCAAATCCCCTTTAACCTGTTTAACACCCATATTCCGGATTACGAACCGCTGGCTTATATTGGTCAGGATTCGTACCAAAGTGGCATGGTAGCCGCCAAGCTATTACACTACGGCTACCTGGCAAGCGCCCCAGTAAGCTTTATTATCGCTCACATTGATGAAGATGTGGCCAACTCATCGCACCTGATTAAAAAAGAGCAGGGCTTTATGGATTATTTTGATGAGCTAAACACGCCCTCCTTCAAGGTCGTGCGCACCGAACTGCACAACAGCTCCGATCGTGGGGTGTTTGCCGAACAAATGGATCAGCTGCTGGCTGAAAATGCCGATGCCCGCGGAATTTTTGTAAGTACCTCGCGTGCCTATGCCGTGGCCGATTACCTCGAAAACAACCAACAACACAAGCTTCGACTGATTGGCTATGATTTGCTGGACAAGAACCTGACGCACCTAAACAAAGGGACGATCAACTTTCTGATCAATCAGAACCCTAAAGGTCAGGGCTACTATGGTATTCAGCTGCTCATCGAGCATCTTGTGTTCAAGAAAAAAATCAACCCGATCAAATACCTGCCACTAGACATCATTACCAAAGAGAACCTGCATTATTACATTGAGTCGGAAATCTGATTTCCGGCTGTTTTTCCACATCTTCCCCTAGGCTTTTAGCCTGTTCCCTCAACGATACGTTCAGCAGTAGCTTACCCCCAAAATACGAAAGGCGATTAAAAAGCAACGGCTTCCAGGAGTCTTTCCATTACATTCAGAGTAAAGTGCTATTTGGCCCTTAACACCATATAAAGATGCCGATAGACAGAACAACTATGTCATCTGCTTTATTTGAACCAACTAAATCAGCATTTTTGTGTTAACAACCCTAATAGTCCATTTCCTTTTACTGTATGAATCTAACCATTGAAAATATTTTACTCGTCGGTTCGCTGCTGTTACTCATTAGTATCCTAGTTGGTAAAACCTCGTACCGCTTCGGAATTCCAACCTTGGTTTTATTCCTTTTCGTAGGTATGCTGGCCGGCTCCGAGGGCATCGGCCGGATTCATTTCGATAATCCACAACTGGCCCAGTTTATTGGTGTGGTCTCCCTCAACTTCATTTTATTTTCCGGTGGCCTCGACACCAACTGGCTATCAATTAAACCCGTATTATGGCAAGGGATTTCACTCTCTACTCTGGGCGTATTACTTACCGCAGTCAGCTTGGGCCTCTTCGTGTGGTGGCTTACCGACTTTAATCTTTACGAAGGCTTGCTACTGGGGGCCATTGTATCCTCAACCGATGCAGCGGCGGTGTTCTCTATTTTGAGAGCCAAAAGCCTGGGGCTCAAGAACCAGCTAAAGCCCACGCTCGAGCTGGAGAGTGGAAGTAACGACCCCATGGCTTACATTTTAACCATTGCCTTTTTAAGCCTGGTGGCCAATCCCGGACAAAGCCTCTTATCCATCATCCCACTGTTTCTGCAACAAATGCTGCTTGGAGCATTAGCCGGCTTTTTGTTTGGTAAACTCACCAAATTCATTGTCAATAAAATCCAGCTGACCCACGAAGGACTCTACCCAGCCCTGGTAATTGGCCTGATGTTTATCACCTTCTCGGCAACCGATTTTGTAGGCGGAAACGGCTTCCTGGCCATCTACATTTGTGCCGTATACCTGGCCAATCAGGATTTTATTCACAAAGGAACTATTATTAAGATGTTCGACAGCCTGGCCTGGCTCATGCAAATCGTCCTGTTCCTAACCTTGGGGCTACTGGTTTTTCCGTCGCAGATTTTGCCGGTCATTGGTGTGGGGCTAGTCATCTCACTCTTTCTGATTTTTATTGCCCGCCCCTTAAGTGTACTCATAGCCCTCACGCCTTTCAAAATGAAAATGAACCGACGCCTTTACATTTCGTGGGTTGGACTAAGAGGTGCCGTTCCCATCGTGTTTGCCACCTACCCACTGCTGGCCGGCATCGAAAAAGCAAATATGATTTTCAACATTGTATTTTTTATTTCGCTCACCTCCGTCCTGGTGCAGGGGACCACGCTAAACACCATTGCCCGGTGGCTGCAAGTGTCGGCGCCTGAGCTGACTAATCCTCTGGCGACTTATGAAACCTTTCTTTCGGAGCAGGCAAAGAAAATAAGAAAGGAAATTACGATTCCCGAAGACGGTTTAGTTGCGGGCAAGAAAATCGTCGATCTGCACTTTCCCCGTGCGGCGCTAATTGCAATGATCAACCGTGGGACTGAATTCCTTACCCCCAACGGGGCAACCATTATCGCACCCAAGGATAAGCTGATTGTACTAGCCGATGACCAAGAATCGATGAATCTGGTTTACGAGTGCTTAAAAGTAACCCCAGCTCAAAAAGTTATTTAAGAGTACGCTGCCGTATAAGAAAGTCTGCTCAAAACTGAAAAACAGGCCCAAATCCTGAAAGTCTTGCGATTCTTATTGGAGAACATCCGCTTTTTACTGCCCCTGTAGCCATTCAGTTATCCCTGCTAGTTTTTTTAGCTTCCCTGCTACTTATATTCAAGCCCTACAGTTATTTTAAGCATCTTGCTACGAAATATTCCCTCCCTGCATGTAATTTTAAAGCAGACGATAAAGAATAAATCAACAGGAAGCGTTGGAAAAAGAAAAAAATCACCTAACATTCAGTCGATATGATTAATTTCGAGATAATTTTGAATGACGTTATGAGTGATTATCAAAAAGTGATCGAAAAACTGATTGAATTCAGGGATGACCGGAACTGGAAACAGTTTCACGATTCAAAGAATTTAGCACTGGCCCTATCCATTGAGGCTGCAGAGTTGAATGAATTATTTCTTTGGAAGAAAGAACATGAGCTCACTGATGTAAACCACGAAAAGCTGAAGGAAGAGCTTGCCGATGTTTTGGCTTATGCCTTTTTATTGGCAGAAAAACATGACTTGGATGTTTTTGAGATCGTATTGGATAAAATCCGGAAAAATGCAGCCAAATACCCGGTAGAAAAAGCCCGGGGAACTGCTAAGAAATACACTGAACTATAAGCGATCAGCGAATGGAAATTTGCAGCGGACAGCGGGTAAAAGCAAGAGAAAAAATTGACACGAAAAACCTTTCTGCGGCTTTGTGCTACGAAACCTAAACCAAAAGAAAATGGTCGAAAACAATTGTTTTCGACCATTTTTCAGTTCATCACAATCAGCTTTTCACTCAGTCGCGGGCATAGGTGTACCAATAAAGGGTTCCGACGAAGAAGCCTCCACCAACAATATTCCCTAAAGTTGCAGGAATCAGGTTTTCGACCACAAAAGCCGTCCAACTAATGTCGGCCCCTTCAAAAATAGCCAGCGGAATAAAAAACATATTGGCAATGGAGTGCTCGAAGCCCATGGTTACAAAGGCCATTACCGGCCACCAGATGCCGAGAATCTTCCCCGAGGTATGCTGCGCCGACATGCCCATCCATAAAGACAGACAAACCAACCAGTTGGCTCCAATGCCTTTCAGGAAGGTTTTATAAAAAGGGTTGCCGGTTTTTCCCAGGGCAATGTTCTGCACGCTGTCGCTCCAGGGAGTAGCGCTTACCAAATCGGTGAGATGAACCAGGAAATAAGCGACAAACAGCGATCCAATCAGGTTGCCCAAATAGACCAAAGCCCAATTGCGCAAAGGAGCTGTCCATTGTTGCTTTTTACTGAGCACATTGGGCATAAAGTAAGCATTGTTACCGGTAAACAGTTCGGCGCCGGCCATAACCACCATCATCAGCCCAACGGGGAAAGCTGCCCCCATCAGAAATTTGGAAATTCCCGGGTTTTCGGCAGCCAATCCGGGCACACCGCCGCCAATCAGAATAGCCAGCAGCCCGCCAAAGGAAATGTAAGCACCGGCCATAAAGGCAAGCACCAGTATTTTTTTTGCAGAATAAGCGTCTTTATCTATAGCCAGTTTCCCGGCAACCTTGATGATTTCTTTGGGTGAATATAAACTCATCGGTTTCTATTTTATAATTACTTTTTTGAAATAAGGGGTGAGTTTTTGTTCTACAATCTCCAATTGTTCGGGCGTATTCTCAGCCACATTCGTCAACTGGTAATCCATGCCCAAGGCTTCCCATTTGTATTGCCCCAGTTTGTGGTAAGGTAAAATTTCGAACCGTTCCAGGTAGTTCATGCCTGAAAATTGCTCAATCAGCCACTCGAAATCTCGTTCATTATCGGTAAAACCAGGAACCAGCACATAGCGCAGCCAAAACGGCAACTGACTCGCTTCGCGCAGCTTAATGTTGCTGAGCATGGCTTGCAAGCGCGAAACACCTGTGAGTGTTTTAAACCCCTTATCAGTAGTCGATTTCACATCGAACATAACCAGATCGGAAAGATCAGAGATCAGCTGAAGCGCTTCCGGCGTGCGAACAATGCCATTGGTATCAATATTGGTGTGAATACCTTCCACTTTCAAGGCCTCGAAAAAAGGAATGAGCGCTTTGCTTTGCAACATAGGTTCGCCCCCCGAGACAGTGACTCCACCATCATCTCCAAAATAGATTTTCATGTTGCGGGCACGCTTGACCAAGGCTTCGATTTCGGTTGTTGTGCCACCCTTCATCGCCATCGTATCGGGGTTTTGACAATACAAACACTGAAGGTTACAGCCCTGTAAAAATACAACGAGCCGAAGCCCCGGGCCGTCGTGTGTCCCAAACGATTCGATGGAGTGAACAGAGAGTGTTTTTTCAGCTTGGCTCATAGTCCTAAAAATAGAAGACACCCTCCCCCGTTTTTCAGGGGCAAGAATGTCTTCAATGTAAGTTATATGCAAATAATCGTTTTATAGCGACTCATGGAATGAACGGGTCAACACCTCTTGCTGCTGCTCGCGGGTAAGGCGAACAAAGTTAACGGCGTATCCCGACACACGGATCGTCAGCTGAGGATGCTCCTCAGGGTGCTCCATGGCGTGGATCAGCGTTTCACGATCAAGAACGTTCACGTTCAGGTGCTGTGCATTCGACCCGAAGTAACCATCCAGCGTGCGCACCAGGTTGGCAATCCGGTCTTCCGGAGTTGATCCCAGTGATTTAGGCACGACCGACAAGGTATTCGAAATACCATCTTTTGAATCCTTGTAGTCAATTTTGGCTACCGAGTTCAACGAAGCGATGACACCGTGTGTGTCACGTCCGTGCATTGGGTTTGCACCCGGTGCAAAAGCCACTCCTTTACCACGTCCATCAGGTGTAGCTCCGGTTTTCAAACCATAAACAACGTTTGAAGTAATAGTCAGAACTGACAAGGTTGGATTGGCATCTTTGTACACTTTGTGTTGTGACAATTCTTTATTGAAATGGCTCACCACGTCGCGGGCAATATGGTCTACCCGGTCGTCGTCGTTTCCGTATTTTGGGAAATCGCCTTCAATTTCAAAATCAACAGTCAATCCGTTTTCATCGCGAATGGGTTTTACCTTGGCATGTTTAATGGCTGACAATGAATCGGCAACAATTGAAAGACCGGCAATACCGTAAGCGATATTAATTTTCGGGTTGGTATCGATCAAGGCCATCTGCGCTTTTTCGTAGTAGTACTTATCGTGCATGTAGTGAATGATGTTCATGGCTTCGTTGTAAACGCGAGCTACTTCTTTCATCGCCACTTTAAAGTTGGCAACCACTTCGTCGTAATCCAGGTATTCGTTTTTCAGCGCTGGAATGCCATCCACAATTTGTGTTCCGGTGTTTTCACACTGTCCACGGTTAATAGCCAACAACAGGGTTTTGGCCAAGTTAGTTCTTGCTCCAAAAAACTGGATGTGTTTCCCCAGCTCCTGCATCGATACACAGCATGCAATACCGTAGTCGTCGCAATTGGCGCTTGTCCGCATCAGATCATCATTTTCATACTGAATGGATGACGTTTCGATCGATACTTTCGCGCAGTAATCTTTGAACCCTTGGGGCAAGTTTTTCGCCCACAAAATGGTGATGTTTGGCTCCGGTGACGGCCCTAAATTGTATAAAGTATTCAAAAAGCGAAATGACGTTTTGGTCACTTTGCTACGCCCGTCAATCAAAAGCCCACCAATTGACTCGGTTACCCAGGTTGGGTCGCCGGCAAAAATCTGCTCATAAGCTTCCATGCGAAGGTGACGAACCATGCGCAATTTCATTACAAACTGGTCGATGTATTCTTGCGCTTCTTCTTCGGTGATTACACCGTCATTTAAGTCTTTTTCAATAAAAACATCCAGGAATGACGACACACTCCCCAGTGACATAGCAGCACCATCCTGCTCTTTCACGGCAGCCAGGTAGCCCATGTACGTCCACTGAACAGCTTCGCGGGCATTTTCAGCCGCACGGCTAAGATCGAGATCATAGATATTACCCATCTCAATCATGGCATAAAGTGCTTTGATTTGTTCCGACACCTCTTCGCGCAAACGAATGGTCGCATCGGTCATTGGGCCATGAATGCCATCCAAATCAGCTTTTTTGGCTTCAATCAATCGGTTGATTCCGTAAAGGGCTATGCGTCGGTAGTCACCAATAATACGGCCTCTTGCATAGTTATCAGGCAGCCCGGTTAAAAATCCCAACGAACGAAACTTACGGATCTCCTCCGTGTAAGCATCAAATACGCCATCGTTGTGGCTTTTCGTGTATTTACTGAAACATTCGGTGATAAGCTCACCTGGAGCAAGACCGTGCTCCGAAAGAGCCTTTTGCACCACTTTGAAGCCTCCATAAGGCTTCATAGCACGTTTTAACAATTCGTCAGTCTGCAAACCTACGATGACTTCATTTTCCTGATCAATATAGCCGGCTTTAAACGCATTCATCGTTGACACGTTTTGTGTATCAACATTGCGAAGCCCTTTTCTTTCGCGCTCTTCTTTTAGTGCCGTTTTACAAGTATCCCACAAGTGCGAGGTACGCTCTGTTGGGCCTACCAAAAAGTCGTGATTACCTGAATAGGGAGTGATATTACGTGTAACAAAATCTTTCACCTCGATGGAACTGGTCCATACTCCTTCTTTAAATTTCATAGCTGCCTTTTTACTTTTTTATCAATTGTGCCTCGGGGACGAGAGTCCATACAAATTATCAAATTAGCACCCCTTGTACTTTGGGTCGCAAAAATAGAATATGTTTGGGCTTAAAAACATCCCCACATCTAGCGATTTGTTATTATTAATGTTTTCATAATGGCGGGTTATTTCCCCTTGACTTGATTTACAAATCCGAATTAATAAACAAGTGTTTTCAGCGATTGTTCGGACTTTCGGCATTACTGGCAGGAAGAAAAAACGTTAGAATATTTCTCTCCAAGGACAGTCATTATTTTTATCAAATAGACATGGGAAATAATTGCTTTTCACTGGTTAGTTCCTCCTGAAGATGAATTTCTGGCTGGTAATGGTGCCATCATCAAATACGATAAATGACTTTAACCCTCTATGAACAGCTGATCTGAAAAACTGAACTGGAGAGCAAACCCTTATCCGAACTAACCGTTAATGAATTTATTGAGCTCAACCTTCTAATTTCGGAACATGACAAAAAGTAAACCAACAACAGAAAGGCTTTTTGACAGGATAGTCAACAAACTAAGGGCTGGCCAAACCGTATTCCTTCGCAATGATTTTTATGGACGGGTGATCATGTCAATCCCAGGCACCCACGACTATCGAGCCAAAAGTCAAGGCGGTTCTGAGTATAAGATCGACTCAAGCACCGACCTGGTAATTGAAACAATGGATGAAGGTATCGAAATCAGCGAAAGAGAATATTTAAATTATTAAGGAGGAAGTAAAGTTATTTTATTCCCTCCTTTATCTTTTAAATCCCTATAAGGAGAAACAGTGAAGCTATAGCATAAGCTGAGTTGATGGAAGAGTTTTCTTGCTGGCTGACTAAATACAGACAAGGTCAACCTTAATTGGTTGACCTTGTCTGTATTTCAGTGGAGCTGCCGGGAATCGAACCCTGCATTTATATTACTAAAAATAAAGCACTTAACTTTTCAAAAATCTGCAAACTCCCGAATTGCCACCTCGAAAAAACACTACTTTGTGTATCTGGTTGCTTTTGTTTGCTGAGTTAAAAGTAGTGAAAATATTGGAATAATCGGCTCTTTGTTGTAATCGTATTTCCTTTTATTTAGTGTTTTGTAACCATTATTCTCTTTTTGTAATTGTTTTTCCCTTATCTTTGGTGTAAGTATTTTTCCCAAAGTAGTATGAAGAATAAATGTATTTCTCCACAAATAACTATTTTTCACGGAAGGCAAGCACCAGAAGAGGGATTCCTTGAGGGCTATGGCGCAATTATTGAAAACTTTAAGTTGCCTGTCACGCTTCCCGCCAAACTCACTTTAATTAGTCAGAAAAAAAGAAAGTATGAAACTGACGAATGGATGGTCTTTACGCCAAAGTACAAAACTGACAATACACTGTATCGGCAACTGGTTTTTGCTTTAAAATATGAAGGCATCAATCTGTTAGTATTTAAAAAGCTATTTGAATGTATTGATCAAAACGAACTGGCAGAAATTGTTCAGCTGGAACCTACAAGCCAGTACAGCCGGAGAATCTGGTTTTTATATGAATGGCTCATGAATCATTCACTTGAGATTCCAGACCTGAAGCAAGGTAATTTTGTGCCCCTGATTGATGAAAATATCCAGTTTGCTGTTCAAGGGGAAAGATCATCCAGACATCGAATTATCAATAATTTGCCAGGAACTCCTGATTTTTGTCCACTCATCTATAAAACAGAAAGGCTCGAAAAATTTGTTTCTTCCAATTTGCAGGATCAGAAAAGCAACTATATAAAAGGGATCCATAAAGATGTGATGCAGCGCGCTGCATCTTTCCTGCTGCTAAAGGATTCAAAGGCGTCATTTACCATTGAAGGAGAAAACCCAGGCACAAACCGCGCTTTGCGTTGGGGCAAAGCCATAGGAGAGGCTGGGAGGTATCCATTGTCAAAAGACGAATTATTACGGTTGCAGCAAATCATCATCGAAAGTAAACGATTTACCAAGATGGGATTTAGAACAGAGGGTGGCTTTGTGGGTGATCGTGAACGAGTGAATGGTGATCCGATTCCAGACCATATTTCCGCTAGATGGGAAGATATTGAAACACTTCTGGATGGGGTGATAGAAACTTCGGAACTCATGGATAATGAGTCCTACGATCCTGTTTTGGCTGCTGCAAGTATTGCATTTGGTTTTGTTTTTATTCACCCATTTTCAGATGGAAATGGCCGACTTCATCGTTATCTGATTCATCATCTCTTAGCAAAAATGAATATTGCCCAACAAGGCATTATTTTTCCTATTTCAGCCTCCATTCTTGATAGGATTAATCAATATCGAACCGTTTTGGAAGCTTATTCTCATCCTGTTTTAGAATTAATTGATTGGGAAATAACACCGGATCATAATGTTCGGGTTTTGAATGAGACCGTTGATTATTACCGTTACTTTGATGCCACCCAGCAAGCCGAATTTCTATTTGAATGTGTTTTTGATACCATTAATCGGATCATCCCAGAAGAAGTCAATTACATTCTTAAATATGATGAATTTAAACGATTCATTGATGATCAGTTCGAAATGCCGGATAAATTCGTCGCTACGTTGGTTCGTTTTCTCGAACAAAACAATGGAACGCTATCCAAACGTGCATTGTCAAAGGAATTCAAAGCGCTTAAGGTAAAAGAAGTAAAAGCGATTGAAAAGATGTATCGTGAAATATTTGAGATTTAGAAATTTTTGTTTCCAGCCCAAAGGTTCGCTTATGGAAGATGTTTTTGAGATTGTCAATTTTTATCAAGGAATTAAAGACAAAAATTTATTTCCGGAATCAGTATTTCGAGATGAAATATATCATCAAATTGATAGAGATATCGATCAGAAGAATGATGATTTTTTCAATCTTGTAAAAAGGAATTCGACAAGGAAAGATTTTGGTTGTAAAAGCCTGGAATTTATACTAAGTGATCTTTCGAAAATTCATCATGAAATTAGCCATGAGCTCACGAGCCGAATTATTCCTCAGGTTGATAACACCCCGTTGTTTCGATATGAAATAAAATTTCAAAAAACACCTTTGACACTAGCATTTAGTAAAGTTGCTATCATTGAAGGCATTTCAGAAATATACTGGTTTCTGGAAGATCACTTCTCGGCGGATATCAAATTGGGAGATAAATTAATGACTTATCGATTTGACCCTCCGTATGTGGATGAAGTCGGCTATATAAAACATGTCTATTTAAAATTTTTGGATGATGATTTTCTTAAAAATGAACTATATAATTACAAGCATTATTGGGTTGAAAAAATTAATGAATTTCTCAAATATCTTCCATCGAAGATAAATGTTAGTCTGCCAATAGACTATCTTACACGTCGATTTGGTGAGCGAGAAGAGAATGAATCTGATGATACGAGGCAACGAAACAAGTTACAGGATTATTTAAATTCCGTTGGAGTAATATCTGAAGGTAAAGATCCACTGGATAGTTTATTGGAGGAGCTTGCAGAGGAATCTAAAAAAAGAGCAAAAGAAGTCGATGATGTAGCTGAAAAGAAGAAAAAGCCACTTTTTACAATCATGGATCCATTTAAAGATGAAGCAACTGACAATGACTACATAAAAGAATTATATTACTCACTGAAAGATCATTTTGAGCTATTTCCGAAGAATTCCTTTTTAACTCTTTTTCGGTTACTTTTCAAGGATTCTGTTCTTCCCCAGAAAATTGAGGTATCCGATGCCAAAAAACTTCTTGCGGTAATAAAATTTCTGAAAACGAATGGAATAGTGAAACCACATTATAAATTCCAAACCTTAATGACCGAAAATTTCATTGAACCATATGGGAAATTGATTCCGATTAATTATTTGCGTGGGTCAAAGACTCAACTAACTCCAAAAGAAGAGCGTCAATTAAAAAATCTTTTTGGTCTTAATTCTTAAATGTAAAATTATCATTTTGATTTTATCCCCATAAAACCCAGATTATCTGTGTCTTATTTTCTTAAGTTCTGAAGTTGGCGATTTCAGAATCTAATTTTCATTCTCTTGCTTTTCTTGCCCTTCCTTTGCTTTGTATTCTTTCAATAGCGCGCATTTGACGGTAAATACATAATTCTAATGTTAAAATCTAAGTTATGTATGCATTAATAGAAGAGCAAAAGCTCAACAGAATATTTGATGAAATAGGCTCACTCAGACAAGAGTTAAAAGCCGACAAAGTAAAAAACAGTAAAAAGCTCTCTGAAACCTGGTTGGACAATCAGGAAGTGATGGAGCTTCTAAAGATTAGTCCCAGAACGCTGCAAAATATGCGTGACTCAAAGGCATTGCCTTTTTCAAAAGTTGGAGGAAAGATCTATTACAAAGCCTCAGATGTGGACAATTATTTGAAAGGAGGCTATAATGGATAAGCTAAGAAAACTATATCCTGAAGGTCAGCTCAATGTGGCTGACCTTCATCGAGACCTTGCAAAGAACACGATGTCTTCTGGAGAATCAAAAGTACTAGAAGTCAAAACGGCAAATGAATGGATAGAAGCTGCAAAATCAAAACCTATTCCACTGCCGCTTTTGGATTGTTTGTGGTTCCAGGGCGAATTGGCAATTCTTTTTGCAGATACCAATGCTGGCAAATCAGTTTTTGCGGTTCAGATTGCTGATGCACTAACCAATAAAACAAGTATTGAACCTTTTGGAAGGTGTAGCTCAAGTTTTAATGTTCTTTATTGCGATTTTGAAATGAGCGACAAGCAATTTGAGAATCGTTATTCCGAGGAGTATTGGAATCACTATTTGTTTTCGCCAAATTTTTTCAGAGCAGAATTAAATCTCGATGAATTTCTGCAGAAGACCGATATCCCGATAGAAGAACAAATCTGCAATGAAATAATGACTTATATTTCAATGCATAACGTCCAAATTGTCATCATCGATAATCTGACATACATTGCCAAAGAGATTGAAAAATCGAAGAATATTCAGCCCATTATGCAAAAGCTGAAATGGATAAATAATAAATATGGCACTTCAATTTTGGTTTTGGCCCATACTCCGAAACGTGATCTATCCAGGCCGTTAACCAGTTCTGATATCAATGGATCAAAATTTCTTTCCAATTTTGCTGATAGCATTTTTGCTATTGGCAAGAGTGCAAAAGATGAATCTCTCAAGTATGTAAAACAAATTAAGTCGAGGAATTCAGCTTATTTATTTGGCGCTGAAAATGTAGTTGTTTTTACGATTGAAAAAGATTTGAATTTTCTATTATTCAACTATCAGCAGATGGATACTGAATCAGATCATCTGCATGTTCGCAGTAAGGAGGAAATGAATGAGGTAGATCGACAGATTTTAGAGGAACACAGAAATGATCCTGATTTATCCTTCGGAAAGATTGCGGAAAAGCTGGAAACGAATAAAATGAGGGTAAAACGAGTGATTGATCGTAATTCAAATCAGTAACAGTTGTAACAAGTGTAACACTGTTACGGGCGTTACACTTGTTACGTTTTATAATCTCCGCTATGGCCTTCAAATATCAATTGGATACTTCATCAAAGAAGTTTATTTGCCCAGGATGTGGCGAAAAACGATTTGTCAGATATCTTAATCAGGAAACCGATCATTACTGTGATCCAACCCATGGGCGTTGTGATCGAGAGGTGAAATGTGGTTACCACATGGTGCCAGTTGGAAGTGCTATTATCAATGAGGTAATTCAAAAACCTCGGAAAGAACCATTTTATATAGCGAAGGATATTTTTCAAAAAACACTTTGTAGCTACGAGAATAATAATCTATTTCAATTTCTTTCTCAACTTTTTGGTATCCCCAAAACCAAAGATTTAATTTCACTTTATCAGGTTGGAACTTCAAAGCTTTGGGATGGAGCGACACTCTTTTGGCAAATCAATGTAAGAGGTCAAGTAGGGCAGGGTAAAATCATGTTGTTTGATCGGGAAACAGGCAAAAGAATAAAACATCCTTTCCCTCATATTTCTTCAGTTCATACGCAGCTTAATAAACAAGATCAAAGGCCTGAGTATTGCTTTTTTGGCGAACACTTACTTTCAACTTATCCAGACAAACCAATTGCTATAGTTGAGAGTGAAAAGACAGCTTTGGTCATGACAGCCGTCGTTTCAGATTATTTATGGATTGCTTCCGGGGGATTATCAAATTTGAATAGTCATCGAATGAAGGCTTATAAAGACAGAAAAATTGTATTTTATCCAGACCTGGGAGCATATGAAAGATGGAAACAAAAAGCATCTGATTTAAATAAAATTGGATTTAAAGTGGAAGTCTCTTCATTGCTAGAGGAAAAAGCAACACCATTCGACAAATCGAAAGGGTTTGATATTTCCGATTATTTTATAAAAAATAGAGTGAAATCGAATCAGCCTCTTTTGGATTTAGATAGCATGGTCAAAAAGAATCCATCGTTACAGATAATGATTGATAAATTTCAATTGGCATAAACAACCCCACCTTATTTTTCAAATATCAATTTTTAAAGTTTTCGAATTCTAGTCTTGTGTTGGGATTCTTTTAGCATCCTAAATTTGGCATCCAGGTATCTTGCAGGTATTAAACTGGAATTCTTTAGGGATGCTATAGTATCTATTCGGAATATTTTAGTATTCAGTGGGTATTTCCCACTGGTATTCCGGTTTTCCTTATTAGGTATTCCGGTATGTTACCGGTAAACCTCTATTGGTGTACCGGTAATCCTTTATTGGTTTACCGGAATTCCGATGATGGATTACCCGTTAACTGAAATTGTTTACCGGGTTTACATAGATGTTTACGGATTGTATACCTGTTTTCAGTTTGTGTTTACGGTTTGAAAACAGTTTGTATGCTGTATACAGTTCGTTGTAAACATTTGTTAGCGTAGTGAAAACAATTTAGGAATGCTTGTTTTCAGTAAGTTTCGTTCAGTATGTTGAAAACTATTTTTATTTTTTAAATGCAATCGAAAAAAAATTAACACAAATATTGTTAAATTCGGTGATTAATCTTTAGACTCAAAAAAACGACAACAAGATGCAGACCTTGCAAGAATTGAATTATCAGATATCAATTAAAGTGAAAAGTAAACATTGGTATGACGTTGCGGAAGAGTATGGTGGAGCGAAGGCATTTGCTGAGTGGGATGACGGGAAAACAATCAGATATAAGCGAGGCATAAGCTTTAAATTTAAACACCCGGTTTCATCGATTGAAGAAATCCCAAACAGTACCTTTCAAATTAAGCTTGTTAACCAGGAAAACGAAAATGATTTTATCACGGTCGCATTAGATAATGTTCGGGTAATGAAATGTAAGGGGGACCAAGAGAGTAGCTTGGTTATTTCAGAATCCATCTGTGATATCGAGCAGGAAGTAAAAAAGGGAGAAGACAAGAAATATTACCACTACTATCTTAAAGACGATCCTGTGTATGAATTAATGCCAAATTTATGGTTGTCGTCCGAGCATTATAAAATGTTGCAAAATAAGGATTACCAACTGATCCAAAAGCAAGAAGTTGAAATTATTGAAGAACAAGGAATTATAAAAGTATAGTGCGGAGAGATTTTATGGCTAAAAAAAACGGAAACGGCAAGCAGAAGAGTATGGAGGAAACCCTTTGGGACTCTGCGAATAAATTGCGAGGAAGTGTCGAACCTGCCGAATATAAACATGTGGTGTTGGGGTTAATCTTCCTGAAATTTGCCAGCGATAAATTTGAAGAACGCCGGAAGGAATTGATTGCCGAAGGAAAAGATAAATATGTGGAAATGGCGGACTTCTACAACATGAAAAATGTTTTCTTTCTGGACGAAGTATCGCGTTGGTCATACATTATTAAGAACTCGAAGCAGAACGATATTGCGCTCAAGATTGATACGGCATTGCATAATATTGAAAAGAACAACAAAGCGCTACGGGGAGCTCTGCCCGATAACTACTTTTCGCGTTTGGGACTCGATATCACCAAACTCAGTTCGCTGCTCGATACCATTAACGATATTGATACACTGAAAGACAAACAGCAGGATATTGTAGGGCGGGTGTATGAATATTTCTTGTCGAAATTTGCCTTGGCCGAAGGAAAGGGGAAGGGCGAATTCTATACGCCGAAGAGTATTGTGAATCTGATTGCCGAAATGATTGAGCCGTACAAGGGGATTATATACGACCCTGCTTGCGGTTCCGGTGGTATGTTTGTGCAGTCGGTGAAGTTTATTGAGAGCCACCACGGGAATAAAAAAGAGGTTTCTATTTACGGGCAAGAGTACACCAACACAACTTACAAGCTGGCAAAAATGAACCTCGCTATTCGGGGAATTACCGGTAATCTGGGCGAAAAAGCTGCCGACACCTTCCAAAACGACCAACATCCGGATTTGAAAGCCGATTACATCATGGCCAACCCACCTTTTAACCAGAAGGATTGGCGGGCCGAAAATGAGCTAGTTGATGATCCGCGTTGGAGTGGTTACGAAGTACCACCAAAAAGCAATGCTAATTATGGCTGGATTTTGAACATGGTTTCCAAGCTATCTGAAAATGGCATGGCCGGATTTATCTTGGCGAACGGCGCACTGAGTGGAGGTGGCGACGAGTATAAGATTCGCCGGAAGTTGATAGAAAACAATTTGGTCGAGGCCATTTTGATTTTGCCACAAGATATGTTCTATACCACCAACATTAGTGTCACTGTTTGGATACTGAACAAGAATAAGAAAGAACAATCGAAACAGGTGGGCGACGATGTGCGGCATTACCGCGATCGTGAACGTGAAGTGTTGTTTCTGGACTTACGCCAAATTGGTGAGCCTTTTGAAAAGAAGTTTACTCAATTTAGTGTCGATCACATTGCACAGATAGCTAAAACCTTCCACGCGTGGCAGCAAGTGGATAAAGGCTATGAAAACACACCGGAATATTGCTATTCAGCAAGTTTTGAGGAAATTGAAAAGAAAGATTTCTCGCTTGTCCCCAGCAAATACATCGAGTTTGTGAACAGGGATGAGAACATCGACTTTGATGATAAAATGAAAGCGCTTCAGTCGGAGTTTGGAGAGTTATTGAAAGCTGAAGAGCAATCGAAAAAGGATCTATTGAAAGTGTTTTCAGAATTAGGCTATAAAATAGACCTTTAAGAACTGAACTGATGAACAAACAAGAAATATTGAAGCATCTGAAATCCGCTTTACACTGCAATAGTCTTAGGTTGCCGAAGTATGTTGATTTCAAGATTGTTGATCGTCAGCTTCAGATCCATGTTGGAATCAATACTGGAAAAAAAAAGATGGCCTGCCTGGGGAATATGCAAAATGACGAAGCGGCTTTTGAAGGATGGAGTATTTGTTTAAAACATCATTTAAAGGATTTCGTCGATTCTGTTAGATTGTCGTGGGACAGTCCAGGTGCATTGTCCATTAACGAGCAACGTCATTACAACCGTTTCTTGTATCGGGCTTTGCGATTTACTGAGTTATTTGACTGGCTTTCTGTGCCTTATGTACATGTCTGGGAATTAGCCGATTTTGAAAAGAATATTAGCGATTTATTCATCAATACGCCCCAAAAGAATGCCGGCACACCGTCATCAAAAAAGATATCGGAGAAACAGTTAGAGTATGATCCGCATACCAGAGAATTGTTAAAAGAGGAATTTGGGCTTAAGGCCTTTGACCATCAGTTACCAGTTGGAGTAAAAAAACAAGGAAAAGCATTTTTTACTGGACACGCAAGTGCTATTGATTTGTGGGGTGTAGACAACGATGATTGTTTGCATCTGATTGAGTTGAAGTACAGGAACAAAAAGGTAGGAATCATTTCAGAATTACTCTTCTACCTGGAGGTATTGTTTGATGTTTTCTTTGCGGGACGAATTGGTAAGCCAAATTGCTCGAAATTTTATCGTGGGTCCGAATATTTATATGGGCCCAAGGCATGCAAAACATCGAAAATCAAAGCTCATTTCATGACTGATGAACTTCATCCACTGGTTTCGGAGTCTATTGCATTGTTAAATACGAATTCAATAGGCGTATGCTTTAATATTTTAAACTTTAAGCTGGGTGAAAATGAGTCAAGCATCGGCGAGATATATTAAGACCGAATATAGGCAAGAAGAAGACTACCGACAGGAAAAGTTTCGTGTTGGTAGTGCATTGGACGGAAACAGTTATTTCTTGTCAGACCGTGAAAACAATCTTTTCAAGAGTATAAGACGAGACGCGATAGAATATTTCTCAGATAACAACATTGCTTGGTGGAAATATGGTAAAAACTCATCAGAGTACCCAACAGACCACATGGTTTCGTCCCAAATTCAATGCCTTAACTTTCTATATGCACTACGAAACGACGAAGCGGCAGTTTTACAGCTGGCACAGTTATTCGATGGCGACATTGATGCAGTTCTGCAAGTTCAGGGAGACAAGCAACCTGGTTATTTGTCATTCGAGTTTGTGCAAGAAAACAAAGCGCTATTGAACGAGGACAACGATGGAGTCCAACGAGGAGCTTTTTGTACATCGGTCGACGTGTTTCTAATTGCTAAACGGAAAGGACAGAAGCTGTTGGTTCCAATCGAATGGAAATATACAGAGAGCTACTTGGAGCCGACAAATAAAGCCTTGGAAAAAGGAAAAGGCCGAACACGGCAAAAGAGATATAACCAGCTAATCAGCGATTCGAAACAACTGAAGACACCCCCCGACTTTGAGCAGTCTCTTTTTTATTACGAGCCTTATTACGAGTTAATGCGCCAGACCTTACTTGTGGAGAAAATAGTTGAAAAGGAATTAGCCGATGATTTTCTGCACATTCTGGTTGCTCCAACGGCGAATGATGATTTTCTGAAAAACAGTTATGCCTGTGAACTGCAGGGCTTGGGTGAAACATGGAAAAGTCAATTGGAAAATCCCGAAAAGTTTATGCGAATTGATAGCAATCAGATTCTGGATTTACTGGGGCAAATGCCGGATTATTCGGCTCTCTATAACTATTTAAAATTGCGATATTGTTAAGATGAGATCGAATTATAAAACACTCGGAGATTACATAAAGCCGATTAAGAAAAAGAATAGCGACTTAAAGGCGAAAGAGCTTTTAGGAATCAATATTGATAAATTTTTTATGCCATCAGTGGCTAATATTGTGGGCACTGATTTATCGCGATATAAAGTGGTTGAAAAGAACCAATTCGCTTGTAATAGAATGCATGTTGGCCGTGATTATAGGATTCCTATTGCGCTATCTGATCGAGATGAACCATTTATTGTTTCACCAGCTTATGATGTTTTTAGAATAAAAGACATTTCTGTTTTGCATCCAGATTATTTGATGATGTGGTTCTCTCGCGCTGAGTTTGATAGAAATGCATGGTTTTATACCGATGCTGATGTTCGAGGAGGATTAGCATGGGATGCTTTCTGCTCTATAAAGTTCCCCTTACCTTCTCCCGAAAAACAACGAGAAATTGTTGCCGAATATAACACCATTAAAAACCGAATTGAACTTAATAACCAGCTGATTCAAAAACTAGAAGAAACTGCACAGGCTATTTATAGGCAATGGTTTGTTGATTTTGAGTTTCCCGATGAGAATGGCAATCCTTACAAAAGTTCGGGTGGCAATATGGTTTGGAATGAGGAGTTGGAAAAGGAAATTCCGGAGGGGTGGGAAGTGAAAAAAATAAAAGACTATGGGAAAGTTATTACAGGTAAAACTCCTTCAATTAATAATCCGGAAGATTTTGGAGATGAAATGCTCTTTGTAACGCCTGGTGATTTTAAATTTTATAATAAATTCGTTACTGGTGCTTATCGGAAGTTGTCAGAAGCTGGATTTAATAGACTGAAAAGTAAAATTCTAAATCGAGGTAGCGTTATCGTTACCTGTATAGGCTCAGATATGGGAAAAGTAGTTCTTACGGAGCAATCCTGTATTACGAACCAACAAATGAACTCAATTAATGTCGGGAAGGAGTATTATTCCGATTATCTGTATTACTATTTGAAATCTATTTATAGTGAGCTTCGAAGTATAGCACTCGGTGGTTCTACAATGCCAATGTTGAGCAAATCCGAATTTGAAATAATCAATGTGCTAAAGCCTTCAGATAACTTGCTTAAACATTTTGCTGCGCTTTTAAAACCGATGAATGAAATGGATTTTTTCAATTCTAAGGAGAATCAAGCACTGGAAAGGCTATCAGGACTATTGCTCTCAAAACTTTCAACCCTAGAAAACTAAAACATGGCAGTTTATAACGAAATATTAGCTTGGGCAGAAAATAAGCCTCTGTTTATAAAAGATGCGTTAAGACGAATTATCACGAGTTCTTCAATCACTCAAAATGATATTGAAGAATTAGCCTTATTAGTCAAAAAAGAAAATGGAGACACAAGTATTACCTTAGACGCACTACCATTTGACAACACGCACGTCCCAGCAACTGTAAATCCGGACACTATGTATCCTAAGCTCATACATATTAAGAATCCTATTAATATTAATGCTTTGCACAATCAAGCAGACCTACAGTTTGCGAACAATGGGTTATCTGTTGTGTATGGTAATAACGGTTCTGGAAAATCAAGCTATTCCAGAATTTTAAGAAAGTTATGTTGGAGTAGAAACTCTAATATTGAATTGAAGAAAAACGTTTTTGCTCCTTCTACAGCCCAGCAGCAAGTAGATATCACAATTGACATCAACGGATCAAATACGAATTTTAGATGGGTGGAAAATTCTCCATCACATAGTTCTTTAAGCTCAATAAATGTATTTGATAACGATTGTGGCGGTGTGTATCTTTCCCGAGAAAATCCAACAGAATACAAGCCTATAGGGATTGATTTACTTGAGAGGTTAATTCCAGTCCTAATTAGTATTTCTCAAAAACTGAGTGAAGAATCAGCTAGGTTTAACACGCAGAAACCAAATTTAGATGAATCCTTAAGCGAAACTCCTACAGGTCAGTGGTATGTTCTTCTCCTAGCACAGTCAAAAGGTGATGTTAATGAGTACATCCAATTTAACCAAGCACAAAGAGATCGAGAACAAGAGTTACATCGCTTAATTAAGACTCAAAATCCAGAACAAAATATTAAAAATTTAACAAGTCTTAAAGCTCGAATAGTGAATTACATGCAACAGTTTGAGAGGATAGAAGGACTGTTTAATGAGCAGAAGCTTGAAGAAATTAAAAAACTAAGTGAGAAATATTTAAGTGTTAAGGGTGCTTATGATATTGCGACAACAGAGTTAAATAATTTAAATACGATTGAGGGCTTCGGAACTAATCCATGGAGAACTCTGTGGGATGCAGCAAAGAGTTTTGCGCACAGTAATGGTATGTCTGACGGACAAAACTTTCCTTCTAATGATTCGTTGGAGAAATGTGTCTTATGTCAACAGGATTTAGATGAGGAAGCTCAAAAAAGGCTAGAAGGTTTTAATCAGTTTGTTTTGAATGATATATCTAAGCAATTAAATGTAGTTCAACAAGAAATCCAACGTAGAATACAGGAGTATGAGACATTGCATATTGCCCCAATCGAAAATTTAGTTGAATTGACCCAATATATAAATGAATTTCAAAATAAATACGATTCTTTTGTTGAATCAACTACCTCGTCAAAGAATGCAATCATAGCATTTTTAAATTATGGTGAAGGGTTAAATATTAGCTGCAATATCATCTCCAAAGTTATTGGCGAGTTGATACCATCCATTAATACACAATTGGAACAAAACAATCAATTATTGCAAAACCGAAACGCAGTAATTGCAGAATACAACGAACTTGTAGCGAAAGAGTTTTTATTCAATAACAAGACAACAATATTGCAGTATTACGACGAGGCAAAATATAAAGCCTCGATGTTAATTTGCCAATCCCAATGTAATACCACCGGTGTTTCGAGGAAAATTGGAGATTTGATGAGTGATCAAGCAGTAGCGTTGCAACATCAAGAGTTCGTTAATCACTTGCAATATTTCAGTTCTGATTTAGCTACTAAAGTTCTCATCACAAGAACCAGAACTTCGCAGGGTAATACTTTTCAAAAGTGTAGCTTAAATGGGATTGTGGATACTATAAACTCTGTTTTAAGCGAAGGAGAACAAAAAATTATTGCGTTATCTAATTTTTTAGCTGAATGTACGATTGATGGTCGAAAAAACTCAATAATATTTGATGATCCTGTGACATCATTAGATATGGATTATAGAGATTTAATAGCAAATAAAATTGTAGAACTATCGAGAGACAGACAGATAATAGTCTTGACTCATGATTTATCATTCCTTCGTCTGCTGATTGACATTCACAAAACACGAATGATGGCAGACTGCCAGGTTATTGGAATAGATAAATACAATGGAATAAGCGGTATTGTCACCGATGAGATCCCATATTTAGCAAAAAATGTAGATGAAAGAGTCGATTCAATAAGAAGAATTCTTAGAGAACATGATGCTCTGAATATTGCAGATGCACATGGTCGCGAGACAAAACTTGATTCAGCGAGAAAAAGATTTAGAATGTTGTTAGAGAGAAGTGTAGAAGAAGTATTGGCAAACAAAACCTATGAAAGATTTTCTAAAAATATAAATTTAAAGAAAGGCAATTTGTCGAGTTTTATTGTGGTTGAACAAGACGATATCGACTTCTTGCTCGAGTTATTCAGTAAATACTCGGTTACTGAACATGATGGTGGAACATCAACAATTCCACAATTGCCAAGTAAAATAATTATTGAACAAAACATTAGGGATTACATGACTTGGAAAAATGATTTTAAGACGAAGCATAAGGCTTTTTTGCAGTCATACAACTAGGAGTGGAATTCACGAAAGAGGAATTAGTGATTCAGCGTTGAAATAAGAAGTTTGCATAATGCCAGAACAACAAAACATAGAATACAAGCAAAGCTGGCACGACGATTACCTGAAATGGGTTTGTGGTTTTGAGAGTGCTGTTGGTAGCTTGTTGTGATGGTAATATTTCGGTAAAAAGCAAGGTCGTAGTGGTCAAGTGATTGACTAAGTGAGTGACCAAGTTGGGTTGGTAGAAAGGTTGGTTAAAGGGTTGGTAGATAATGAAAAAATTGGTGGTCAAGTTGGTGACCAAGTTGGCTTGATAGCTATAGAAATGATAAAAGAAGCGGATGAGAAATCATCGGTCGCAATTAACAACACAGGATATGAAATTTACGGAAGAAAAACTGGAGCAGGCATTTATTGAGTTGTTGGGAAACGAAGGTTATCCTCATCACTCGGGAGTCGCAATTGCCCGGAAACCGGATGAAGTTATCCTGGAGGATGATTTTGTCAGCTTTTTGTTGAAACGCTACAAAGAGCAACAACTCACCGAAAACGAGGCCCGTTCCATTTTACTACAGCTAAAAACATTACCTGCCAGCGACCTTTACGAGAGCAATAAAACGGTGATGCGCTGGCTGTCGGATGGCTTCATCCTGAAACGGGAAGACCGCAGCCAGAAAGATATTCACATCGAGTTGATTGATTACCGCGACCTGGAGGCGCAACTTCAGAACATCGACCTGGATGAGATTGTCGCCGAACCTTCCGCGAAATACAAAAAAGATGGCAACATCTACAAGTTTGTGAACCAGCTTGAAATTACGGGTATGCAACTGCGCATTCCCGATGGGATTCTGTATGTGAATGGCTTGCCGCTGGTGGTTTTCGAGTTTAAATCGGCTATTCGTGAGGACGCAACAATTTACACTGCCTACACTCAGCTTACGGTTCGTTATCGGCGCGATATTCCGGAACTTTTCAAATACAATGCGTTTTGTGTGATTTCTGACGGTGTGAACAATAAAGCCGGTTCGTTTTTCGCACCCTATGAATTCTTCTATGGCTGGCGTCGCGTAGCCGGACTAGCCAAGGATGTTGACGGGATTGACAGCATGTACACTCTGGTACAGGGTATGTTTCACAAAAAACGCTTGCGCGACATTGTCCGCAACTTTATTTTTGTGCCCGACAGCTCGAATAAAGACGTGAAGATTGTCTGTCGTTATCCGCAATACTATGCGGCTAATCGCTTATTTGCCAACATTAAAAAGGCACAACGTCCCGAAGGTGACGGTAAAGGTGGAACTTATTTTGGAGCCACTGGTTGCGGAAAGAGCTATACCATGCTTTACCTTACCCGGCTCCTGATGAAGAGTGTCTATTTTGCCAGTCCTACGATTGTCTTAATTACCGACCGTACCGATTTGGACGATCAGCTTTCAGAGACATTTGGAGAGGCTAAAAAATTTATTGGCGACAGCAACATTATTAGTGTTGAGAGCAGGGCTCATTTAAGAGAGTTGCTCCAGGGGCGTCAAAGCGGAGGTGTTTTTCTGACAACGATTCATAAATTTACAGAGGATACTCAATTGTTGACAGAGCGGACAAATGTGATTTGTATTTCCGATGAGGCCCACCGTTCACAGGTAAATCTCGACCAGAAAGTTCGGGTAACAGAAAAAGGTGTCACAAAAACTTTTGGTTTTGCCAAATACCTGCATGATTCGCTCCCCAAGGCCACTTTTGTCGGCTTTACCGGCACCCCGATTGATGCGACTCTGGATGTGTTCGGAAAAGTAATTGATGCTTATACCATGACCGAATCGGTTCGGGATGAAATTACTGTCCGAATTGTTTATGAAGGCCGGGCTGCCAAAGTTGCTCTTAATAACAGTGAGCTGGCGAAGATTGAGAAGTATTATGCGGAAGTCGCAGAAGCCGGGGCAAACGAATACCAGATTGAGGAAAGCAAAAAAGCAGTAGCTAATATGAATGTGATCCTGGGAGACCCTGATCGTTTGAAAGAGCTAGCCCAGGATTTTGTAAATCACTACGAAAACCGTGTCAAAGAAGGCTCTTCGGTAAAGGGGAAAGCTATGTTTGTGTGCAGTGCCCGACCGATTGCCTGGGCGTTATTTCAAAATATTATTGCATTGCGTCCGGAATGGAATGAGGTTCGCGTGGCCGAAGAGGGAATCGAGCTGACCGAAAAAGAACAAAAAGAGATCAAACCTATGGAGCGGATCAAAATGATCATGACTCGTGGAAAAGATGATGAAAAAGAACTATATGACTTGCTGGGCACAAAGGATTACCGGAAGGAACTGGATCGCCAGTTTAAGAATGCCAAGTCGAACTTTAAAATTGCCATTGTGGTCGATATGTGGTTAACCGGCTTCGATGTGCCATTCCTGGATACCATCTACATTGATAAGCCAATTCAGCAGCACAATCTGATCCAAACGATCTCACGCGTCAACCGAAAGTTTGAAGGAAAAGAGAAGGGCTTGGTGGTTGACTACATAGGCATTAAAAAGCAAATGAACCTGGCACTGGCCAAGTACAACAAAGGAGACAAAGATAATTTCGAAGACATCGAACATTCGCTGGTTGTGGTGCGTGATCATTTGGATTTGCTGGCGAAAATCTTTCACAAGTTTGATTCTCTGAAATATTATAATGGCGCCCCCTTGGAACAGTTGCACACATTGAATATGGCTGCCGAGTTCGCTCAGCAAACCAAAGAACTGGAAACCCGGTTTATGAATTTGGTGAAGCGACTGAAGGCGGCTTATGATATTTGTACCGGAAGCGAAAAGCTGAAGCAGGACGAGCGTGATAAAGTCCATTTTTACCTGGCGGTTCGGGCTATCATATTTAAGTTGACCAAAGGAGAGGCTCCTGACATCGATCAGATGAATGCCCGTGTGCGTGAAATGATCAAAAATGCGTTGTCGAGTGAGGGCGTTGAAGAGATCTTTAAGTTGGGGGATGAAAAGGATGGTGAGCAGGATCTTTTTGATGAAGCCTACTTGGAGAAGATTGGAAAGATTAAGCTACCCAACACGAAGATCAAGTTGCTTCAACAGTTATTGGCTCGTGCCATTGATCAGATTCGGAAAGTCAATAAGGTTCGGGGAATTGATTTCACCCAAAAAATGGAAAGCCTTGTTGCCCGATACAACGAACGAGATGCAAACGACCTTTTCCGAAGTGAAGTTTACGAAGAAATGGCCGAACAATTAACCGATTTGATTTGGGAGGTCTATCGCGAGTTTTCTGCCGGCGATGATTTGGGGATCGATTTTGAGGAGAAAGCTTTCTATGATATTCTAAAGTCACTTTGTGTAAAATACGACTTTACATACCCGGAAGGAAAATTGATTGATTTGTCGAAAGCGGTTAAACGCTTGGTATCGGAACAAGCTGCCTACCCCGATTGGAATAAACGGGAAGACATTAAATCGGCTCTGAAAGTCGGACTTATTCTCATGTTGGACGAGTTCGACTATCCGCCTGTTGAGCGCGACGAAGTTTACCAGGATATTTTTGAACAGGCGGAGAATTTTAAGAAGTACCAGGTTTAAAGAGTCAGCGATTGATTTTTTTTAAGCTAAGACATGTTATGTCTGTCGTCGAATTTACTTTTGATTAAAAATCACCTACCTAATATTGCTTATGAATGACGTAGAGAATATTGTCGAATTGGACTGGGTTAGTTCCCAGGATAAACTATTGAAACAATTCAAAGGGATTGAATTTAAAGATATTAAAGATCCTACTTTTCTGGATATCATTAATAAAGGGCGTAATGAAAACACTTGGAGTCGTGTACTCTTATTCTTTTTTGACCCGAATAAAGAGCATAATTTGAAAGATTTGTTTCTAAAATCACTGTTTCAGCTTTTGGATGTAAACTTTGCTCTAAAAAATCCAAAGTCGTTTTACGGCAGGGTGGAGAAGAGCACTGAAGACGGAAAGAGGATTGATATTTTCATTCAAACAGATGAATTTGTGATTGGGATTGAAAACAAAGTTTACCATGATTGTAATAATCCTTTTCACTTATATGATGAAATGCTCAAGGATTTGGCAGGTACAAAGAAATTGCATAAGGTGATCTTGTCACTAAACCATTGTTCTGAGGTGTCAGGGTTCAAGAATATTCGATACGAACAGTTTGTGTCAAAAATCGAAGCGAATCTTCCGGAATATGAAAATCACGCTAATCCTCTCTATTTAATGTTTTTGAAGGATTTCTTGAGAAATATAAAGAACGTTCAAAAATCGATGCATATGTTAGAAAACGAAAAGGCAATTAAATTCTTTAAGGACTACAGCGAAACGTTGACAATTCTCACCGATCGATTCGGGGAGTTTAAACAGTTCGTAGAAAACCGTTTTAGAGAACTATACTCTGCTATTAACTTAGATGGAATTAACTCTAATGTTAAGTTATTAGTTGGCAATCAGGCTGAAATTACGAAAGACAATAGCGATGATGGACTGGATTTTTATATCACAATGACAAATGGTGAGATGGAATTTAGACGTGAGTTTTACATAGAAAAGAATCTTGAGTTTTTCAGTTGTTTTACAGATAATCCACCGAAAGAATTTTTGGATAGGTTGGAGGACTTAGACATTTGGAAGCAGCCTGAAGATGATATTAATACAATGGCAAAAGAAATTGTTGAGCAGATAGAATCAGAATTTAAAATACTATTTGGCCATTGATATTATTGATAATTATGACTTTGACCAATTATTACAAATGTCAGACCGAAAAACTGTCCTTCGTTATTTTCATATCCTGAACCGGCTTCGAAAATCACCGGCTTCGTTTAAGGAAATTGATGCATACTTGGAAACGCAGTCTGAATTGCAGGATGAAGACTTTCAGTTATCCAAACGGCAGTTTTCTCGCGTTGTAAAAGATATCAATTCCATCTTTGAATTAGATATCGATTACGATGCCAGTCGGGATGTGTACTGGATCAACGATGAGACCGAATCTGATATTACCAGTCGGCGGTTGGAAGCCCTGGATACATTCCGCGCTCTGAAAATAGGGAAAGACACCTCAAGGATTGTTCATTTCGAAAAACGTCATCCGCAGGGGACTGAATATCTGATGTCGCTGATTCAAGCTATTAAAAAGGGAGTTCAAATTCAATTCAGCTATCAGAAATTTTGGGATAGTATTTCCACTGCGAGAACGGTTGAGCCCTGTGCTCTCAAGGAATTCAAAAATCGATGGTACTTGGTTGCAAAAGATAAAAAGGATGAAAAGATTAAAACTTTTGGATTGGATCGAATATCCGAGCTGAGGCCAACCAATTTAGTCTTCAATCAGAAAGAAGTTTTTAACGTTGATGCATATTTTAGAGATTGTTTTGGAATAATCACTGATGACGCAATTGAGCCGGTTGAAATTATTCTATCATTTGACTCCGTTCAGGGAAAGTACATTAAATCGTTGCCGTTACACGAATCGCAAGAGATTCTATCTGAAACCGATTCGGAACTCAGATTGCGGGTTAAACTTAAACCAACCTGGGATTTTTACCAGGAGATTTTATCTTTGGGCGAATTGGTTCGGGTTATCTCTCCGCCAGTAATTGTTCAGGAAGTCATAAAGCTACATAGGACTGCGATCGAAAAACATAGATATGAAGGAATTAATTGATATTGCTGACCAACTAAACACACTGCTTAGTGCAGAGCAACTTGATAAATCTAAATTGGATGGATTGGTCCGGGAATTAGATCAAATATCGGATCTGCGCGTCAAGTTAGTCGACTTCGAAAAGTACAATGAAGAAGCATTAGCAAAGTTGACAGAAGAGAAAATGGCTCAAATTAGGTCGCAGAATTTTGAACAAGCGGCAACTCTGCGTGAACAGGAAAAAGAATGCATCAAATACGCCAACTTTCAAAGATATTTCAAGCTTAAGAACTCTTTTTTCTATCCGGAAGAGCGAAAACTATTTTATTTCCATTTAGGGACTGAGAGGAATGATGAAATATTGAAAGAATTTTTTGCTGCGGTTATCTAACTCAGGATATGCGGAAAAATAAAAGCTAATAGGTTATCCTACTAGCTTTTTGATTACTGTGCTTTTAGGCAGGTTGTTATAGTAAATTTCTCATGCCGCTTTTAATAGCCTTTTCCTGAATTTTTGCGTAAATCTGAGTGGTTTTGGTGTCCCGATGCCCAAGCATCTTGGAAACGACTTCCAAAGGAGCTCCATTATTCATGGCGATGGTTGTGGCAAACGTGTGGCGGGCAATGTGCGAAGACAAGTTTTTGTCTATTTCACAGCGCATAGCGACTTCTTTTAAATAACCATTATAGTTCTGATTGGAGATCTCGGGAATGACGCTTCCCTCCATCTGCCGCTCAGGATGATCCGCATACTTGTCAATGATCTTTTGAACTTCAGGTAAAACCGGAACCATAAACTCAACTCCTGTTTTTAATCGCTTATTCTTGATCCATTTTGTTCCATCTTGATCTTCATAAATGTGATTCATACGCAGTTTAATAACATCGCAGAATGAAACTCCGGTATGGATACAAAATACAAACAGGTCCCTTACCTTATCTAATCGATTCAATTTGATATCAAGGGCAATCATTTGATCAACCTCTTTTTGTGTTAAAATTTCACGATCAACTGTTTCGTAGCTCAGTTTGAATTTTTCGAATGGGTTTCGAATTAGGTAACCTTCTCCTAATGCCGTTCGAATGACTTTGCCAAAGTTTTTAATGTATTTCATGGTGGAGTTGTGGTTGCATTTTCGAACCGCCTTAAAATAATGCTCAAAATCGCTGAGGAAGCTAAAGTCAACTTTTTCCCAAGTCAAATCATTCTTGCCGTATTGATGTTGAATAAATGCTGCGACATGCCCTCTTGAAGTTAGGTGCCGTTGATAGGTGGAAGGGGAATGGTTTTTAGTTCCAATCAACTCTTTAAACTTACGGTTGTGTTCATCGTATAGTTCTAAAACCGTCGGGTCTGGGATATCATCTGGATCGGGTAAGCCCTTGTAACGAGCTTTGATTAATTCAGCCGTGATTTCTTTCCCTTCAAGCATGAGTTTTTTTCGAATCTCGTTTAGGTCACTGTTGACTATCGATAGGAAATCATTGATCTGCCTACTCTCTGAGTTGGTTCCTAAACACCTCTGAGCTTTCGTATTAAATAAGCCAGTCGATAAGTCTCTTGCTAGACTCATTTCTACTCTTAGACCGTCAACTGTAATACGCGCATACAGTTTTTCTCTCTTTTGTTCTGTGTTTTTCTTTGCCCTTGGCACGAAAATAACACTAAATGTTGCATGTTTTGCCATCTTTTAAACGTTTTAAATTAGACTTTAAAATTATCGCAAACGTCAAAAATCATGAAATGCAAAACAGTGTAATTCAGTGCATTAAATCCTAATTCGGGAGTCTTTTCTTGTTCGCCATGAACTCCCGAATTTACACCTTTGAATATGCGTTTTTATGCACTTTGTTGCAGGAGCCAAAAATAAAAAACTCCTGTAAATGTGACACTTACAGGAGTTTGCTTTTGAATGCTTTTTGAAAAAGTGGAGCTGCCGGGAATCGAACCCGGGTCCAAACGAGGAAGCAATACGCTTTCTACATGTGTAGCCTCGACTTAATTTTCGAGTAGCAGCTGGATCAAGGCCACCGACCACTACCTTAGCTTCTTAAGTTTTGCAAAATGCACGAAGCAAACATTCCACTAGCCTCGATTTTTTGCACCGTCATATCGAATAGCCTCAAGGCAATAGCATCCGGACGATGTCTTGTCCCAGCACCTAGTACCGGGATTAAGCCTAACCTACTAAAATTCGGTTACGCAGCAAGAGCGTAGTTGTTTTCGCCAATTAAAAGTTTGATCATTAGGATTTACGAGCCAACAACCCAAGCTCGACATGCTTACATACCTCTTCTACCCGCTGTCAAAACCAGTCAGCCCCGGTATTTGAGGAAGGGCAAAATTACAATAATTTTTGGCATATTCATAGTAACATAAAGGTTTCTCTGTCTTAAAAAGCGTTTTCAAACGAATGCGGACGAAAACGAGCAATTATGCCTGACCGCGTATGATTAAGGAGATAATTCTTATCTTTAAAATTCATGAAAAGCAAGATAAACATGAAGATTGGTATTTTAAGAGAAACACGCCGATGGAAAGACCGCAGAGTGGCGATAACTCCAGAAACAGCCGCACGAATACTACAAAACTATCCGGAAGTCGAACTTTTTGTACAAAGCAGTGAGCTGCGGGTTCATAAAGATGAAGAATATAAGCGACTAGGTCTCCCGGTGGTCGAGGATGTTTCGCATTGCGATGTATTAATTGGTGTTAAGGAAGTGGCAAATGAAGCCTTATTAGATGGCAAAACCTATATCATGTTTAGTCATGTGGCCAAAGAGCAGGCCTATAATCAGGACTTCCTGAAGTTGATGGCGCAAAAGAAAATCACACTGATCGATTATGAATATTTCGTGGATAAACACCGGAGCAGGCTGGTTGCCTTTGGTTTTTGGGCTGGCGTTGTTGGCGCCTACTATGCTTTTGTAGGTATTGGCCGGCGCTTTTGCAAGTACCAGCTTCCGGGACCTGAAACGTGTACGGATTTGCAAGACTTACACCACCAATTAAAGGCCTTGACGATTCCGTCTTTAAAAATAGTGGTAACCGGCGGCGGACGCGTTGCTTCTGGCGCGTTGGATATCATTAATCATCTAAGGATCCCCGAAGTTCTTCCTAAAGATTTTTTAGAGCGAAGCTATGACCACCCGGTTTATACGCGGCTCGATCCAGTGGACTATATAAAGCGCAAGGAAGGAGCGCCGGAGGATAAACATTTCTATGACCATCCCGCGGCTTTTGAGTCAGCCTTCCTCCCCTACACCAAAGTAGCCGATGCCTTTGTCGCCTGTCACTTCTGGAATCATGAATCGCCCCATTTCTTTAGTGCTGAAGACCTGAAGGCACCGGACTTTTCGATTTCCTTGATTTCGGATATCAGCTGCGATGTTCCCGGGCCTATTCCAACAACACTGCGAACGACCGAGATTGGATCACCGTTTTATGATGTTGATCCGGCAACAGGTGCAGAAGTCGCACCGTTCAGCTCTTCCTCTCATGTTACGGTTGTTGCGGTTGACAATCTGCCGGCGGCCTTGCCCATAGATGCCTCCAGAACCTTTGCCCGTGATTTATACTACGAAGTTTTTCCGTCTTTATTTGGCACAGATGAGGACGAAATAATTGAGCGAGCCACCATTTTGAAAGATGGCAAACTGACGCCAAAATTCAGCTATCTAAAAGATTTTCTGGAAAAATAGTTACTGCCACCCAACTCGAATGGTAAGAGTAAAGGGGTCAACTACCTGCAATTTATCAGCCTAGGGGAATTTTATTCCACAAACGAATAAAATTCAAAAAATAAGTCCATCATTTATTCGAAAATTGTACATTTGTTCCGCTTCTAAAAACGGGATGTAGCGCAGTCTGGTAGCGTACCACGTTCGGGACGTGGGGGTCGCTGGTTCGAATCCAGTCATCCCGACCAGAAACACAAACCCACTCATTATCAGCTACTTTTGTGGCGAAAGTAGACAAAAACTGAAAGTGGTAGACAAATGGTAGACAGTTTGATTTTGGTTAATCGTCAAAGTCAAACGAAATGAGAAGAAATAAAATAGCGATCCTGCCGGAAGTGAATAATTGCGGCGGCGATCTTTCAAAGAAGTGGTTCGTTTACTACTCTTACCGGGATCCTCGAAACGGGAAAATGAAGCGTTTCAAGGCGTATCAGGGATTGCACAAAATCAAAGACTTTGAGGGAAGAACAGAAGCAGCTATTCAATTAAAAAATGAATATGCCGCCAAGTTGAAAAATGGCTGGAATCCATTTATGGATGATGAATCTGCCATTTACGAAGATCAACTGCAATACAAGAACATCTCGCGAATCTACGGCAAAATGAAAATGGCTAACAAGACGGTTAGCTATTACTCCAGTAAGTTTATCGCGCAGAAAAAGACAGAATCAGAACTGGAGCCTGAAACCATCAGCACCTACACCAGTAAACTTCGAATTTTTAGTTTGTGGTTGGATAAAAATAGCATGGGCAATTACGACATTACGGTAGTTGACAATCTCATCGTGCTTCAGTTTTTCGATTACCTGATTAACGACCGTCAGCTGGCGGGCAACTCAATAAAAAAATACCGGCAGTTACTTCAGGATATGTTTGAGTTTGCGCGTAAATCCGGAAGCATAATTACTAATCCTGTATATGACATCCCCAATTGCAAGCGAATAAACGACCAATCCCCCCGCCCTATCGCTGAGTTTGACATTCAGGATCTGAAAAATGCAATCAAGAAAGAAGATCCTCAGCTGTGGCTGGCCATTTCATTTGAGTACTACTGTTTCCTGAGGCCGGGCAAAGAGTTGCGATTGCTCCGGATCGGTGAAATTGACTTCACACGTGGTGTGATCGATGTGGAGCAACTCAGGGCAAAAACAAACCTGGAGCGCTTCCCCACTATTCCTTTGGTTTTTTTGAAGGAACTGAGAGAGGTTTATCAGTTGCAAGATTATCCCCGCGACTACTATGTGTTTGGCAAGAATGGAAAGCCGGGACCGCAGGAACTGGGAAAAAACAACATGCGAACAAGGTTCCGAAATATCCGAAAGAAATTGAGGATGCCGGATGGCTATAAATATTACTCCTGGAAACATACCGGAAACGGCCGTGCTGCTGATGCCGGTATTTCGATGAAAGCATTGCAAGATCAGAACGGACATACTTCGATACAAACAACTGAAATTTACATGCGCCACAAAATTGGAAGAGTGAGTACTGAGATCCGTGACAAGTTCCCAGAATTGTAGTTACAACCTACAACTGAAACTAAATATCAAGGATTAAGTCATCAGGACCTTCAAGAATTGGATAAACTGCATTTCTTAGAGAATGCGATTTTTGGGGGATGTAGGGGCCCTGCTCTCCTGTCTCTTCATTGATTACGAACTTTCCTTTTACTAAGTCATAGAGTTTATTCGCGAAGTCTGCCTGTTTATTTGGTTTTATCTTGGATAAAACAACGTCTTTGGTCATCCCCACTAATATATCTGCGAATTGAAGGAGCGTCGAATGTAACGAGTTTGCAAAAAAAGGAGAATCCATAAAACACTGCTCACTTAGAGGCCCGTATGGATATTTGTACAATTCCGAAATAGATGTTCCTCTTGTATAAGCGTATGCATATTCACTAGTGAATGGTTTATTTTCATTCCCCCCTGGCCAATCCAAAACAACCTGTTTTCGACCAATCTTACCTTTTACATGTCGCGCAAGTTGTCCTAAGCAATAAGAAAAGGCAAATCTTTCCAATTCCTCAATTCTTTTCTTTTCCAATTCCTGAAATTCACTAGTATCCTGAACCAACGAGACTATGATTTTATAGTCGATATCAGATGTAAAATCTATTATTCTTCTTCTTATTAAATGTGAATTTTCGAGCAATTTGTCATATTGTTTTTCATAGCCAGCGTCTTTTAAACTTTTTTTTAGGGCACGAACATTCCACTTGATAGGTATTCGAGGATCCACATAGTGTTTCTTCACCGCCTCAATTTTTGATTGAAGCCGAGCTATATCTTTATCTTCAATAATAAAACCGCCAAACATAAAGACATTGCTAGTGCTTGATCCATTTATATTGAACTGGGAGTCATCCCCAAAGAAGTAAATCATAATAGTTTTTCCTTACAATTTAGTCAATTTATAGAAACTAAAAAATCCCGGCACCTCTGTACCGGGATTTGTTGTGAATTAAGTGCTCGTATGATTGTGAATTGGGACTAGAGCCATTTTTGAAAACCCCCGCCAACTCGTGGCGGGGGATAACTAATCTAAACCAATAAAACTAAACCTAAGAAACACTTCAAACATCCCCTTTTTTAGAGAAAAGGGAAAGGACAGGTTGAAGTATGCTTTTAATGCCGATGCGACGCAACGAACTTATAAGAAAGAACAGAGCAGCAAGTGCCTGGGCAACGAATAACCAAAAAGTGAATTTGTAAAATCCTGGGATGTGTTTTACCGGGACTACGGTGCTTTTTTCTTCTTCCCGGATACCATCTTTTATCAACACCGGCTTTGGCTTCGCCAGGATTGTCGAATCATTCAGGTAAGCATGCACCACCAGCTCATTGTCAACAATCGAAACATCGGTGGTTATCAAACCGTGAATGGTACTCTGCATAGGAAGATTAACCTTCCCGTCAATTACCCGGAGCGACAGCGAAACATGAATATCGCTCACAGGTAGTCGCACCGGAATTGGATCCAGATAAACCAATGTATCCCGGAACCTGATTTCAGTCTTTGTCTCTGTCCCGCACACCTGCACAAATTTGTCACAGTTGCGCTGGATCCGTCCAGCAGTCATGCAACTCGACAGAGCTGCTAATAGCAAAAGATAAATTAACGTTTTCATGAGTACAACCAGATTACAGATTGAGTATGATTGGGAGAATCATCCGCGTGGATGTATGTTTTAGCAATGCCAATTCGCGTGAAACCGGCTTCCAGCAACGCGCTCATAATTTTAAACCGGTTCCTTTCAGAGTTGCATTTAATATCAACCGCATGACATTTTTCAAGCGTGTGCGCTCCGGTACCGCTTCGCCCTTTGGCCTTATCCCAGGAGCTCGGGCGGTAAGCACAAGTTAAAACAAGCGGAATATTAGCTATATCGCGTGTCCTATCAAGCCGGTTCATGGTGCCTTGGTTCATGTCCTGCAACGAGCATGACGGCGTCAAGCGGGTGAATTCCTTCTCTTCGAAATGCTTACTCGTGATCATCGTCCGCCTCCTTTTGAATGTTGATTCCTGTCTTATCATCCAACTTTTGAGAAATAAACCTGCCAATCAACGGTAGCATTTCCCAGTTGGTAACCTTGTAAGCATTCTGTATAATTGAAAAAAACAGAACTCCTGAAATGAACCAGCCAATAATCTTGTAGGTGGAAACAAACTCTTGCTGGTACACTTCATCCCAGACGTAAGATCCTAATATCAAGACTAGGGCAATGAGCATGCGCGGAATGGTCGTATTCCAAATAATCCGGGCCGAAAAACGCTCTCCACGCAGTTTTTTTGCGGCCAGGTAGCCAAATACAACATCCAGTACAAAAAAGAGAATGAGCTGATGGACAATATCCTGAATCGGAAGGAAGTAACCGAAAATGGCCGACACTATTCCGGCTACGAAGCTCCAGATATTATGAGCCAAGTCGCGGAAACTCTCAGAGATTAATTCAATCATAGCATTTTTATTTCAAAGATGCACCCTGCGGCGCATCTCTGAAAGGACAAAAACGAAGCAATGGATCCCCTAGTACATAAACAGCTTCGTATAAAACTGAGGAACATTGTGATAGACCCATTTATTTTGCAACTGCGACCATCCTGCAATCTTGGTCGCTCCCGACCCTTCCTTGATCGCTATAAATGGCATAGCTCCGGTTGCACAGGCTCCCCCGCAATGCTTGGCCAGTGGTGGAGTAAACTCCGTAGTGGCGTTGTTGCTGCTCAACAGTTTGGCCGATCCCAGGTATTCCTTATTCGTGATCATAATAGCCTGATCGGTCCCCATCGGAACAGCATCCTCTACATAGTACCCCTTTGTCAATCCGCCCACCGAAAATTCATCCCAGTTTGTCGGGTTGCTCTTGGGTGCCCAAAACTGACGCCGGTACGAATCCCCATCTTCCTTACCAAACACAAGCAGCCTGTTGGTTGTCGCCAGCATCGTCCACCAGTGAGCCCGCCGGTCGGTAATCTCACTCCAGCTCGACAGGTTGTTGCTTCGCCAAATCTCTCCTTCGTAGGTACACGCATAATAGTAGCCCCCATAATACGTGAACCCCAAGGTGCGGGGCCACTGTAAGTTGCCGGCACTGGTCGCTTCAAAATCCCGGTAGTCAGCAAGGCTCGCATGGTGAGGCTGCTGGTGAACCTCCCGGCTATCATCACGCCCAATCAAAATCTTTCCGTTCACATAGCGCACCGATGAAATATGGCCACCACTATACGTCCGGATCCCCTTCATGCTCATATTGTCGACATCCGACAAGTCCGTAACGTATAACATACCGTTCCAACCTCCAACATACAGCTGTCGGCTCACCGGATCCCAGTCAATGCAGTTCCGCGAAGCATAGGCCGCCGGTGATAAGGTACCCCAGCTTGGCGGAATCTTCACCTCTCCAGCTACATTCACCAGGTAAGGCCTGCCCGTATCGGTCACCCCTACCCACAACGGTTCAAAGACGGGCGGTGTCGGTGGTTCTGGCTCTCCCGGAACTACACCTTCTTCGTACTCCATCACACTCTCGCGCTTAAACACGCTCAGCTTACACTCAATCATATCCTCCCGGTTGGCAACCGCATCAATTTCATCAATAATGAAGGATCCGTGCCTGGTTTTAAGCGGCAGCAATGCTTTATTGTTCTTGATGTAGTAAAATACCGATGCCGGAAACTTAAAGTAGCCGGTAGCTGGCAGGCGGTTTGCCCAAAATGGAAGCCAGAAATTCCAGCGCTGGTTGGCCAACCCGTCGTCCCCATCCCAATCCAGTGCCAGGTTATTCGTCCGGTAGCTGGCCGCTTCGTCACCGCCGTAAAAAAGCAGACGAGGCGTAAACGACTCATGTTGCGTCCTGAACATTTCCGCATTCCCCTTCTGCATAGTCAGCGGATACCCATTTCTACTCTGCCGTAAGGTCGAAAACTTAGTCTTAATCTCTTCCACCTCCTTATCCTCGTCATTGTAAAAGTAAGGCTGGAAACCAATCGTAATCATTTCCCAACCCAAAATATCCTCCTGAGCCTGCGACTCCAGCGAATCTCCGGTGGTCAACACATGCCAGTGCCACTGGTAATAATTGTTTTCGCTGGTCACCTTCCTGATTTCATCCATCTCCGGACTTAGCAAATCCAAGTCTGCCCGTTGCTGTACCGACTCCTTAATGTTATGCCGCATATCCGATAAATCCTGCCAGTTATCGGAAAAAGCATAATCGTTCTCTTCATGCTCCATTTCCAGCTTCACCGTCACACTCTTACGCTCATGCAACTCCCATTCGCCAAACATATACTCGTCAACATCATAAGCCGGACCAGTCAATAAACGTTGCCGGTCAACAATCCGGCATTCGTCCAAATCATTAAACGAAAACACAACATTCAGCAAGTTTTGAGTGGACAATATCAGCTCCCCCAGGCTGAGCTTCGGAATCAAATCGGCCAGCTGAAATTTGTCGGCAATATAGGTCACCTTCGTAACCGTCTTTTCCTCCGCAGTCAAGCGCATGTATTCCTCGTAACGCATGTAGTAGAAGATCTTGGGCTCTGTTACCAATACCTGTTTCAGAATATTAAAGTTGTTGTACAAAATCAATTTCTGAAGAGACACATTTTCCTTTAGGAAATTCTCCTTCACAAAAATCTTATTGTCGGATAAAATCAACTCCACCAGCTTCCAGAGAAATAACATTGGCGATACTACCGGAGCCGTATTCACCCCATCGGCTTTCACGCCCGTAGCGGTCGGATAGTTGACCAGGAATTGCTCATTCTCTAAAAATTGCCAGCTCAACTCATTATCATCTTCCTTGTCCTGGCTCTCATTCCCCTCCAAATCAGTCGTTGTTACCTGGCGGTCCGAACGCTTTCCCCGGTCGCGCCAAAAGTGCCGGTTAAACAACTTCGGACACGCATAATCATCCGTCAGTGGGTTATAGTTTGTCTTGTTCGCAAACGTCCGCTCACCCCCCAGCGTACTTTGGTTAATCAGCTTTCCGGTTACCCGCTCAGCCAAATTACCCACCACATCACGCAACCATCCGCTGTAACCATTCTTGGTATCGTCAATAACCAGCGTCCCTTTTTGAATAACCTGTCCATGATGGCGCAAGGCTGCCCCCGTAAATCGCCGGTCGTCAGTCGTTCCCATCTTCTCATACCGGTCCGGATTCCTTAAAATCGTCCGGTTCGCCGCATTAATCGGTAGCTGAATCCCTACCCCCTTACTCCCCGGAATCTCTTCAAAATCAGTCGCCGGGTTCCGATCCTCAATCGTCACCGAAAAATCTTCCGAGGTCGAAAGCTGCTTGTCTTTTACTTCTAACGTAAGCATACCCTGTGTTTTATAATTGAATTGAACCTAAATAAACCTTCTGAATTAATTTTTAAATCAGCTATTGAATCATCCAGCCCTTTTTGTTTGCTTCGAAAAAATCTATGGAAGGCGAAAACAGCCACGTTGAATGCGATCCACTTTGAAGGTTACAATCAAAATAGGCAGTAGTGCCAACCATTGAAACCACAGTTAATTCCATAGCTATAGACCCTACTGCGCTTGCTGAGAAAGAAACAGCAGACCCTCCTGGCGTTTCCGATAGCTGAAAGGTGTTGTCGGTTGGGTTAATGACATAGTAATCTACACCATATGACACTCCTATGTCGGCAGTGGCATAAGTTATGGCTATTTTTTTTCCAGCCGAAAACCCATGGTTTGCCACTAAAACAACGGTGTTTGTAACTGCGTCAAACGTTGCATCAACTCCATAAGTAATCCCGATACGCTGAGCGCTGTAACCTGTTATATTGCCAAAATCAGCGGGTACAGTAAGATAGTTCCCCCCTAGACTACCACTAGCAGAGTGAAACTTAACGTTCAGATCTTCTGCACCTGGATTTTTGCAGATAGCTAATAATTTATGATTCTGATTGTTGCCAAAATTGGGGAGTACCGATGCAATGCGGAGTATTTCAGCGGACGGCAGGCTGTTGTATTGCAAGTCAATTTTGTTGTCAACGTATGACCAGTCAATGTCAAAATACGCTAACTTGCCTCGAATGTCGTTGTCGTCGCCAGCTCCGGCAGGTGTCAGCGTTACATATCCACTAGCACTTCGAAATTGCGGTTGATCAAACCGAACAAGGGAAAGAAGCGAAGTATAATTTATCGTTCCCATTATCGAATTATTGGTATGCTCCACCGTGGTTATTTCAGCCAGCTTGGTGCAATTCTTCAGAGCATTAAAAATAATATAGGTCCCTCCATTAAATGGGCTTCCAACATTCCAGCTTACCGGCAACTTCAAATATACGAGCTCACGGCAATTATCAAATGCGCTGGCTGTAGATGATGTGCTTATCAGCTTCTCCAGGCTGGTTGGCAAATAGATGTGAGTAACCTTGCGACAGGCAAAGGCCAACCTTCGAATATCGGTGCAATTATCCATTGCCCCCGTAAATTCAATTCGAGTAACCTCGTAACATTCATTAAAACAATAAGCAATATTGGTACATGCGACCAATTCAGGAAACACAAATTCTCCGCGCAGTTTATAGCAATTAGAAAACGAGTAGCTCAAACTATTGATCAAAACGGCGTCCGCAGGTAATTCTACAGATTGAAGGTTATTGCAATCGCGACAAAATGAAGCTAAAGAGGCAAGTTTCGGAGCTGAAGTAGGCAGAATGATGTTTTTAACATTAACCGCGCTATAAAAGGCTGAACTAAGATTGTTCAGCTCAGCTAGAGAGCCTGGAAATCTTATGGTACCTCCAACATTTGATTTATAAAAACAGTATGAAGCATTATTGAGTAGTGGCATGTGCACAGGCAAGGATGCCTCACGTAGAGAAAAAGTGTTATAACACAGATTGGAAATATTTGTAACATTCGCCGCGGACGATGGCATAACTAGCTTTTCTAAACGCTCGGCTCCGTAAAATGCTCTGTAAAAAGTAGTGACTGAATCACAATCGCACAAGAATTCGCAATAACGAAGCTTTCCCATATTGTAGAACATCTGATCACAGGTAGTCAGTGTAGGCACATTGATTAAACATGCAATAATACTCGCCCCTTCCGCGTCCATGCTGGATTTAGTGTAAGCTCTGAAAAATTCAATATTTCCACTAACCGCAGATATAACATAGGTAAAACGGCTGTCTGTTGTAGGTATGAAGTCAGAATAATAATACCCACTACTAAAATCTTTTGAGCCAATAAAAGTTCCGGTTGAGTCGTAAATTGAAACTCTATAATCCCCGGAGCTAGTCAAAACGCGAAAGTATAAGTGCCTGTCGCCATCGCTAAGTACGGCAAGCTTAATCGTTCCTGGAATTGGCGGATTAGAAATAGCATCGGCGACTTCTTCATCCGGAATGAAAACATCGGGGTCTTTAATATAACCATTGGCCGGGCAAAGCAATTCAGGGGTGTATCCAGCCGCCGGACAAATCTTGTCCATCAAATCCTGATCGATCTTCAGACTTCCTACTTTAAAGTAATGTGATCCCATTTTAAAATATTTAGTTTATAGATATTCTCCGTACAAACTCACCAAGCCCCCTGACGTAGCAGTAATCGTAAGCTTGGTATATCGCGCTAATTCGCTATTCAAAGCAATAGACAGGGCTGCGTCTGTCCCTTCACTCTCTTGCAGGGTGAATTTCATCGCATACGGCACATTGAAAACGAATTCATCACCAGCTTCCTCGAAATCAAGGTGCAATTCAGGCGCTTCATTGCCTCCTGTTCCACTATCTGTAATTTCTACCCATGTTTTATTTTTGCGCCCGTATGTTTTTCCGTCAGCTGGGGCCTCTGGTATCCCGCCGCCACTATCCGGCACTTGGAAAAGCTGCGTCCAGTCTACCTCGTCCGTGTACTTCCACTCCATCCATCCGGCATTTTCACGGAACATTGGCGTTCTGCCATCCGTCCCTTCAGCCTTTATGCCGGTGTCTGTTTCTACAAGGTACCAATTACCGTTCGCGCCAATGGTTGGCGTCACCCCATCGCTTCCTCTCAGGCTGAGTAGCCACTCCGCTTCAGTCCCCGGAAATCCGCCCAACACAGCAAGCTCATAGGCCGACTTCCCATCGGGCCCCACTAAGTCAGCCAACGCAACCAGGTTAACCCAGTTCGTTTCGCCCACATAGCGCCATACCAGGTGTGTGCCGGTCTTTTCCAGCTCTACTTCCCGTCCATCAACCACCGGAACAGGCTGAGGAACCACATGCCCTTGTAGCTTCAGATTATCCAGGAAAAAGCCCGTGAACGGTAAATCTTTCCCTTTTTTACGCCAACGAACACGTACCGCGTCAAACGTGATGTTGGTAAAGGTAAAAGCACTCATTTCCAAGGAAACGTTTGTCCAGTAATCCGGAAGCATCCGCCCCAGGTTAATGATTTTTTTATCCGATACTTCAATGCCATTCAACAAAAATTCGAATTCAAGCGCATAAAGCGTCGATGCTTCTTTTCTCAAATACACAAACCCCGACAACAGCTTGTAGTCTGCCACATTCCTGGCAGCCGGTGCCGTAAAGGTCATGTAATCATCGTTCATCGGCATATCCACCTTAGCTGATTTTAATCCGCTAAAGGCATTTGTGGTCGAGTAGAAATCCACATTCATCGTTCCTTCGTTCGCAGTCCATTCCGTGCCTTCATCGTAAACAACATCGTCAATGAGCTCTTCCCCCGGAGGCTCCGGCTCTGTGCCTCCTGCCGGAATTAAAACTTGGGTTAACTCAATCTGACTGGTCGGATCCGGCGTGGGCTTCTGTGGGTTCTCCGCCGGAATCCCTTTAAGAACCACAACTTCCCAATCCGAAGTTACAGCAAGCAAGTCGATACGCGGAAGTAATGGATCAGCTGCATCCAAAACAACAATGGTCGATTTTGTCTCACACAACCGATTGATCAGGTAATAGTAAGCCTGGCTAACCGAAAAAGTAAGCCCGTTAAGCCACACCACCTTTCCGCCATCAACCAATCCGTTAGGCATGAGTATCGAAATCTTGTTCTGCACAATAAAATCAATCACCTCTTGCATCGGATGATTGCCTCTGAACTTGCGCTTCAGGTATGATGATGTTAATTGCGCCATATCAATGTGCCTCAGTAAATTTTAACTCCATTTCATTCGCGTCACTCAAACTGTCCAGGTAAGCATTATCCCCATCTTCCATCATCACCGGAATAATATCATTCCCATCCAGCAACCATACGTTGCGGCTCTCAAACAGCCCCGTTAAGGCTGTCATTTCATCGGCCATCTTATACCCGGAGTTAATCTCCCAGCTACGCTTTCCTACCTTCCAATCCACTTCCAGCGTAGGTCGCTGCTGGGTGTCGGTAATCCGGGCGTCGCGCTGGCTACGTTCACTTTCCGTCGGAAAACTTCGCTTAACATGACCATGAAGCCACACGCAGTCAATCCCACCAATCCGGTTGGCATAAAGCAAAAAAGTGTTGTGTTCATAATTCCCATGATCAATCGTATAGCTCTTCGTCGCACTAATGGTCACCCCTAGCTTCTCGAAATACACCGAATAGCTGGCCACTTCCGACGCATCAAGCCCAAGCGAACCAGGATCAACACATAGCTCATACATCTTATCCGGATCAATCGTCACCGCATGACTGAGCGTTCCTTCACTGCCACTCAACAAGCTGTAATCAACCTTTAGCGTAAGCGCCTGGTTAGTGACCTCCTTCGTGATAAACCACAACTTCACCGGCTGCCCCGGACTAATCCGCATATTATTGGGCAATTCCGTTAAGAACTGACCAGCAGCTATAAATTCATCATAGAAATTGGTGTTCTGCTCGTTGTACTTCGCTTGCTGGTGCTTCGATAAACCTCCCCGGAGAATCAGAATCTCGTTGTCCGCAGTAAGCTCAGCCCAGTTCACCGTGTCCTCGTTCTTGTTGCTGACAACCTGGACAAAACGTTCACCAACATCCAAGGCCACTTTCTTCGCCATTTGAGGCTGGGCTATCGAAACAGCACCAGTCAACGGCCAGGTAAACGAATACACAATCGGTAAAGTCACCCGGTTACGAAGATCAAACAAGGCCTTCAGCTCTGCATTGGGCTCAATCGCGTCAATACCCTCCGGAAATGAAGCATCCAACGAAGTCGTCTTAATCAGCAAATTGTATAATTCACCGGTCGTCGCCGTAGTCTCAACTTCTGCCTGAACCCGGTTCCCGCTCAACTGAACAGGACCACCGGGAATACTAAGAGATAATGCCATTTGTCTAAAATTTTATTAGTCCGAAGTTCATCAGTCCACAAGGAGTTTCAAAGGACAACTAAAGCTTGCTCTGACGATCACGAAGCTCGCGCTTAGACAACTTATCAGCCACATCCTTCACCGATAGAACCAGCTCAATCTTCTCAAGTCGCTCGATCGCACGGTCAAAACGATTGATGGCGTCGGAAGAGACAGATGAACCCGAGTAAGCCTGTGGTGGGCTGATGGAAGATCCCGCCCCACCTCGAAATGCCGATGAGTATGGCTGAGTTGTGGTGGCTGAGTTTGTTGCGGCAATGGCTTGCTGGCTGACCGTGTTGGGTCTGTTTCTGAACGTTTCCAACCACTGAATAACCGGACCGGTCATTGGGTTGTTTAACATCCAATTAGGACTAATCCACTCTCTTTTCCCTTTTTCGCCTGCCCGGTACATGCCTTCACCTTGCGTAAAGCCACCGGATTCGTAGCCAGACGACTTCGAGGAAAATGCACCACTCACCAGACCTTCAAGCCCGGCAAACGCAGCTTCGATTAATCCAATGATAATGGCGGCACGTGCTAATCCGGCTCCACCTAGAGTAACCACAGAGTCGGGCATTGCCAGCGATTGAATAGTTACCCCAACGGCTGCCATCTGAGCTTGAAGCTTCAACTGTTCCAGGGCCATGATCAGCATGTTTTTGGCGAATGTTTTAAAGGCATCCTCACCTCCCTGAGCTAATTGGAAAATATTATCGGAGACTGTGTTTATTACGTTCTGATAATTTTGTGCCTGTGCAACTAACTTCGCAGTAAGTTCATCCATCTCAGCCTTTGCTTCGGCTTGCTTCAATGAGATAAGACCTAAAAGCTTAGCTTCTTCAAATAACTTGACATTCAGATTATCTGTCGCTTCATTTGTTTTGATTATTTCCGGAACAGCTTGTTTCAACGCTTCAGTGTATTCGCGCTGCTTCTGCAGGATTTTTGTTTGCAGGCTGAGCCGTTTCTCTTCACTTTCCTCCAGAGCAAGTTGCGCCTGGTAGTATGCCAAATCAGCAGCCAGCAAGCGGGCTTTCGATTCCTTGTCCAGATTTTCCTTGTCGGCATAAAATTGGGTAATGGAAAGGATCTGCTGCTTGTGGGCCAACTCAAGGGCATCGGCGGCATCGACCTGTGTTTTCGATTTTGCTTTGTTGAGTTCCGCTTCGGTGGCGGCTATTTTCTTTTGTATCCGCAAGAAATCTTCACTACCTACTTTAACATTCTTCAACGCCAGATTGTAAAGGTTTAGCTTTTCCTCCATGCCTGAGATCGTTTCATTCAGGATTTTGTCGGCATTGCTTTCAGCCACAAAAATTTCATCCAGGTCAAACCCCTGCCGTTTGAAACTAGCAATACGCTCCATCAACTTCAACAGGCCATCATCCATCACCTCGCCGGCCTTACTACCATTTATTGCTGCATCAGTCATTTGTCGGCCAGCAAACATCGAAGCATTTCCGGCAGACAACACACCGTTTATGAATGTTTGCCATAAATTTGATTGTGTGTTCGATTCGACAATTTGCCGTTTTTTGGCTTCCTGAAGAATAAGTTCGGCTTCAGCTTGCCGGATCGTTAAATCAATTTTGTCGCGCAAGTCTTTTTTCTCAGCCACCGAATACCGGGACAGGGTACTCATCTGCCCTTCCAAATCGTTGTAGGTCTTTTTTAATTTGTCGTTGGTTTCTGCCAGTTTCTTTGTTGCTTCCCGTTTTTCCTTTTCGCGTGCCACAGCTCCGGCATTGTATTTATCGTAGGCTTTCATGGCTGCAATCAAAGCAGTAAGCCCTATAACGATTGCCGTAATTGGATTGACAGCCATTGCTCCACCGAAAGCGATTTGTGAATCGATAAACCGCCGCTGGGCGACCGTTGCTTTTCCAGTAACAGCGATATAGGCCTGCATGGCCAGCACCCTGGCCGTAGCGATAGCAGCAATACCAAAGCTCACCGCTTTTTCGCGTATGTCGAGAGCTATTTTGGTTGTTTGGGTGGCAATGGCTCTCAGCATGGCTGTATTGTAGGCCAGCACGGCACCCCCAAGCATAATCAACAACACCTGGTTGTCTTTAATCCATTTAGGAGCAGCCATCAGGGCTTTGATAAAGTAGGTGACCAGGTTGGTACTTTTAATTAAAGCCGGATTGAGCTTTTCCCCAAATTCAATCAACTGCAGGTTCAGACGGTTCATGGCCTGTGCCTTTGTGGCAGCAGCATTGTTGGTGTTTTTTATTGCTTGCTCAATGGCCACTTCGGTTCCGGTTACAGCATCAGAATAGCGCATAAACTCGCTACGATTCTGCACCAGCAATTCACCCATTTTGGCATGCTCCACACCAAACAGATCGGCGGCACTCTCTCCGCTATTGTAACGCCGTTCCAGCTCATCCAAAGCCGCATTTACATTAAATACACCATCAACATAACCAATATTGTTGGCTTTCATCTTCAGAAAAACCTTATCCAGGCTGTTACCGGCCATTCGGGCTTCGGCATAATTGGGAGCAATGGCTTCGATTAATCCAATGTGGTCTTCCAGTTTCACATTCATCATGGCCATGGTGGTTCCTGATTTTTCCATAGCTTCAGTGAGGTAAGGAATATCGGCAGCACCTTCTTTCGATCCGGCAGCCATGGCATTGATTACCCTGCCCGACTCACTGGCTGCTAACCGGTGTTGGTTCAAGGTGGTTGTTAATCCTTTTACCGCCGGTTCCAAATCCATTTTGGCGGCTTCGGAAAGGATGATCGCATCTTCGGTAACGGCAGCCAGCGCTTCTTTGTTCTTCAGCAGTTCAGGCCGCTGTGAGCCAACCTTGGTATAAGCATCGAGAATATCGGCTGCCGACTGTTTTATTTTAATGCCACTCTCGGTCGTCTTTATCGATGTCTCCTTGGCTTGATTACCCAGCCATTCCAGTTCTTTACCACTGAGCCCGGTCAGAGCCGACAGGTTATCGAGGCGTTCTTCAAATAAGCTGGCGGCATCGGCCGCTTTTCGAAAACCAAGTGCAATACCGGTTAACGAAGCAATACCTGCTGTTATAAGCCCGAAATAGCGATTAAAGCCATCGGACAGTTTCTTGAGACTCCAGCTTTTCTGAATCCCATTAATATCTTGCTGGTGTTGTTTCATGATACCGCGCAAACTCCTGATTTTAGCAGCGTGGGCATGGTACTCCTTACTGCCAATGGTCATGCGCTTTTGCTCATTAATGAGCTTGCGCATTTCGGCCTGAATGGAGCCAATATTGTTTTTGACTTCTTTGCCGTTGATGTAAAGGTTAATCCGGCGTGTGTATGAATTAGCCATTTTATTTGAGTTGCGGGTTAAGCTTGGGCTAAACCCTGATTTTCACTCAAATATCAGGCAGGATGGCAGCGGATGAAAGGACAGCAAAAAAGGCGCTGGAAACCCAACGCCTTTCGAGGAAGTCATCCCGGACTTGATCCGGGATCTATAGCTAACAGTTCCTGAATTAATGCCAGGATAACTATGATTTTTCTTTGAGTAGCCAAACAAACGATTCGCCGGTATAGTGCAGTTGAAAGCCGGCATCGGTCATGGCAACATAGAGCTTGTTCTTTTCGGGTTCGATCACCGATTCCATTTCATCAATCAATTCGGTACTCGATTTCTGCTCGGTAGCTTCTGCAACGGTGCCTGCCGGATCGTACTGTTTTAATACGATGCCAACCAATTGTTCTTCAAATGAAAAAGTTTCTGGCGACTCATCCGGTGTTTGCGGAGTCGATTCAGTCTGATCGTTTGCTTGAAAGTTGGCCCCAAAGCCGATTACCCTTGGTGTGGTCTTTTTGCTCATCGTGGTCTGGCTTAAAAATGGAAAACCCGGCAGCGGGTCGCCAAACCACTTCATATGATACCACTAAGATATAAGCTGAAGGTGCTGCCGGGAAATATTTTCCCAATCAGCAATCTTTAATAGTAATAATGAAATGGTTTGGCACTTCAAAGGTAGATAATAAAATTATGAAAACAGAAAAAGCCCGACGTTTTAGTCAGGCTTCAAAGTGAAACAAGTATTTTCCGGCTTCGGTATTGCTTATTTCAAATCAGATAGATATTGAATTCATAATAAGGTATAAAGCGACCAGCACAGAACAAGCAAAATAGATGAGCAAGATGGACTTTATTGTCGATATAGACTTATCGATACGATCAAGTTTTCTTCTAACAAAGGCCTGATGTAAGATCTTGAATTCGGGATAATCATTAATAATGCTTCCTGCCAATTGAGTCGAGTCCTCAAACTTATGGTCTTTATCGTACTGAATCAATTCGGCTCTAAGCTGATTGGATTCTTCGCTATCTGGCCGAGCATAGTAACCCCATGTCAGATTGCTAAGGATCATAGATTTCTTCATTGGTTTTTTCCTTTTTGGGTTTAACAGTACGCTAATTTAAGAAAAACAAGCAGAAACGGAAAACAGCCACGGTAACGAACGCGGCTGCTTCATTAAAGGCCTGGCTTTAACAGGCTGCGGTTTCGCCATACACCATCAACCAACTAAGGCAAGGCGATCAGGCTTCCGGCATTAATTTATTTTCATGCGGGTGGCATTTACGGCGGCATCGGTATTTACCCGGGCAATATTGTCGGCCAGCGCAGGCACATTTTTATCCAGAATGGGGTTAAACCACTCAACAGCCACCCGTGGTCGGGTTACCGGCCCTTTGGCTGTTCTTACTACAAAGCCATTTCCTTTGGCATTGTAGCCCCGCCCCACTCCTTTATGCACAAACACGCCGTGCCGCTCCATGCTAAAGGCAACCAGGTTAATGGCTCCCTGGTCTTTTTTGGTATAGCTTCCGATACTTTTGGCCAGCTTTTTCTCCGGGCGGTTGCCGCGCATCACAAAACCTTCTTTGCCATCGGAAAACCATCGGGCACTGCTGCGTAGAGCCCGGCGCACTTTAGGCACCCATTTATTAATCACTTCGTTGGTTTCAACCATAACCAGCAATTCTGTTTCGCTGTTTCCGGTTGCCGATGAAGAAACAAAGATCTCCGGCTTGGAATTGCCCGGACTGCTATTCCGGCTATAACCTAGTTCTATAATTTTTTTCCAGACACCCATTATTCGCTACTTACAGTTAGCCATTTACTTTCGTCAACATCGGTTGGCTGAGCAGCAGACAAGGTATAGGTAAAGCGGATGCCCACGTTGTTTCCGAATTCGGTCATCAACAGGTTGGCATCGACGCTGGCAAAATCAAAATTCCGCACAGCCGGAGTCTGTGGGTTACGTTTGTCTGCTTTGATCTTCGCTAAAATGTCATCCCCTATCTGCTCCATTTCTTCCCAAATTTGGTGCATGCGGTTGTAGTCTGAAGTATCGCTAAGATGATCGATCAGCATAAACGCCCCCCGACGGTTTTTCAGCAGGTTGTCGCTCTTATTATCGGTATAGTCGAAGCTGTACCCTTCCAAAATCAGCATCGGAAAACTAACATCTGATCGGTTCATGCCTCCCAGCACTTCGTCAAGCTCCAGCCTGAAAAAGTGTTTCTCCTTATCGGTATGCCTGATGGCAACATGCCGTCGGGCAAGGTTTTCAAAATAGCTTATGAGATCCAAAAATTTTGCAGCCATGGTGTTTAAGTTTAAAGTTCCAAAATCCAGGTCTTAGGTTTGTAAACGGCAATCTGCATATAGGGCTATTATTTTCGTTTCGCATTTTCCTTATACTTGCGGGTCATAAATTCAAAAATGGTATTAACCGGAGTTTCAGCCCATTGATCACGCGAGAGAATATCATCACCAACCAGGTTATTGAATACCTTTATCCATCGGTTCTGATCAGGACCGGTCGGTTTCGTTGCTTCCTTTTCATCTTCGGTTGTTTCTTCCTCTTCTGCTTTCTGAAAAATCAGCGGGTACGAAAGGCTTAACCATTCATGAATCAACTGCCAGTTAATCGCAATGGCCTCCAGTGTTTCCGGTTTTGCTTGTTTCAGGATGTCAGCATGCCCCTGGATAGCATCATCATTAAAACTTTTCGTTCGGGGCCAGTAAAGCGATGCCACAAACCGTGCTAAATCTTCCGGATCCTGACTTTGCTGGAAGATGGAGAAATACGTGTCGGTAAAAATAAACTGCCCAAAGCTGAAGCCTTTTAGTTTCGCTTTTGGTGCATGAAATACAATTTGTTCGTTGGTGGTTCGGTCTTTCACCGCAATTTTCCGCAAAATCAGTTCGTGTCGCGGCCTTAAGTTTTGAACAAACTCAAGCAGCTCACTCAATTTATAACGTTGGTATTCATCCAGCTTTTTCAGCACCTTCTGATTTATGCTACTCATGGCTTCCAGAAATCGAAGCTCCGAAATGGTTCCTTTATACAGGCAAGCCAACGCAATTAAATGCTTGGGTTGCACATCGCCCCAATTCTGGGGGAAATGGCCAGTTACTTTTCGCTTGATTAACAGCCACCGGTAGGGATAATATTCGAGGTCAATTTGTTTCACGCCCAAAAGGTTTTTTTATCGGTATTGTCACGGTTAAGTATAAAGCCATCCTGCGCTTCAAATCCGGGCCATTCTTCAACATGATTAAGCAGGTAGTTTTTCAGCAAACCCATATAACGCTCTCCAATCATCCGGTTACGGGCAATCATGCTGGCTATACGTTGTTCCGATGCCGGACCACGGTTCAGGTTCGATTTTTCCTGAACAGAAAAACTATCGAAATACAAACCCTTTTCAGTCAGGTCAGCCCCGCTTTCCTCCATCAGGTATGCGGTAGCAAACCAAACAATGGGCTTCCGAATGTGTGGCAAAATAGCCCGTACTTTAGCACTTGGACTATCTTTTATCATTTCCGCTTTTAGTTCATCGAAAACAGCGGAGCCCAGCAGCGGTTTCAGCTGTAAATCTTCCACTGTTTGCATGTGGGTTACCAGCCGCAAAAAGGTCAGCCGGCTGTTGTTTAATGAATAAGGTACTTTCTCAAAAGCCTTGGTGTCCGGAATAAAGGCTTCTTTCCGGATCGTCCAGTTTTCAGTTGCTTTGAATTCGGCAAAATGGGCGATGTTGTTTTCCAGGTATTCCAGAATATCGTCCATCGCATTGAAGCCTGATGTTTTAAAGTAATCCTTCAATTCATCTTCCTGGTATTTGTACAGGCTTTTGCTGGCATCGCTTTCCTGCCGACGAAACCCCTGATCGCTGATCGTGCTGTTTAGCGCTTGAAACCCCATCCAATAAGCCAGGTGAATGACCGAGTTCTGCACTTTAGCCAGCAGCTCGTTCATGGCCAGCTGAGCATCCGAAGGCGTTTCGGGCAACGGCAAACCTTCATCGTAAAACTCCTGCAGCTCATCGTACATATTACTGTGTAACAGCGGACGCATGTATGCGTTTTCAGCATTTTGAATGTGCGCCTTCAAGCGGTTGAAGTCGTTACCAACACCAACGGCCAAATACGTTTTCACTTCCTGAATGTCTTTAAATAGCATTACGATAGGGTTTTTGAGGTTCCAGCTCCGGAATCTAAGGTGGTCAGAATGGTGTTCCGGAAACGCCATTCCACATTTTCATCGCCACCATTGTAGCGGTGCAGAATTTCAACGGGGTCGAGCAGATCCTGACGATCGAGCCACGAGTTGGCAATGTTGACCAGAAAGGCTTCGCGGATATTACTTCCGCCTTGGTTGCCGGCGTAGGTACCACCAGGCATACCGGCGCCCATTACGTTGGGGTTAACCATGATGGCAAACATGATTTCGGAATTGGCAGCCGCACTGGTGACCAGGTTCTCGTTGTCGCTCAACTTGTTTTCAAGCGGCTTAATGATCCATTGCTCTTCGGCCTTCCCGTTTTGCGGGTTTATTTCGAAGAAGGTAAAGATCGGTTTGTCGGCATTTTCCACACCGCACAAATTCTCTTCAATGGTATCCATATAATCTTCAATTGCTTTTTGCCGTTCGGCGGTGTTTTTAAAATCATTCTTCGGAAATTTCTTATCCCAAAATGCATAGGGTATTTGGATATGCCATTTCCAGGTGATTTGGTTGGCATAAGCTTTTTTCAGGAATGCCGGCACATTCAAGGCAATATCGACCCATCCGGCCAGGTAGGCCGAATACCAAAGTGGCGAGCTGTAGTATTCATTGTTGCTCCAGCTATCGCGAATAACCAGGATGAACGATTTGGCAGCTGTCTTTTTCGCCCATCGGCGGCGTTGCAAATCGGCATACGGATCATACTCATCCAACACATCGTAAATCTTATACTCTCCCGCTCCTGGCGTATCGGGCCATTTACCCGACACCACGCATTTTTCAATGACTCCGGCTGAGTTGGCAACCGACAATCGGCAGTACTTGGCATTGATTGGGTTTATCCCAACAATTTTGTCTCCCTCCTGATTCATAATCAGCTGGACAAAGCCGGGACCAAATTTCAGGAAGTCACGCAAAGCCTTACTCATGTACTTCCTCACCATGCGCGAGTTGGCAAATACCGATAAGGTTTTATCACCAATCTGTTTAAGCACCTCATTGCCATCCTTGTCATACTCTTCCACCTGACAGGGGAAAATACCCTGCCCGATGGTGAAATTACGGGTGAATTTAAGGCCGGTATTCAATACCCCAACCTTACCGATGATGTCATCTGCAAATGTCGGGAAGTTGTTTCCAGCTCCCCAGTCAGCAATCTCAATTTCACCAACCTTTGTTTTATCCAGCTCGCTCTCGGCCAGCTTGGGTGCCGACACGCTTTTTGGTCGCTGATCGGGTGTGCCGGTTGTTGCCGCCATGTAGCTACGTCCCGTAGCCAGTAGCGGTGTTCCTTGTTTATTAAAAAGAATATCAGCCATTACATTGCCACTTTAAAACCGTTCCATTCCACTAAACCATCAATATGTACCGGGGTGATATGTCCGGCGCTGTCGCCACGTTCATCAACCGGAAGCACCCCGCGCATGCGGTTGTTCTTCATGTTAAAAGGAAGCCCGGCAGCTACAGCACGAGGCATAAAAACCAGCTCACCATCTAACTTTACAAATTTGATGGAGAAAGTGGTTTGCTTACCATCGGGGGTTTCTTTAGCCTCGTACTCTTTCAGTACCAGGTTGCGACGAATTTTCGCTGCTTGTTGCGGATTTATTGGAGCCATACGGTTTGTTTTTAAGCAAATGTATGGGCGGTAGTGCGCGTGCGAAAGGACAGAAAGAAGTGGGCAATTTAAAGTCGAAGAAGAGTTAACAGTCGAAATTCATCAAAAAGGATAGCTTCACGTTTTGTAAGGCGAACTGAAGTTTTCTTGAAGAAGCACAATTACAGGAATTTTAGAACAATGATCGCTGATTATTGGACATCTCCAATTCCGGATAAGCCACTGGCTTGTTGGCTTCCGGTAAATTTCCTACCGCTTCCTTTCCCCTGAGTTTTCCAACGGTATACGAATCCAGCTTTTCTTCGGGATAGGCTGTAAGTAATGCCTGAAGTATTTGTTTATCTGAGTCGGACTGCACTTCGGGGCGTAGCCATTCATCGGCGAAATTTTCGTCGAAAATGACGGGCATTCGCGGTTCCGGAAGTTTCGGATTATTGTGGATCTTCGCCATCAGGGGGTTGGCCTTGGTGGTTACAATAGCAAAGGTATTGAGCAATTCACCTGTTTGCTGATCGCCCCACTCCGACCATAAGCCGGCAAAAATCAGCGGAAGTTCATCTTTTCGATGGATGTAGAACGGATAGGTTTTTCCTTTGTGGTGGTGGTGCTCAAAAAATCCCTCGACGTAGATCAAACAGCGCTTTGACTTGGCCGATTCTCTGAACGCTGGCTTTTCGAATACCGTTTCTCCCCGGGCATTGATGGTCTTATTCCAGATCTGCGCTTTCTGCGTCTCATCCTTCACCCAAAACGGAACCAAACCCCATTGCGACACGGCTGGAATGTGCGGTTCTTGATTGGTATAGATCAGCATTTTCGGATGCGCAAAACCACTGGCATGGAACAGGTCGTGAAGCTTGTTATGTTTCAGTTTCTCATCAATGATTTTCAGCGTGTCTTTGTCGTTCCAGTAGCGCGACCGTTCTGCCTGTAGCTTCATTTTGACACGAACATCGTAGCACATCACTAAAGGCTTTGAAGTTCTTCGACAGAAAGATTATCTGAAAAAACATCAGCCAGTTCTTCCAAATTCTCATAGTATTTTTCCTCGGGAACATAAGACCCTTGGACGGTCTCAATCGTCTTATATTGGCCAGCGCCATTCTTGTACAGTTCAAACATACGATTATCGACACGAAAGGTATTGATTAGTTTGAATGATTCGTTTTCCATAACTGTCAAGTATTGGTCTACAAAGTTAAACAAAGTAAATTCTACTTGGTTGACTTTAGATAAACGACCAAGAAAAAGGGCGCAAGCCCTTCATTCTCAGAACAACTGTGTTTGAACATCTTGTTTTCTACTTTCTTTATATCTGGACAACAAGGACTTAATCATTGTGTCATTTCGAGATACAATCAAATTTTCAAGATAAGCGATCAGCTGATTTTCTGTAAAGAGTTTTACTCTGCGGTAGGCAGAATTTGCTCTATTCAGTTGTTGCTCGTAGTTTATAAAAAAATCGACCTCATGGTTATCTCTTAAGGATGCCATCAAAGAGTTTGAAATAATCATGTATTGAATGTCATTGGACAATCCATTGCTATGAGGGTAAGCGCCAAGGTTTCCCAATGCCTGAAACAGACAATTAATTTCTGAAGTGAATCCTTCAGTAAAAAGGACCTCTTTTCCATAGAAACCATTCATTTCGGCCAAACTGCTATAGTTCAGAACGGTTACCAGGTGTACAGCGTCGTAAGTTAGTTTAACGGTTTCTTTTGCATTCATTGATTTATAAGTTTAATAAAGTCAGGTTCATTAACAATCAAAATATCGACTCCCTTTTTCTGCATTTCTATGGCTTTTTCAATTTTCCGCCCGTAGCTGCCGTAACTCCAGGACGGGTCTCCCAAACTGCCAACAACTAAGTAATTGGTCTTTTTAACCAGACTGGATTTGGTCAAGCCGCCGGCTTCAGTAATCAAACATTCGATTTCAGCTTTATTTCCGTTAACAAAAGTGCCGGAAAGACAGAACAATCTATCGTTAAATTCTATTGATTCAGGATTATCGAAAAAGCTATCGAGTTCTGCCTTCGCTACCATATTCCGTATATTGGAATCTATTGATTCGTCAATAATTTCGATGTAGCTATAAATAACCGCTTCAAGTTCTAACCTCTCTCTCTCATCGATTGAATCATCTTTGAGGATTTTATCGGTGAGATTCTTTATCTGATTGAACGGAGTACGTGATGATATTTCAGGATAGGCGTTAAGCAATTTATTTAATTCCCTTATTTCGTCATCATTGATGACGCCGTCTGCCATTATTCCGTGAAGAATACCATACATTAACTGAACAGGAAGCACTTTTGAATCATTAAAAAATGGCAATTCAAAGTCGTTGCAAAACTCAAACATGTCCTTTATTAACTCAATGGAGACACAACTCTCATCGGTCGCTTCAGTCATTAACCTGAAAAGTTCTTTGACTTGCTCTACCTCTGACTGATGGTATATAGATTCGGTCCATGTTCTCAACTCGGATATTTCTTTATCGTTTATTCTATTATCCAATATCAGCCCCACTAAAACTCCTCTCAATTCATGCACCCATTTTAATTCTGAAAGTAACTCGGGGAAAAAGCAATTTCCCACTGTCTGGCTGGGGGATTGAAACTTATGACCATGCAAGGAGCTTTCTGTATTAGAAGAGATGTAAAGCATGGCACATGCTTCGGCATCAGAAAGCGCATTGTGATGATTGAGTGGTATTTCAAATGCCTGGCAACAAGACTTTAATCCCTTTCCGCCATTTAACGCCATTGTACAGTCGTATTCAAAATCGATATCATCATCGATCCCATAATAACTCATACATTTTGACAAAACATCTACGTCGAATTTCGCATTGTGGCATACAACGAGATTGTCATTGACGTATTTCTTAATCGTTGGATAGACTTGGTCAAAAGTTGGAGAACTGGCAGTCATTTTTGCATTGATACCATGAATCTGAGTATTCTTATAAAAATACTCATTCCCTGGAGGCTGGATTAATTGGAAGTACTTATCAGTAATGACATTGTCTTTGACAACAACAATACCAACGGCGCAAGCTGAATATCTTTTCCCTTGCGCTGTTTCAAAATCAAGAGCAACAAAATTCTTCATACTAATTATTTAAGCAAAACAATTTTTCTTCCCCAAGAACCCATTCCGCATAAATAATAAAGTATGTACAATTTAGGTAAAAAAAAGCTTAAAGCGATTCTAAATAACAATATGAAAACACAAGATAAACGAACAAAAAAGGGGCTAAGCCCCTTAAAATTCGAACAATAATTGCTGCGTGGGTTGCTCTTCTACTTCTGGTTCAGGTACCGGCAATTGCTTTTTAGCTTCCGGCATTTTCAGCAGCATATAACTTTCCTCTTCACCAATCTGCCGGATGTAGGGCATCCCATGTTCGGGGTGCAGTTCTACCCGCCAGGCTGCGTAAAAGTCATTGCTCAGGGTATTCATCCAGGCCACTTCACCCAGCAGCCCATTCAGGCAGAGATTGATCAGGCACATCAGGCAGCAGGTTCGATCAATGTCGGATCCAAAGAACAAGGCATTTCGGTTCAGTTTGGCGGCTGCAAAAAGCAAGCGTCCGGAGCCACAACAGCAATCGGCCACCCGCTCACCAAACTTTGCTGGCTGGGCTATTTGAGCCATCAGGTCGCAAACCGGTTGTGGGGTAAAAAACTGGCCATTTCGTCCATGGCTAAGGTGCTCCATAAAGAAATCACCAAAGCAATCTTTCAAGCCTTCGCCTCCATTATCCATTTCCAGCACCAACGCACCGAAAGCCTCAGACAAGGCGTAAGCTTCCGGCTTTTCGTATTGCCTTACAATTTCGAGGTAGCGTTCTTCCATGGCTCCCATCGACAGGGCGCAGACAATCATTTCCAGAAAATCAGTAAATACTTTGTGTAAATCGTAACGGCGTCCCAGACGGACGAGGTAACTGGAGTAAGATTTATTTGTTTTCATTTTCTACTATTTTGAGTTTTAATTTTTAAAATCGATGACAAAAAGAAAGCGAAGGCTAACTGGCCTCCGCTTGATAATCAACCAAAGCAGCTTCCGCTGCCTGGCTGGGTTGAAATTGATTTTCGAGAATATAATCGACCGCCTTTTGTGCTTGCGAGGCAGCAATCAGCAGTATCTTTTTATCTTCTTTAAATTTGGTGATCCAGCTTTTAATGTAGGCTGCTGAGTTGTCGATGGTGGCGTTCTCAAGGCCGGTAATTCCGCACAGGTACGCGGCTCCCATCTCGGCTACCAGCTCTTCCTGGCTGTAATCCTTTGATCCAAACTGATGATCGGAAAGCTTTTCATGACGTCCCAACCGGCGCTTATGCCCGGTAGCGTGAGTCAGCTCGTGAAAAAGTGTGGAATAGTACTGCTCATCCTTGAAAAAAGTACGTGGGTTGGGCATGCCAACATAGTCGAGCCCGGGACTGTAGTAAGCATGCGATTCATTCGTTCGGATCTCCGGACAGTCGGACCAGAATTCCACTAACGATTCGGCATCAGCAATGGGGTCAAACTCGTGGTCGTGGGCGTCCGATTCGGGAATCTTGGTTTCGTCAACCCCCTCGGTTTGGTTCAGGTTGAAAACAGTATAGTAGCGAAGGAAAGGCACCTGCTCCAGACTGCCATCTTTCTGCTCGTGCTCCAGCATTTTCCAGAAAACCACTGGATAGCCCTTTTCACCTTTTCGTACATGCCCGCCCAGTTGCTTTACCTGGCGAAAGGTGAGGAAAAAAGGCGACTGGTATTTGTCAGCCACGGTTAGCAGAAACCAAAAGTTGAACCCACGGTAAGGCTTCTGGTAAACCAGGTTCTTTGGCATTCCGTTGGCCGATTTCCAAGGCATCTGCCAAGGGATTACACCCGCTTCAAGTTTTTCAACAATAAGGTTGGTAATCATTTCGTAGATATCGAATGATTTTTTCATAGGAGTTTGCCGCTGCCCTGCGGACTTTTATTGGCTACTGGCACGCCGGTTAAATAAAATTTTAGGCATACCATCTTGAGCTGTGACGGATGAGGTCAATGGGGTGCATGTCAGTTTTTGACAAGTTGGAAGGAGTGGAGTGAAACGTAGTGGGGAGTGTAAAGCGCAAAAAAACTGAACGCATCCGCAGGACGGTTGCCACGAAAAGCAGCCGCCCCTTTACCGTTCCGGCAAGCGATCAATAACTTTGCTTAAAATTTGAGTGTAACAGGTCTAATACCGCTCTGCCCGGAAGTATGGAGGGCGCTTAGAAATGGAGGCGATAAAAGTAATTACGACATAAAAAAAAGCCCTTGCGGGGCTTTCTTAAAAGGGTAGGTCGTCTTGTGCAGCCTTCGCTTTTGATTTCTTTCGGCTGGGTTTCTTGGGCTTGTCTTCCGTTTCCTCCTTGGATTGGAAGTAACAAGTGTGTGTGCGTCCATAAGTGTCGGGGTTTCTCATCCGGGCTACCTCAAAGGTTACGTAGTCTTCGCCTTCGTATTCGTGCGTGCAATTGTCCAGGTCGGCTTTTTTAATCGTTACTTTAACGATGTCCAGGTTTTCAACTTGTTTGCCTTTTCCGATGTAATTTTTCGTGTACGTTGTCATGATTGTTGAATTTAGAGTTAAAAAATTATATGCAGGTACAGCACCGTAAAAAGCATTTGCAAGGAGGAACTGGAATACCGTTAAAAAACCAACTCCGGTTTTAGGCTATGCCGGGAAAATCCTTGCAAAAGTGAAACAGTGCAGAATTTTGAAGGTGCACCTTAGCATACTGGTTTTTGCTACTCTCAACAAAACAGGTCAACGCCGAAAAACCGAAAAAGGCGACCGAAAACAGACCATCACCCGTAACAAAAAAGCCACTGCTAATCGCACTGGCGAAAGCGGCAATCAGTAACTGGTAGCCCACCACCCCACTTTAAAGCACACGCCACTACCAATCCAAAAGGAAGTAAGCCCCCAGCCACCAAATCAAGCAGGCCCAAGTTCCCTTCAGCAAAATCATGCAAGGAGTTAAACCCCGGGAGTAATAACTGGGAGCGTTGGCTATGCGGGTTTCTTTTTTGGTTCCTTTTTTCTTGAGCCGGAACAATTCAAGAAAAAAGGAACGGCGCGAAATTTTTAGGGCGAAGCTGGTACCTGAAAATTCAGACACATCTACATTATGTGGCTGGCGCCAGGTTCTTTTTGCCCGCTTTTTCTATGAAGAAAAAGCGTACATGCCAATGATTATGCCGTCCAGTTTAAAATCACATAATCATTTCAATATCAACACCGAACATCAATAAAAACGCTGAAACGTTTTTATTTGCCGTTAGGCTCACCGAACTCGCCCTATGCTTGGGGGAAGAAAAAGGGGCAGAAAATCAGGAAATATGATAAGTAGAGTTAGTCCTATGCGCAGAGGGAAACGAGCGCATGTAGTCCTACTTCAGCAACTCTTTGTGATGCGTGAGCAAATGAAATGACGGAGGAATCATTTGCGAAAGCAGAGCAATGTGTTGATACCTTACATGAAATGAAGTTCAGCCAACGGCATGTACTGAATGAGAGTTACAAACGGGGATCCACAAAAGTAGAGTTGGATCGATACAGAACTTTACCATACTTAGTCCACATGCGCTTATCTACAGCATCGCCATAGTGCGTGGCTTCTTCTGGTAGAATGGTTTTCTTTCGTTCTGAAGATTTATCCTTTTCAAATTTGCCATTCTTTTCAATCACCTGGGTGTTGTTCATCGATATGATAGTGAACTTACACTTGCGCCCATTGATGATAAACTTAGGATAGCGAGGGTCATTTCCCTTGAGGATATTTTGCCAAAGTAGATATTTGTCGTGCTGAGGTGGCTCCATGCCTTTGTGAACTTTGGGGAATACCCGCCACCCACGCTTTTCAAATCGTTCAATCGCTTGTTCGTTGTATGGCTTCGAGTTCTTAACATTAGGCTGCCGATGGTCGCCGTAACGGTCGCGATAGTAGAACAAGTCCTTCGTTGGATGGGCCTCATAGTAATCACAAAACTGGTCAACCAGATCATTAACCGGTACGTTCTGCGCATCTTCGGGTTTAATATGGAATTCGTTAATGGTACAGTCAACCGGCTCAACAATGCGGGTAGCAAAGTTAAAGTTTCGCTCCTGGGCAACTGACAGCACATTAATCTTAGCTCCCCAGTCAAATACAACTTCAATACCTTGAGCAGGATCACAATCCAGATCGAAGCGGCAATCTCCTTTCTCCAGGCTATCAGCATCCCAGTTGGTATTTTCGGCTACTCCCCGAATATAGTCATCATTATACGCATCGTAATAAATGTGCAGGTTGCTATCCAGCGGATAGTAGCAATCTTCCACCTTGTCAATGATCCAGTTCAGTATCTCGATCATGAAGGTTAACAGACTCTGTTTATCGTACTCCCTGACAATGTACGACATGCCCAGGTTTTCCACATTGTCAAAGGCATTGGCCAGGGTAAACAGCACCCCGTCTTTTGAAACAAAAGGGGCGATCTGCTTTTTCAACCGTACCGTTTCATTCCAGATATCCTTAAACAATCGCTTGTCCCCGGCTTTGTAGGCTTCAATAATTTGAAGTTGAAGTTTAACGATCCGGTTCCAGATATCAAAGATGTTTATACCAGCCTCTTGCATGTAGTATTCTCCATACTGGAGCAGCCACATCTGTTCACGTGTATAGGGCATCGACGACACATAGCGAAAACCATGGTGCAGCGATACCGGCTTAGGAGACTTAAATCCAAAATGCTCTTCATTACCCCGGTTGGCTGGCGACACCTCTTCATCGTATCGCTCTTTATTAATCGTCAGGGCTTCATCCACAATTTCGCGGTCAAGGTTAGGACCACGGCTCGATCCTAAGCGTTCCTGTGAAAGCATTAAATAGCCTGTTCCGTTCGAAAAGGAGATAAAATTATCATACTTCATCACTTTCTCGTAAGGACTCAAAAAGCCTTTGGGTGGTTTACGCCCAACAACAAAGTCCGGAGGGCTGCCATCCTGCGGATCCTTTTCATAGCCCAACTTCTCCAGCAACTTTAAAGTCGAAGGAAGTGTACGCGTATAAATCTGCCCAAACGTTCGTCCGGTAATCGATGTAATCGATCGGGGCATCTTCCGATTGATTTCATTGACTTCCCATCCAATCTTATACGATTTACCAGTACCGCGACCTTCAATATTCACTTCGCTTTTGGCTTTGCTAATCACCGAAATTTGCTGCGGTCCGTTTAAGCTTATTTCTTCTGATATCATGTGTTCATCAAGTTTTCAGCATCCGATTCCGTTATCTCACCACCACCATAAATGGCTTTCATCACTTCGCGCAAAGCGGTTTCAGGCAGTTTGTCCAGATCGTTCAGGTCAACCTTGATTTGCTGATTATTATTGTTTTGAATGACAATGTAGAAAGCGTTTTTCTCCATCCGTTTCGGATCGGGAAGCATCTCTGGTTTTTCACCAATGGCTTTCATCAGGTTAGCATGTTCCATGGCAATCACACGCCGATCGGCCGGAGTGCCGGAATTGCGACATTTCTCGATATTTTTCACTACATCGTTTAATAACCAGGTACGCCACAAATCCCAGTCAAAAGTGTGCAGCGTGTTAAATAAGCGGGTGGCAAGCCTTAAGTCCTCGTAGGCTTGCGACCGGCTTATCGTGGGGTATTTTTGCTGGTGGATGGCTACAGCTTGCTTTTGAATGGGGTTTTTATCCAGTATTTTCGAGGCAGACACTACCCGGTCAAGCAATTCCTGTTGCTCGGCTGGCAACGGCGAACTGTCCGGATCCAGAACATGCGCCTTGATCAATTCGTGCTTGGTATCTTCTAATGCTTTTCGGCTCATACCCGTCCCTCCCTTTGGTAATTCATCATCATGCCCTGGCTTGGGCTGCTTCCGTTCATGGCCGATTGCTTAATGGCTTTGCGAAGCTCCACCTCGGTGGTTAGCCAGCCTTTCTGAAACGCCCGAACAATCGGATTATTCATATTTTTGCACTCAATAGCAGCTACAAAGTACTCCCGGTCATCATCTTCCAATTCAAGGTTGATGGCAATATCCATCGGACTGAAAAACAGTCCGCCCATTTCTTCCACCTCTTTAAGTTGTTCCTCGCTTAAATTCATCTTCCAGTACTTTTAAGTCGAAATTAAAAACCTGTTCATCGGTAAAAATAGTTCCACGCTCCAGCTTTGGATTGTCAGTTGCATTCTGACTGGTCGTTATCGTCAGCTTCCAGTCGTCGTTCCACAGCAAAGCCACCTTGGCGTGAATTGAAGTGCAACGATAGTCAAACGATTCCATGAGCATCTGGAACGGTTTCGGGCTCATCGTTCGAACCCGGTTATCGATAATCACCCGGAACGAAAGCAGTTCCTGTTGCTCAAGCCGCTTTTTCAGCTGTTCAATGCTTTTCTGACTGAAGGAATACGAAGTCATAAAGGCATGGACAGGCCCCGTTTGTTTCATCAGGTGAGCAATTAGCCGCACCAGGTTAAAGTTTCCCCAGCTGTAAAAGTGGGTGGTTTTCCCGTGCTGAAGCTGGCCAATCACCTTGGTCAACACCCGATCTGGTTCAGCCAGAAAAACACCCGCTTGGTTATCTCCGGTCAGCGACTGCGGATCAGGCTTTGCTCCGGGCGGTAACGTGGTGCGATCCACCGTAGGCTGATGGGCTTGTATATTGGCTGTTCTAAGAAGCATCAATGATTGGTTAGATTGAATAATTAACTTCAAGTGGACTGAATACCCTGAGTTTTCTCCGCGTAAATTGATGGTCTATAAGCTCAATATCATAGACGACAGGCGTTATCTCTTGTATATCCGTTACCTTTTCTCCGGAGTTTTGAAACCATGCACCTACAAGAGCCTCAAAATATCTCATAGCCGATCCCGTTTTTTGACCTAAATGCATCGTTTCAACTACATGTGGGTTATATTTGATACTGGTTATTTTCATCCTTGCATTGAATTCAGTTTATATTCAATCTCCTCAATTTTTTTACTCCGGGCTTTAATCCGGTTTTCCAGCTTCATCCGCTTTGGTCCTGCCGGAAGTGGATTTTTCTTGTCGCCCTTTTTCTTCGCCTGGTAGTCCAGCATGGTTTGATCCTTGGTGTTGGCTGTCTGCTGGTTTTTCTTCATCTTTTTCAGCTCATCCACATCATCAGGCAGCTTCGGTGCGGCCTTGGGCTTGGGCCACAAACTTTCCTCGGTGGGTACTTCGCCATTTTTCTCATACTGCTCCCGGGCAGCATATAATGTTTCCAGGCGAATGGTCAAAGCCTTTACCGTATCAAACAGTTCTTTGCGCTTCACCTTTACCCCTTCTGCGTTCGATTCACCTATGCCAACCATCAGCGCGTGGGTTTTGCTACGCTCCTGAAACAGTTCGGCATACTCCATAATTACCCGGCGGATCACGCGTGGGTGCCCGGCAACCTTCGCGTCAAACTGATCTTCCTGATCATCAACCGGGGCCGATTCGCGATGTGGCATTTTGGTTTGACGGGGTGGCACTGCTGCTTTGGCGGGTGCTGCCTGCCCAAGATCAAGCCCGGCCGACTTGCAAAGTTCATACATCAACTTACTGGCGTAGCGATGGCTTTTACCTGGAAACAAACGCTTTAAACTCTCATTGCGTCCAATCTGCTCATAAAGCATCACGCCATGGTTGTAGTTGCAACCCGCGCGGATCCACTTCAATACCTTGGTTTGAGAATCGGTTAACTTACTCATCGAATAGTCGTTCAAATTTATACTCCAATTTTCGGCGAAGGCCGGGCGTTTCACCTTCTTCGAATAGACGAATCAGGTTTATCCCCTTCATGTGTTTCTTAAATAAGTCCACACCTTTGCAGTAGTCGCGATCACTGTCCATCCATCGGGCAATATCAATAATCCGATCGCTAATATCATTCTTCTCATAGGCCGATGGTTGCGGGAAATTGCGGAACAACCAACGCTTTAACGACCGGTTGAGCCCTTGGTCGTTATATGACATAAAATCACAACCAGCAAGGCGTTCATCTAACTGTTGAAGCGTGTAGTTGTGAAATACGGTACGCTTTTGCCCCTTTAGTTTCACCCGGACTCCTTTACCGGCATACATCAGATTGCCATAAAGACTTTTCATGGTTAATCCAATCCCATCTTTAAAATCAAAATTGGTCATCACCTCCGGAAATGCAGTCTTATTGAATAAAATTGGGGTGTGACAGTCGAAGTGATAACAGGGAAGCTTTAATTCGACAAGCGTTTCCATCGTTCGTCTCAACCGGCCACGCCAGTAATTTAAGCGCCAGTATTCTTCCGGAAACTTCTGCATATTGCCTTTATGGATCGGTGGCACCTCGTTGGCGTCCATCGACTTCAATACCAAATGATCATCATTGATGAACAGAAAGTCTTCCGATAGCTGTTCATGCTTGCAGGCAGTCAGCACTTTTAAAATAATGTTGCCATCGGCATTCACGTTGGGGTTAAACTCATCGTTGGCCGGTAGGTGAATCACATTTTGCAGAAATCCGGGGCATTCTCCCACCACAAAAACACGGCCCATGTTTTTCAGGTTTTTCTCCAGGCTTCGCAAACTAAATCGGATCTCATTGTTATCCCATCGCGACCCGGTGCCCAGCACATAAACTACATCGATAGCCTTTTCCATAGTTCTAAGTATTGTTGAATTTGATTTTTGATATTGAGGTTTTCCAGCGCATAAGTACGGCACCAGTTCCCAAGCGAACGGTTATAGCTGGCAATGGCCGAATCAATAACCAGTTTAAAATTGGTCATGCGGCAAGCTCTTCCGGACAAGTTGGTTTTTATCAGTTCGTCAACATTCAATGAATTCACCAGCCCGTCGGCCATCGCTCCCTGGTAAGGACGTTTATCCATCACCAACACGGGGCGACCGCAAGCCATGGATTCGTATGCGCCACGTCCAAGCGAAATAACCAGATCCGCTTCGTTAATCTGATCTTCCACATTCCAAACCGGGTTTTTAAATTTGTTCAGTGAAAAGAACTGAATTCCAAGCTTTTCAAAATGATAGAGCAAATCCAGATTAAACATGTCGTCATGTGCCAGCGAAAGAACCCGTTTCACTGATTTGTTGATTGGCTTCACTGGCTTGAACCGGTTGCAGTCAATCCCATTAAGAATAACCGATGCCTGGTATTCCTTATCAATCTTACTCAAGTGCAGCTTGACCTCTTCGGATATGGCAACATACGCATCAGCAAAAGCCGACGGCTGTTCCAGCTTGGGAACAGTTCCATGACAGGTTTGAATAATTGGACCGTGATTAAAAGCAGCGCGGACACAAGTATGGTGGTTGGCCAAAATCAACTCATAGGTTGATTTCACCTCACTCAGAATCGGCACGCCAAAATCGTCCTGGATCCGATCGGATACCAATCCAGGTTGAAAGGTCAGCACATCAACCTCATGCCCCAGGCGTTTCAGTTCCGCCACCATGGCGTAGGTGAACGTTTCGCTGCCGCCAAGCTTCTTCAGCCAATGATTGGTAACTAGGATTTTCATTTCTTTAAGATTTTGGAAATGTCGGTTTCTTCTTGATTTACCCTTGCTACAATTGCATAAATCCAAACCACAAGAAATAACAGTCCTAATGCTCCATAGAGCCACTGTGGAGCATTCCAGTAATCAAGAGCAATCCATGTTACTAATGTTTGAAACAGAGGTAATTTTACAGGCAAATTGTTCAAGCTAATAACTTTCCTTTTTTTCATTCCAAATGTTTTTTGTGGTCGAATCCTTCGGCCATTCGTAAATAATGCAAGAGATACAGTTCGCGTATGAGTCTGATTTTTAAGCCAGCTTTTAGGATAGCATTGCTGATCTTGGTGTCCACTCCAAGGATCTGCTTTTCGGCGGCAGTTTGAAATACTTCAGCGCGGATATGCAACCAGGTACGTTTGCGGATCACCATCAGGTGGCCGGCAATGCGACGATCAATTTCCTTCACTTTGCCGTAATTTTGCGTGGAACACTGGTCGGCTACCTGCTTATGAAAAAGAATAGAATCATTGCCCATATCGCCAAACCGGGGCACCTGACACTGGTAATGGCATCGGCTGGCATAGCAGGTAAACAGTCCGGTGTCGGCATGTTGCTTAGTATAGCGGTCAATCACCCGGCCAAAGTCAGCCCGTAAAAAAGCAGTATCGCCATCAAGCAACACCACCCAATCATCCGGATCAGGAACAATGGAAATGCAGCGGTCAATTTCGTGCAGAAATTTCTTGTCGAGTGCGTATGGAGTAAAGTACCAAATCATAATTAGTTCGTTTTTGATACGATTGTTCCAGACCGCGACTTGCTTTCAGGAGGCATCAGTGGTTTGGTTGAATAGTATTCCGTTTTGGCACCACAGCAGTGCTTTTGCTTTTTGCTGCTTCCACAGCCGCACGGTTGGTTTCTACTTTGTTTCACCGACACCATCGGTGCTCCATCGCCTGGTGTAATTTTCACAAGTCGTTTCTCTTTGCTCATAGTTGCTTGTTTTTCATCAAAACTAGTGAGCAGAAAAACGGGCAGAAAGGACATAAAAAAAGCCCGATCATTCGGGCTTCTTTTATTTATCACGATTGGTTCGCTTTCTTCGTGTCTTTTTTGTTGGTTGGGAAACTTTCTCCTTTTCGGGTTCCACCTTCGCATCGGGCAGCGGTTCAAAAACCGGATCCGATGCTTCCACTTCACTGCCGTATAATTCCTGCTTACCCTTCTCCGTAATTTCCAGGTAGGGGAAATCATCTTCATACAAAGCTTTGCAGGTTTCAACGGATATTTCTCCCGAAAAATCCAATGCTCCAAAACGCTGGGTGACCACGCGCCCCGGAACCAATCTTTTTAATTTAAAATACTTGCGCCACATGCTTAAACACTAGCTGCCGGTGTTAACGGCACATTGCCGGTATAAACATAGGCATTGGGTGTTTTGTAGGTAAACTCGGCACTCATACCCTTGCGAGCTGAGGTTTCTTTACCTGTACCGTTGCCATCAGGAGCCCCTTGGTAAACAGCAGGACGCATGGCATCACCCATCAGGTACATCTGACCTTCAGCATCAGTAACAACAAACACCAGGTTGTCATTTTTGGCGGCATTCATAAAACCAAGAATCTTCTTTTGAAGACCTGGGTGGAAAAACGTCAGGTGTTCAACAAATGATTTTCCATCCACATCACCTACCGACTCAATATTGAATTCGCCGGTGTCGTCGGTAATGTACAATTCAAATAGGCGCTTGCCTGCTTTCATCGTCAATTCGCCGGTTAACTCTCCATTTTCTTCAACAGTGGTAGGATTGACTGGCTTGGTTGGCCATCCGGCAACATCGGCATGAAAACCAAAGTAAACCTTCTGAACAATACCTCCCATGTTTTCGCCATTGGGAAGGTTTTTATTGATATCAGTAAATTCCATAACAGTTCCTTTCTTTAATTTTTAATGATTGGATCCTGACCAACATCACAGCCAGTCAGGATCACAAAATTTTTAAACAGAACCGCTACCGGCCGATTTCTGGATGTTAGTCCAAACAGCTTGGTTGATTCCAAAACCTAATCCTTCACTCCAGTCACCCATAACGGCAACAGCGCGCTTGGCTTCTTCAATTTTGAATTGGTTTTTGGTCATGGTAATTGGAGAGAGATGCAAGAAGTTTTCCTTTGGAGTACAGAAGATGTCATCTGTTCCGACCATCGAGGCAAGCCCTTTCACATCCTGTGGAGTAAAATCAATACCCGTATTGATCTCTTTGTCCGACTTGTTCTGATAAAATCCCTGAGAACGTTTGTCCTGAAGGTATTTCTTCGTCCAGTACTTGCTCATGCAAACATCCATTGGGATACCTTGGTAAACTTCGGCGATTTTATCGACGAATAATTCCACCTGATCAAAAATGGTATCAGCGTGCAATGAACCTACATCAACCGAATTCATGGTGTCAGCATCAACACCAGCCTGGAGTTGCTTTTTCAAACCATCCATACCTGTTCCATCAGCGCCGGCAACACCGGTAGCAGGTGCTTTGTACACCCCTTTGTAGTACTCGTTCAGTTCCATGTCCTGGTCAATCTGACGGGCATAATACACTTCAATCAACCATTTCACGAATGGCCAGTCTTTCCGGTTCAATCCACCTTTGGCAAGGAAACCCAACCAGGTACCGTACAATTCATCGGGCATAAACTCATCATCGATTTTGAAACGAAATACGCGGATCTCATTCGGAACGATTTCAACACCACCTTTTTGGGTGAATGTTTTCTGGAAGGGCTGCACCAAGGTGCGGAAGGAAGCGTTTGCTAAACGGTAGATCGTGTCGTCCGTTTTAATTGGGGTGGCAAGATTTGTAATCTCACGGCCCTGCGAGAGCATGGACAGAATACGTTTTTTATTCTGCCCGGCGTCTTGATAAAACGCGCCATACTCTTGCACAATTGCAGTAGTAGTAATAGACATAGCTTTTTATTTAAGAGTTTTTATCAACTGCTTTGTTGTGCGGAAGACTGTCAATCGTGTCCCAGTCTTCACCAGCGGTTTCTTTGTTATCTCCTCCTTGTGCTCCGGGAGGGGTGTCGCCTGGCTGGGCAGCCAGCAGCGTGCGTATGGCTGCTTCCTTGGCTTCGTAGCCTTCGGCTGCCGCAACCGTAGGGTCAATCGCGTCGAAAGCAGCAATAGCAGTTTCGCGCTCACTGTTGGCGGTGTCACGCTCCTCGTGGGCCGTGTTCCGCTCGTTGGTCAAGGTATCAACCTGGGCTAATTGGCCATCAATCGATTCCAGCTGCTCTTCATTCAGAAAAACGCCTTCATCTTCCGATTCCAGTTTGTCTACAGTCAACACCTTGTTTACATTCAGAAATTGTTTCTTCATTTCCTTCTTATTTTTAGGTGAATTTTCTTGTTGTTTATTCGTTATCCGATTCCAAAGGCGATTAAACAGACCTTCTTCATCAACTTGTGCGGTAGTAGGTAAATTCGTTTGTTTTTGCTCATTCTTGCGTGGAAGATCAGGAAAACCACTGGCGGCAATCATGGCAACCATCTGGCTGTTCTCTAAATAATTAACGGCTTGCTCAGGAACAAACACTTCATCAACAAATCCCCAATCAAGGGCTTCTTCAGCGGTCAACCAGGTTTCTTCCTTCATCAGATCGACAACCTCCTGAAGCTCTTTACCGGTTTTTTTGACATACATTTTGGCCAGCTGAAGGGTAATTTTTGCCAGGTCTATCTTTTCTTTCTCCAGCTTTTCAATCAGCTCTTCAATTTCATCTTCGTTTTTGTAGCCCCATTCGTCCACCCAGTTCATGGCCTTATGAATCAGGTAAAATGAATTTTCATTCATGCGAACATGTTTGGCCCCCAAAGCAATGAGGGTAGCGGAGCTGGCAACAAAGGCAGAAAGTTCAGCGGTCACGTTTCCGTGCTCAATAAACTGATCGTAAATATTCAAGGCATGGTCAACAGCACCGCCCAAACTTGAAATTTGAACCAACACATCGTTTTTCCCCTGCCCTTTTAGTTCATTGCGGACAAACTGCTTGGAGTAAGCATAGTTTCCAATATATCCGTCAATAACAATGATTTTCTTAGCCATAACTTGCTGTTTTATTGACAAGTTTAGGGCATAAAAAAGGCGGTCAAAAGGACATTGACCACCTGAAAAAGCAGAAAACAAGCGAGTTTTAGAATGGCTTGGCGATAAAAACCGATTTATTTCGTTGAGCCCCTGAAAGCAAAATCGAGTGCCCGTTTCGGTCGGGTGTGTCTGCTCCGGTATCTAAATCAAATTGTACACGCAACGGAATTGCTACAGTGCCACAAACTTTATACTGCTCGTTGCCGTCTAAAAACACGCCCAGGTACTTACGACCGGCCATCGCGTTAATGGCTTCTTCCACTTCAGGCGAATCTTTGGGAATGAAGCCTTTAATTTGAGGTTTATACAGAATACCGGCACGGGCGTGCTCCATGGGTTCGGTAAAAGAAATGGAGCCGGAACTACAGTAAATTTCATGCACCTCATCGGTTGAATGGAGTGTTAAGGTGCCGCCGGTCAGTGAGCTGACCGCGTCGGGGGGTACTAACCAAATTTTGATCAGTCCGCCCAGGTTGTCGGTGGGTTTATTAAGCTGCTTCATATTCCTTGATTCCTTTCTTTGAAATTGTCCCCGTGTTGTACAAATTCACCAAACAAATGTGCTCTATTTTCTTAAAAATTTCATCATCGAAGTCAACCGGGTATTTTGTGCCGTTTCGATAAAAATCCTTTTTGATGGTTTGGTAGTTCCAAACATCCTCATCGTATCCAAACCGATGCTGAAATTTATCAATGCTGATATTGATCGGCAGGCCAATGGCATGATACACTCCAACCATCGTTCGCATCAACGCTTTAGCCGCTGCTTCAAACTCCTGTCCGAAGGCAACAATATCCGTTTTGCTGAACTCCCAGCCGTAACGATAGAACTGGTCCTGCGATATTACAATTTCAAGCGTTTCTGTGTAAGTACAGATTCCTTTTTCATATTTCTTATCATATCGCGTATCGGGCTTCTTCAAACAGCGGTTGATTAACTTACTGACACCTGCGTTTCCAGAGAAATCAGCAGGGAATCCGTAATTGACCTCAATAAAACGCTTGACGTAAGGCTTGACAGGAATAGTAACAAAAAATTTCTTACAGTTCGTAAATCTGCTAGACTGCTGGTTCATTCTATCACGATTATTTTTATAAATATAATTTACAAACTGAGATTTGCCAAGTCTACTTGGTCCTTTTTGTCTACTTCCTTTCTTGACTAGATCAGATACCCAATTTATTGGATGAAATTGACTATTGGAACAATAATATTATATTTGTCTATAAGCTAACCAACTTAACCACAAATCTAAACCTAAAAAAACAAAATGAGAGAACGACCCTACTACAGTTACCACTCCGACACAACCAGTGTTTTAACCAACAAAAACACATCCAACTAAAGCGAATATATCCACAAGACTGTGGGTATACAAGTGTTAGGCAAAATACAAATCAAGGCACCATCGAAATAATAGAAATATGAAACAAAAAGTTTTGGAAATAGAGATTAAACTAATAGAAGAATTTTTCCCAAATCTATTATTCAATAAACTAAAACTCTTAGGTATTAAGACAATTTATGAATTTGTTAGTTTTCCTACTGAAGAGTTTAGAAAAACAAAAACTGTTGGTCAGAAAGCTATTGATTTGTTTATTCAATTTAAGGATAAAGTAACAGAAGAACCTGAGTATTTTTATGATGCTTACTTAAGAAAAACAACATATTTAAAACTGCCATCAAACATTGAAGACTTAGCTACAATAAGTTTCCTTGAATTATTTAAAAATGTCGTTATCGAATACCTGAATATTCTTGAAAAAACTCATTTGCGAGATATCATTTTACTTGGATATGGGATAAATTCCAAAAAATACACAAGGGAAGATATAGGATGTTTGCATGGTTACACTACGGAAAGAGTCCGACAACTTCAAGTAAAACTATTATCAGAATTAGGACATCTTATGAATGGGAATAAGATTGAAAATCCAAAGGTAATTGTTAAAGATGATGTTGTTAAGATTAATAGAAATATTATCACGCGCTTATTTCAAGACCCTGTTCATAGTCTCAATAGCTTGCAAGAATGTTTAAAAAATGAATTTCAGGAACCTTTCTCTGATGAAAAAAATAATCTTTTATTGTTGTTTCTTGATATCATTAAGATAATACCATGTGGTAATGTGGAAACAATATTTACAGATGCAGAATTATTTGTTTCAGATAAATCTATTAAAGCACAATTCCTTAAAATATCATTAATAATTAAAGACACTTTAAAAGAAGCAGTCTTGCCAATGACTGAGATTGATGTTATTATACAAGTAAGGAAAAAGTTTAAGAAAGCTGATGGACAGTTAATAAAATATGCATTGAACTTACTTCCTGAAATAGAATCTTTTGAGTCTTCGGGAGAATTTTATTTTCAACTTAAATTTGATAAGCTTGGTAATGCAAGGCATTATGCTTTTAGAGTTTTGAGCGAAACAGGTAAGGTTATGTATATCGACGAAATAGTAAGTGAAATAAACAACAGGCTTTCTAGCAGTAGTTCTCATAGAATATATGATAGACATAGTTTAGCCTTAGCTTCAGATAAAAGATTTATTGCACTTCAAAAGACTGGTTACTGGGGTTTAAAGGATTGGGATGAGAATACTGATAAATTGGAAGATTTAATACGAAAAACACTTTTCAAACTGAATAAACCTAGCAGTAGTGATGAGATAATTCAAAATATTCATGATATACGACCTCAAGCAAAATATAATTCACTTATGGCTTTAATCGGCAAAAACTGTTTAGCGGTAGAAGGTGAGTTGTTTATTCTTCCTGAGTGGAAAAGTCGTTATACATCCCTAATATTTCAACCAAAGCGGAATAGAATAAAAACAAAAGAACCTAGACATCATCAAGAAACTAGAGAAAAAATAGTTCAAATATTGAAGATAAAAGCAGAAAGAAAACTTCGTGCTAATGAAATAATAAGTAAACTGAAAGCGTCAACTCCAACAATAAAGCGTCAACTTGTTTATAAGCTATTTGAGGATGAGAAATTTTTTATTAAATCAACCGATGAATTTGGGAAACTAGTAATAGAGCTTAAGCAAAAAGTAAAGCCAACAAGAATTGCAATTGAAAAATACAATTGGGAAGAAGTAAAAGTTGCTTTTACAAGAGAAATTTCTAAAATATTTGATGAACCAAAGCAGCCAAATTATTCTCAGACATTTCAAGAAGGGTTAAATATTTTTTATGACTTAATTGTATACAAAACTGCAGAGTCCAATCTTGATGGATTAGAAGATAGACTATTACCAACATTGGAAAAATATTTTACAAAATCTAATGACCGTAATGATAAACTCAATTATTTAAAACAAATAACGACTAGTCTTGATGCTATATTAAAAAAGATATTGTTTTTAGTTAATCAATCAGATTACCGTTGGATAATAAATAACAACAAAGGCTTAAATGCTGTTATCGTGAAACTATCTAAGTTGGACAAAAATAAAAATAGATTTAGGGCTTCAATAAATGATGCTTTAGAAGCAGAGTTTGGTAAATTCTGCTATTTATCTTACACTAACAGAAATATAGATACGCATAATGCAAGGGATTGGTCAGAGAGAGAGATAGTAGAGATAATCAATTCTTGTTTAGTATTTTACTTATACGCAACCTTTGAATATGCATCTGAGATTAAAACAATTATATAAAGTACTTTGCCTAATCGAGTAGACGGCCGGTGAGCTAATAGCCCACCGGAGCGCCTCTCACACCACCGTACGTACGGGTCTCGTATA
>NZ_JBQYLH010000040.1:0-2195 GCF_052677165.1 Sunxiuqinia sp. sy24
TAGCTACAAATTTAAAAAGGCACATACATCTAACACTAAATAAACGGCATTAAAAAGTCCGTTTATTCTTAACGTTATGGTGCATATTAAATGAATACAAAAACAAACAATAGTATGCCTGACAAATTAGAGTTCAAAATCGTCAACTCTAACTCGTTTTATATTATCAAAATAATTGGGGTTTCCATAGGGATAATTGGGATTCTATTAGGAGGTGCAGTTCTGGCGAGAGGTACGAATGGAAACTTTATAAGCCTTTTTATTCAGCTTCCATTTTGGTTGGAACTGACTTTAGGAATCACTTCATTTATTTTAATTGGAATATCTGTCATCATGCAGTTTAATAAAAATTCGGAAAAAGGTTTATTTACGGTTGGAGAAAATTCATTATGCGTTGACAACAAGGACATTACTTTGAAGCAAAAAGTGATTATAATTCAAACTAATGCGTTGAAAAACAAACCTATTTATAAAAGAGATTTTCTTGAAGGTTCAAATAATTGGCTAAAAATAAGGGAAAATGACAAGTCGATATTTGACGTTGAGTTTCTGATTGACTCTAAAGAAAAAGAAGACGGATTATTAACACTCATTGACCAATGGAAAGAGACAAACCAAATTACCTTTCAGAAATCAAAATCAAACTTTTGGCAAAAGTGGAATGAATTTTAAAATGAAAAAAATACGCACCATAACAAATTGTAATATGGCAGGCGGGTGTCTTGGCGGTCTGACAAGTCAGACCTTGCGCCCACTTTCCTGCGGGTCTGACAGGATTTCTATCGAAAATCCCGCCCGACCACATACAAGTGACCGTTAGCAAACATTTTGAACAAAAAATACTAAACATTAAAACTATGATTAATATTTCCCTGACAGACTTTATTGATTATGTTTCAAAAGTTGGAACTTCAAAATTTACTATTGTTAATCAGATTTACTCTCGTGAAGAATATCAACCTGCATTTGATTTCTGGAAACCTCTGAGAGAAGGAATTATTGATTTACACCAACACAACAGAGACAAATCAGAACTAGATAAAATTTTAAATCATTTAACTGACAAAAAGAAAATCAATCGTTATCCTTCATTGATAGAAAGTTACAAATCCTTTCTTGGCAGAAAGAAAGTTGAATGGTTTGAACCTCCATTTAAAGATTGGAAAACTAATGACTTAAGAATAAAACTAAATCCAGAATTAGGATTAGAAATCAATGACAAGCTTTATGTAATTAAACTTTATTTTAAAGCTGATAAGTTATCACAAATGAAGGCAGATTTAATCCTGTTATTAATGAATACAAAATTGAAAAAAGGAGATTACAAAGAGGCAACATTTGCAGTTTTAGATGTTGAAAGAAAAAAATTATTTGAAAAAACAAAATTGAAAAAAACTCATCTGCCTCTTCTAGAAGGAGAAGCTTTAAGTTTTATAAATATTTGGAATTCCTTTGAAAAATAATTTGCATGAAATGGGAAAATAAAAATATTCGTAAAAAGAGAAAATTTCTTGAGATTATCGGAATTTATGAAATCATAAGTGGTTCTATTGGAATAGGATTTTTTCTCTATGGAGCTTTTACTATTGGTAGCTTTTCTTTTTTCAATATTCTATTAATCCTAATATTCTTAGGATTTTACTCTATGACAATTTATGCTGGAATTAAATTGTTTAAATATCACGAAAAGATGATTACATATTCTAAAATTGTACAATACATACAAATTCCTTCAATTGCAGTTTTAGGGTTTGCATTTACGATGTTTGCGGGATTTTCTTTTATAATTGGAATTGATTACACAAATGAATTACTTTTTAAATTTAATCTGGGTTTATTGCCGAGTAATTCAGAAATTAGAATAAACAGACACTCTAGCGAAATCTTTGGCTATATAAATTTGATACCTGTTTTTATTATCTACTTAATTGACAGTTTGGAATTTAGGATAAAGAACGAAACTAAAGAATTAAAAATTGAATAAAAAACGTTTGCTAACACGGTACATATTGCAGGGCGGGGTTCGGTGGTACGCCAACTGCGGATTCTCGCATCGCAGTTCCGTGTCCTTCGGACAGGAACGCTCCCCGAAATCCACCCCGACAAGATGTACCAACCGTTAGATGTAATGCTACGCATAGCACACATAACCAACAACTTACAATAATGATAGTCAACCTAAAATGTGGAGAATG
>NZ_JBQYLH010000041.1:0-1753 GCF_052677165.1 Sunxiuqinia sp. sy24
AACGTTAAGAATAAACGGACTTTTTAATGCCGTTTATTTAGTGTTAGATGTATGTGCCTTTTTAAATTTGTAGCTATTTATTTCTTGTGTTGATTATATACGGATTTCGATTTTTACCATTTTCTTCCTTCACTCGTTTATTTTTTTGTTCCATTGCTTTTTATTTCAGTTGTTTAATTGGTTGCTATCTATTTTTCTTATTCTCCCTGTTTTTCTTTAATTTCTTTCACTAAAGAGCATACCTCTCCCATACTGGCTAAGCTGCACTTCTTTTTTTCATCAATTCTTTACGAATTACAATATGTTGAGAGTTCTTTTTACTTCCCGTTTTCTTATTGATCCAATAGCGTACCTGAAACCAGGTGTGGATGTATTCCATTTCCCGGTTACAGAATTCACAATTCTTTTCATCATCCATTTCAGGGATAGTCGTTTCTTCACAAGGTTCAGGTTCTTGATACAGGTATTCATCGGGACAATTCCCTTTATTGGAATACAACCCATAATACCTTACCATACGGGAGTAAGGCTCCGGTACATGTTGCAACAACCTTGGAAAGAAATCACGGTAATGCAATTCCTCTTCTTTTTCCATCGGTTTTTTGTCTGCATCCCTGTCTTTGTAATCTTTGTAACGAAATGCGATATATTCACCTTCCATTTTGGTAATCTTGTATTCGCTGATACAGGCGCGCTTCGAATATCGCCCAATGTAACGGATCACTTTCCCCGGGTGGCTGATCGGTTCTTCCAGGTGGATAACCCATGAATTCTTATTAATCGATTTTATAAACCGAATGAAATCAGTCCTGTCCTGAAAATCATTCAATAAGAGATCCTTATCAAACATGGCAACGAGTTCATCTTCAAACTTACACCGGAACTTCTTTTTCAAGAATTTGTAATTGACAAACTCATCCTCTTTCAGTTGTACCAACTCTTCGGATTTTTGATGAACGCCTCCCCAGGAAACGATCATGTGAACGTGGGGGTGGTAGTTTTTTAACTCGCCGAAAGTATGAGAAACCGAAACGACTCCGATCTTCAACCGGTGTTTGTTTCCGATCCAATCGCTAAAAGTAGCGGCTGCAGAACGCTGTAAGGCCCCAAGGAGTATGCGACTGTTTTGTTTGATCAGCGGAATCAGCGAATGAGGCAGGGTGCAGACGACATGGCGGTGCTCAATGTTCAACATACGGTATTTAACCTTCTCTGCCCAATCCACCGTCTCTTTCCAACTGCATGTGGGACAGAAACGATGCTTACAACTGTGGAAAACCTCCTTGATCTCTCCGCACTCCGGACAGGCATAAACATCAACGCCTAAAACAGGCGTCCGGCAAACCCTCAAGGCATTGACAGCCTTAAAATGTTCGGGTTTTATAGGTTTCTTGGGAGATTGAACATAGCTATCCCAATGGGCATTGAAAAAATCCGCCAACCGGAATTTCTTCTCCGGAATGGATTCTCCTGGAATGATATGTTTTTGCGGTTCCCCCATTCAGAAATCCTCATTATTCAAATGCCATTGTGTCATCTGACTCTGACCAAATTCGGTCAGAAGCTCTTTCCCCCTGGCTCCACAAACAGGACAAACCGGAATGTGTTCAAACTCAAGCTTCCAGGTTGTTTCATTCAAGCGGGGAGTGCCTACTTCGTAATCAAAAACTCTTCTGCATTCTCCACATTTTAGGTTGACTATCATTATTGTAAGTTGTTGGTTATGTGTGCTATGCGTAGCATTACATCTAAC
>NZ_JBQYLH010000042.1:0-1460 GCF_052677165.1 Sunxiuqinia sp. sy24
TATTAAATTTGAAGAACGATGCCAACTAAAACTGTAATAGCAAAAATAGAATTGACACAGTTTGTTGAACACTACCTCTAAGGGAATGTCCGACAAATGGAGTTCGTTGGTTGGAAGTCCTGATTAAACAGAGTCATTTTGCTTAAAATAAGAATAAAATGAGTTTACGTAGGCATTTGTTTTGTAAAGTTTTGTAAATTGATCGGCGAAACTAAAAATCGAAACAACCTATGACCGTGCGACCCTACACTCATCAACCACCCCTAAGCAGTCTATTAACCAACAGAAATACATTCAGCTAAAGCGAATATATCCACAAGACTGTGGATATTCAAGTGTTGCCTGTAATTAGATGAAGATACGAACCTACATATCAGATAATAAATGGAAATTGATTCTAATTTTGCTTTTGTTGCTCACGAAATCAGGATTGCAATTATATGATTTTCCAAATTCACACGGATTATGGTTTTTGCGGATTGGAATATTTTTGACTGTAATAATCCTAAGCCTGATAATAATTAGAAATTGGATTCCCAAACTGATTACGATAGGATTGATTGTTATATTCTCAATTTTGCAAGGACAATTGAATTTGTGGAAAATACCGACTCGAAAATATGCAATTGAACTTTATAAGGACAATGACAAAGCAATAAATTTGATTCTACAACAAGACTCAATTCGACGGATTTATAATAGACCTCTTGATGGATTAATTGTTGAAAATTTTCAATATGGAGTTGATTCAGTTTTGCTAAATGATTCAGAGAGGAAAATTATTAAATCATTCATTAAAACAACGGACATAATCGAAATTGAGAAATGTGAATTCGGTGTGCTTTTCATAATGAGAAGGTTTATTGATAATGGATACGGATTGTTTTTTGTGACTAAAGAACAATTGGAAAAAATCGAAAAAGTAGAACGATTTAGGATAAATGGCTACGATGTGACTGGATTTTCAAAGATTACGAATGGTTGGTACTATTTATCTTTTACATAAGACCTTGACTATGAAAAAATGGATTCTTTATATCAGTTTTGCCTTCATTTTGACAGCTTGTTCGATAAAGCCACCCGATTGGATTATTGGGAAATGGTACAATTCTACAAATCCAAGTGAACCAGAATGGATTTTCACAAAGGACTCAGTAATGAACAAACAAGGAACTATAAAAAGTGAGTTTTTTATTGATTGGACTGATAAGAATTTGGAAAATAAATATGTGCTTCAAGCAAGTCACGTTTTAGAGTCAGAGCCTCATTATGAAATATTTGAAAGGATTAGTGCAGACACAATTTTATATTATATTTCAAGTGATTTAAAAGATGAGGATGCGGAAAAAGAGAAAATAAAATTGATTAGAAAATAACTACAGGCAATCGAGTAGACGGCCGGTGAGCTAATAGCCCACCGGAGCGCCTCTCACACCACCGTACGTACGGGTCTCGTATAC
>NZ_JBQYLH010000043.1:0-1341 GCF_052677165.1 Sunxiuqinia sp. sy24
AGCAATTCGTTCCTTATACTTTTTTGCAGCCACATAGTTCTGGACTTTACCTCCAAAAGGAAATCCTTCAGTATCTGTTCTGCTCTCTTTAAACAGTTTTTTTACCTGTTCAATAAGTTCGGGATGATCACTTGCCACATTTGTTGTCTCAAACAAGTCCTCTTCCAGGTTATAGAGTTCAATGGGAGATTCAACGCCATATCTAACTCCTTTCCATTTGCCAATACGTACAGCCTGCCTAAAACCACCATCGGGAAGTTTAGTTCCCCAGCCATCAATTTGCAACTCCCAATACAAATATTCGTGCTTGGGTTGTTCCTTACCGGTCAATTCAGGTAAAAACGATATTCCATCGGTATGTTCCGGAATATCAATGCCAGCAATTGCGGCCATAGTTGGCATGAAATCCTGAAATGCCCCCACATGTTCAGACACAGTACCTTGTTCGATTTTATCCTTCCAATAAGCAATCAGAGGTATACGAATCCCCCCTTCATACATGTCTCGCTTATAACCTTTCAATCCTCCGCAGCTATCAAAAAAGCGATGATCATGCCCACCTTCCCGATGTCCGCCATTATCGCTGGTAAAGAAAACTACGGTATTGTCCAGTTCTCCTGTCTCCTCCAGCTTTTTTAGTAATCGTCCAATTTGTTTGTCGAGTAAAGTAATACGTGCCGCATGTCGCCGCTCGGTTTCCGGCCACTCCTGATCTGCATACAAATCCTTGTTTCGGGTATAGCGCTCATGCCCATGAGGAATCCGATACGACATGGTTATAAAAAAGGGTTTATTATCTTCTTTTTGATCCAGATAATCCAAGACAAAATTGGTTCGAAATTCATCAATACAATCATATTTTTCCTGATCGTAACGAATGGAATCATGATCGATGTTGATCCAGTGTACCAGTTCATCATAGTATTTCCCCCCAAACCGGGAGGGCCATTGTTCCTGTATAGCGTAATCAAATCCCCGGTTCATAGCCCAGGTTGATTCGTCATTCGGATCATCCAAATGCCACTTGCCAATGAAAGCCGTTTGATAACCGGCTCCTTTCATCATTTCCCCCAGGGTTAGCTCATCCTTTTTTAAGGGCACCCTTTTCCAAATATCATTATCGTAAATCCCGCTATTTCCACGGATACTCGCATGCCCCGCATGTTTCCCGGTCATTAGTACCGCACGGGAAGGAGAGCATACGGAAGACCCCGCATAAAAACTGGTAAATCGTACTCCTTCTTGAGCCAAACTATCCAGCACCGGGGTTTTTATTTGTTGCTGCCCATAACTACCCAGTTCTCCATAGCCCATATCATCGGCTAATAAAAAGAGAATATT
>NZ_JBQYLH010000044.1:0-1007 GCF_052677165.1 Sunxiuqinia sp. sy24
TTCAGACACCCGATCTATTGGATGAAATTGACTATTGAAACAATAATATTATATTTGTCTATAAGCTAACCAACTTACTTACAAATCTAAACCTAAAAAACCAATGAGAGAACGACCCTACTACAGTTACCACCCCGACACAACCAGTGTTTTAACCACCAAAAACACATCCAACTAAAGCGAATATATCCACAAGACTGTGGGTATACAAGTGTTATAGCCAATGCTGAAAAAACTACAAATCATGAGAAATGCAATTTTAATAAGTATTCTGTTTCTAATCTCAAATTTATTGTTTAGTCAAAACAAAGACTGTGGATGTTTTGACGGGATTGGCTCAACTGAGAATGATAAACCAAGTTTGACAGTTGAGTTCTCAGATGGAGATAAAATTTCTGTTTGTGGCTACGAAGAAAAGAAGATTTCTGATAGTATAGTGTTGATATCAGAATTTGATGTTTTCAATTGCAAAACAGGAATCTCATTGACACAATATGATGCAGTTCAGAATTGCCAAGTTTCTATAGAAAATGGAATATTAGTAATAATAGAATTAAAATATCTTCCAGCGGGGGACAATTGGAAATGGATACAAGTTCCAATTGGAATTGAGAAAGTACTCAAGAATGGAGTAAAAGTATTGGCAACAGGACAAACCCCCAATTTTGAAGAAATTAAAATTGAAAAAGAAAGAATAGAAAAATTTTACAACGAGTTGGATAGTATTAAAGTAAATGGAGAAATGAATGTCCTGGAAAATGTCATTGGAAAACTTGAAATTCTCGCTTTAAATGGAGAACAGAAAGCAAGAAAAATTTTACTTGACTTTGAGAACTATTTCAATTACGAAACAGATGGAGCAATTGCTGAACAATGGAAAGATGCTGTTGCTATTGTAAAATGGATAAAAAAATAAAAAGCACATGGCTATAATCGAGTAGACGGCCGGTGAGCTAATAGCCCACCGGAGCGCCTCTCACACCACCGTACGTACGGGTCTCGTATAC
>NZ_JBQYLH010000045.1:0-870 GCF_052677165.1 Sunxiuqinia sp. sy24
ATGACAGAAAAATCGAATTTCTCAAGACGTAAATTTTTAACCAATGCAGCAGCTATAGGTGCTGTTGGCGTAATAGGAGCCAATGCACTGGTATCGTGTACCGAAAAGAAAAAAGTGGTTGAACTGAACCTGCCGCCTTTATTGGATCAGGCACCGGATGGAAAACCGATCAAAGCGGGCGTAATTGGCTGTGGTGGCCGCGGATCGGGTGCAGCACTCGACTTTTTAAATGCAGGCCCCAACTTGGTTATTCATGCTTTGGGCGATGTTTTCCAGGATCGTATTGACGATTGCCGGAATAAATTGAAAAAACAGGCCAACAATGAAGTGGCTGATGAAAATATATTTGTAGGATTTGATGCTTTCGAAAAAGTAATTGACTCGGGTGTTGACGTAGTGATTTTGGCTACGCCCCCTCATTTCCGGGCGGAGCATTTTGCGGCAGCCGTGCAGGCCCGCAAGCATGTGTTTATGGAAAAGCCGGTAGCTGTTGATCCAACGGGAATTCGTTCAGTGATGGCTACAGCTAAAAAAGCTGAATCACTCGGACTCAAGATCGTAACCGGAACTCAGCGTCGTCACCAGCGTGATTATATTGAAGTATACAAGCAAATTGCCAATGGTGCTATCGGCGACATTGTGAGCGCTAACTGTTACTGGAACCAGTCGAAACTGTGGCATCGCAATCCGAATGCCGATTGGAGCGAAATGGAATACATGATTCGCGACTGGGTAAACTGGTTGTGGTTATCGGGCGACCACATTGTGGAGCAGCACATTCACAACATCGATGTGATCAACTGGTTTGCAGGCAAGCACCCGACTAAAGCAGTTGGTTTCGGCTCGCGCCAGCGTCGCGTTACCGGCGAT
>NZ_JBQYLH010000046.1:0-709 GCF_052677165.1 Sunxiuqinia sp. sy24
TCTACTCCCGGGTCTGTTTGATGAGAAAATTAAATATGATTCATCATCTGCAATGAATGGTGTCCAGTCGAAATACTTTGAATTAATCGAAGTTGAGAGAAGTCTTGGTTTTTCGTACCCTGAATCTCCTAGTTTTGAATAATAAATCCCCATGTTGTTTTCTACACTATCCGCAAACCCAACAAAATATATGGTGCCAGAATTTGTTATTGTAGGCGAAACTGCAAATCTTGTATACTCTGAAAACTTTAAACAATATGGCTCGTTCCAATTATTGTCAATTTTCTCACATATCCACAAATCATTAGTCAATTCATTTGGTTTGCTATTAACAATTGGTCTCTTAGAGTAAAAAAGTATCTTATTTGGATTAATCCAAATCGGTCCACCATCTGTAAATTCTCCAGAAAATTCAATTGTCATTGGCACAGAATCAGAGTTATAATTCAGAATCTTAATCTTCTGTTTGGGATTCTCAGGTTTTGGTCTTTCCCAAATCGACCAACAAATCAAATTATTGTCAATATTTATCGAAGGGCTGCTATGCTCTAAATTTGTTGTCGAAATGATACTTGGTAAGAAAACCAAAGAAGTATCAATTGGAGGTATTAAATCAATCTGTCCGAAAACAAAATTTGGTAGTAATGTCAATAATATTTTTAATCCAGTTTTCATGTTAGTACTGTCGTTACAAATTGCTGGCAACGTT
>NZ_JBQYLH010000047.1:0-699 GCF_052677165.1 Sunxiuqinia sp. sy24
GACTTGTCTTTGATGAAATAGCCTTTTTTATCCAGTGCACGATACACATCGCAGTCGGGGCTCACAAAGGGGCATACCCACAGCATCACCTTAAATCCCATATCGTGTAACTCATCCATCATGGCTTTAGGATCATCAAATCGTCCTTCATGAAAGTTCCACTTGCCATAATCTTCTTGCCAGTTGTCGTCAATCATCAATACGCCTGCCGGATAGTTATTGCCTTTTATGGCGTGGGCATACTTCAGAATATCTTTTTGATTCTGATCATACATTAACTCAATCCAGGTGTTGTATTGAGGGCTTGTAAACAGAATTTCATCAGGGGTTTTGCCTGAAGGAGCAAAGTAAGTATTACTGGCATGCAAGTAGGCTCCCTTCAGGTTTCCATGACCTTCGGAGTGGATGATTTTGTCATTACTGATTACGGTTAACTGACCTGATTTGAGGATGATGTGCAGAGGAGATTCGCTCCAAATGACATCCCCCTGATCCGATAGTAACAGGGGTTGTACCTGGTTGCCAAATCCTTTTCCATAGGTGTTCACTTCGAAGTTTTCCTGCAAAGGCATCAACTGTCCGAGACCAATAATTCCGGCCCACCAATTGCGATCACTGCTATTTTGGACAATCAGCGTATCTGCTGTCTGCCCAAATGAGAAATTGCTTAGCAAAATAAGTAAGCAAATAATTGAAGTT
>NZ_JBQYLH010000048.1:0-639 GCF_052677165.1 Sunxiuqinia sp. sy24
TTGGGAGAACCGGAAAAATACGAAGATCCTTATAATGCGCTTATACGCCCACACTATTACGTAGGGAAAGCCTGGTATAAGCGTGAAATTGAAATTCCTAAAAACTGGAGCAACAAACATTTTGTATTGTTTTTGGAACGTTGCCACTGGATTACGCAGGTTTGGGTTAACAACCAATATGTAGGTTCTGAAAATAGTTTGAGTACGGCTCAGCAATACGACCTCACACCGTTTCTGAAGCCTGGAAAACATACGTTAACCATTTGTGTAGATAATAAATACCCATTCAGCTTAGGAATGTTTGCTTCTTCTGTGTCTGAACACACCCAAAGCAATTGGAACGGAATTATTGGTCGCATAGAATTACAAGTTAAAGATCCCGTATACATGGATGATATACGTGTTTATCCTGATATCAAAAATAAACAGGCCAAAGTAACTTGTAAGATCTACAACAAAACCGGTGTGGCAGTTGAAGGAAAAATTAAGCTAAGAGCTGAGCTAAAAGAAAATGGGATAAAAGCTGGAAGCCAGACCCTTAATTTTAAGGTTGACGAAGGCGTGTCCACTATTGAGGGCATTGTTTATATGGGAGATGATGTTCAGCTTTGGGATGAATTCTCACCCGTTCTATACCGT
>NZ_JBQYLH010000049.1:0-574 GCF_052677165.1 Sunxiuqinia sp. sy24
CTTTGTCCTCCAACCCGGTATTCATCCACTTTTGTTCGGCTTTGCTTATGATCCATGCCATGTCCGCCCGAAGTGGTGGAGTACAAATGACGGTTATCGTCTTCCTTAGCCTTTGCGATCATCGCTGCATTAATCCCTTCATCTGGACCTTGTTGACTTAACTCGTTGCCACTGGTCATGAACATAAAAGACGGATTATTTCCATAGGCTTTATTGATGCGCAATAATTCGTCCATAATGAACTTATCCCGCACCGTGTCATTATAAACATTGGCACGAGGAGCTTCAGCCTGGATATACATCCCCAGAATATCTGCCGCTTCGAATGCTGCTTTAGGAGGGCACCACGAATGTGTACGCATGTGGTTTAGTCCATAGCTTTTCATGGTTTTCAATACGTTCATCCAGCCATCAATTGTCATGGGTGGATAACCTGTTTCGGGGAAGATACAACATTCGAGGTTTCCACGCATATAGGTGCGTTTACCGTTAATGGTGAATGTGGTATTTTCAACTCCTAATTCGCGCATGCCAAATGATGTTGCCTCCACATCTTTGTATTTCCCGGCAGACA